>NVWB01000243.1 GCA_002733575.1 Blastopirellula sp. | reverse complement strand
TAAGATTTGAGAAAATTCTCCTTTGTTAATTTCAAAACGAAAATCTGGTTGGTCTGTCGTATAATTTTGACAGCTTGGATTTCCGGGCAAGAGCGGAGTTTATTCAGGCATTACGATTGTTGACTCAAACTTTGGATACCGAGCACCAAACGCATCGGTTTAGTCAGGCACTGGCCAATGGATTATTGGCAATGCGGGAAGCGGAAGATTTTATTCCCAAAGGCTCTCGATTAGAAGCGAATATCGACATGCAGCGGATGGTGCAATCGCATAAGACACCGGCACTCAAAGATATTAACCTAGCCAAGGTTACGCCAATTGTTGCTGTTCAACAATACTATGCCTATGCACAATCACAGTTGGGCTTAGCCGGATTGCATATTCCTGAAGCCTCGAATGCCCTGTTTGGTTTGGGCAAGATTCAGCCTTATCTCGATTCCGGTAACGGAAGAGATAAATCAATGATGGGACCGCGATCTGTTGCCATTTATCAAGCGGCCATGATTGTTGATGGAAACAATGCGATGGCGGCCAATGAACTGGGTGTGATGTTGGCCAGGTATGGACAATTGAAAGATGCTAAACAGGTGTTTTTGCAAGGAATTCAGGCGACGCCAGAAATTCAAAGTTGGAATAACCTAGCCAAAGTGCATGATGCTTTGGGTGAACCTCAGTTGGCCGCAATGGCGAGAAATGAAGCATTGTTGCTGCAACGGTTGCCCAAGAAATCGAGTGGCAAAGAAGTAGTGCAATGGACTTCGGTCGAGCAATTTGCAAACCAAGGGCGACCACAACTCGGGCATCAACAAACAGCTCGCGGTCCATGGCAGTTCCCAGCTTCCACCGCCAGGAACCAAAACTCAAATTACCCAAGTCGATAACTGGATACAGCAAATTGCTGCACACCAGTGCAGTGATACCAAGGATGATAGTAAAATATCATCCTACATCAAAGTCACGGATGACCAGGAAAATGTTGCAAACACGAACTATTCTCATACTGGCTTTCGGGTTATTGGTTTGTAGTGGTATAGCAACTCTGCAAAGACCATCAGACGCAGAGAACCGATTGAGTTCTACTACGCAACAGCAAAGCACCTCACTTCAAAGTGTTCAGGCTGATAAAGCGCAGGGCGATTCTGAAATTAATACGAATCATCAAGCAAACTCTTCAGTCGATCGATTCGTAATCCCTACTTTTCCACAGACACTTGAAGTAGGGTTCAGTGGTGTGCAGCAAGATTGGACATCGCCCATTATGCTTTGTGCTGGCCCTGGCGAAGCGGTCGTTCATCAGAATATCGGATTCCCTCTTCCACAAAACTACGCAGCTGGACCCCATCAATCTCCGGTATTAACGGGTGTCGATTCGGCTGATGCCTCTTGTTATGGCGAATTGAGATGGGACGCACGCAGACCCATTCCTTGGCAAGTCTTTGCACAAGGTGAGTATGTTGGTCCACATCGGACACAGCATGTGCCCGAGTATCGATTGCGAGTGGACGATGAACTCGATTTTGTTTACCGTTTGACTAGGACCGAATCTCAAACGGCATACAAGTTGAATGTTGGGGATCAAGTTCGGGTTGAGTCGTTGACCGATGAAACATTGAATCGAGAATTAGTCGTTCAGCCAGATGGCTCGATTACAGTTTTATTGTTGGGCCAGATTCAAGCTGCCCGCAAGACAGTCACGGAAGTCACGAAGGATTTAGAAGAGAGATATCTTAAATACTACAAGGTTCCAGCCATCACAGTCACCCCACTATTAGTCAACACAAAGTTGGAAGACTTGAGAGCATCGGTCGATAGCCGGGCAGGGTTTGGCGGTCAAGGCAGACGAGGTCGTGTGACGCCTGAAGGAACGATTCAGTTGCCTGCGATTGGATCGGTCCCGGCTCAAGGGCTAACCCTCGATGAATTAAAACGTGAGATCGATGAACGATATAATTTAGAAGTGGAAGGAATTGAAGTCTCGCCGATCTTAATACAGCGTGCCCCACGGTATGTTTACGTGATCGGTGAAGTTCCTAACCCTGGTCGGTTCGAGTTGACAGGCCCTACAACTGCGATACAAGCCTTAGCACTTTCAGGCGGTTGGAATAATGGCGCAAATTTACGAGAGATTGTGATCTTCCGACGTGCTGAAGATTGGCGACTGATTGCCACAAAGATTGATCTCAAAGGTGCCTTGTATGGTAAACGACCAGCACCCTCAGATGAACTTTGGTTGCGTGATACCGATATCATCGTTGTGCCGAAGAGCCCGGTCCTTTGGGCTGACGAATTCATCGATCTCGTGTTTACCCGAGGAATCTACGGTGTGATTCCATTTAATGGGGTGAGCATCAACTTCGCCAATGGTTCAAGTCTGTAAATTTTCGGTGAATTGCAAGATTCAGTAGGAAATTCGTTGGTTTTAGGGCTAGACAGTGCTTTCTAGACAAATAATATGAACCTAGCGAAACTTTTTCTTGATTGATGGGGTTTTATTGTGTACGTGGTGGTGTGTAATGTTACTGCCATGAGAATTGTTGATGGTATCGTCACCCCCTTGTTCCTATCTCTTATTGCACTGTTTTGAATATGACTCGCCAAATTATCTTGTTGCTGGTTGTTGCCGTACTTGGATTGTCTATCTCATCTCAACTATTTGCTAGAGATTCTAAGGTGCATGTACCACCGATTGGTACTTCGGTTGCCGATTTTTCACTCAAAGATTTTCGCGGGAAGAGTCATGCGTTAGCAGACTACCAAGATAAGAAGATTGTCGTCCTCGCATTCTTGGGAACCGAGTGCCCTTTGGCCCGGCTCTATTCAATCCGATTGCAAGAGATTCATGAGCAGTATGCAGACAAAGGCGTAGCTGTCTTGGGAGTGTTTGCAAATCAACACGATTCACTCACCGAAATTGGTGCGCATGCCCGCGTGCATAAATTAACCTTCCCGTTGATGAAAGACGTGGCCAATCGTACCGCAGATACCGTGGGAGCCCAGCGAACTCCGGAAATGGTGGTGTTAGATCAACAGCGTAAAATTCAATACCGTGGTCGTGTCGATGATCAATATCAGGTAGGTGTGGTCCGTGATCAAGTTACCCGAAATGATTTGATTACTGCGATTGATGAACTGCTGGCCGGTAAGCCTGTGAGCTTGGCCAAGACCGATCCAATTGGATGCCACATCGGGCGTATCTTATCACCTGATACGACGAGCTCAGTTACGTTTGCCAAAGATATCGCCCCGATTTTGCATAATCGTTGTGTTGAATGCCATCGAGATGGAGAACTGGCTCCGTTCGCATTGACTGACTACGACGAAGTGGTCGGCTGGGCCGAGATGATTGCCGAAGTCGTTGAAGATCAACGTATGCCTCCATGGCACGCAAATCCGAAGCACGGGCGATTCAGTAACGACCGTCATCTGAGCGATGAAGAAAAGAACTTGATCTTTGACTGGGTCGATGCTGGCGCTCCTAAAGGTGATACGGCGATTCCAAAGAATCCGAACCAGTATTTTTCAGGTTGGACCATTGGACAAGAACCAGATTGGACAATCAACATCACCGAAGAACCTGTTACAGTACAAGCCGAAGGTGAAGTACGTTACAGGTACTTCAGAGTGGATCCTAAATTTAAAGAAGATGTTTGGTTTAAAGCGGCACAATTGAAGCCAGGCAATCAAAAGGTAGTCCATCATATTTTGGTGTTCGCATTGCCCCCAGGTGAGAAATCACCTCGAACCGGTGGTGGAGCAGGAGGATTCTTAGTGGGCTATGTCCCCGGGCAAGTTGCCTTGCCGTTTCCAAAAGGCATGGCAAAGAAAATTCCAGCTGGATCGCAGCTTTTATTTCAAATACACTACACACCAATTGGAATGGAACAGGAAGATCTGAGCCAGTTTGGTTTGGTGTTTGCGAATGAAGAGGAAATAACTCATGAGATACGAACGACGAGTGCAGCGCAGGGACGATTGAATATCCCGCCCCATGATCGAAATCATAAAGTGGAAGCAATCTCACGTGCAGTGGAGGATGATGATGTATTGCTATTGGGCTTTATGCCTCACATGCATTTACGTGGAAAATCGTTTAAGTACGAACACGTTCTAGCCAGTGGTGAAGAGAATACGTTACTGGATATCCCGGCGTATGATTTTAATTGGCAAACGTCCTACCGTTTGGCCAAACCAATCAGCATGCCGAAGGGATCTAAGATTCATGCCACGGCCCATTTTGATAATTCTAAGTGGAATTTGAACAACCCTGATCCAAGTAAATTGGTTCGCTGGGGCGATCAGACTTGGGAAGAAATGATGATTGGTTATTTTGATATTGCAATTCCGAGAGATAAGACGACTGCGAAAACAAAGACAGCCACAAAGGATAATGAAGGAGCTCAATACGCCAGCAAAATAATAAAAAAATACGATACCGATGGTGATGGCATCGTAAAGCGAACTGAAGTAAGTGAGAAAGGGCAGAAGATATTTGATCAACTAGACCGTAATAAAGATAAAATTATAACCAAGTCCGAATTAACCACGATATTCAGTCAGTTTCCGGCTTTGATGAAGCTGGTTCGCTAGTTTTAAGCATGATTTACCATTTCGTCTGATTTCGTCTATAATAGTGGTAAGCGATTATCCGCTTATTCCTTCCCCATGACGATTAGGCCCGCCTCAGATGGATTTTCAACACGCGCAAGCGATACGTTCTCGACGCGAATTTTTGACCACCAGTGCGTCAGGTTTAGGTGGCGTGGCACTCGCTTCGCTATTGGCCAATGATGGATTAATGGCGGATGAAAAAAGTCCCTCGACAAACCCGTTAGCACCCAAGCCACCACACTTTGCCCCGAAGGCAAAACGCTGTATTTTTATTCAATTGGCAGGCGCACCAAGTCACATTGATCTGTACGATCACAAACCGGTGTTGAACGAGCGGAATGGACAGAAGCTGCCTGAGTCTTTGACCGAAAAAGTACGCTTTGCGTTCATCAAAAAAGAGAGTGCCCTATTGATGGGCTCTCCACAAAAGTTTGAACGCTACGGCAAGTGCGGTATGGAACTCTCCACGTTGCTTCCGCACATCGGCAGTTGTGCTGATGATATTGCCTTGATTCGTTCGATGCATACCGATGCGTTTAATCATCACCCGGCCCAATTGATGTTGACCGCTGGTGTACCTCGATTCGGTCGGCCTAGTTTTGGGTCTTGGCTCAATTACGGATTGGGCAGCGAGTCTGAAAATCTTCCTGGTTTCGTCGTGCTCACTGCCGGGCGCGGCAGCAGTGGAGGCGTATCGAATTGGACTAGTGGCTTTTTATCAACGACTTACCAAGGAGTTCCCTTCCGTAGCCAAGGTGAGCCAGTTCTTAACTTGAACAATCCACCAGGGATATCGCCTGAAATTCAAGCCGCCAGTCTTGCGGCCGTGAATCAATTGAATCAAAAGAAGTACGAGTCAGTCCACGACCCAGAGATTGCTGCACGAATTGCCTCGTATGAGTTGGCGTTCCGTATGCAATCAGCCGCACCAGAGTTGATTGATCTCTCGCAAGAAACGCAAGAAGTCAAAGATGCGTATGGCGTGGATCGGAAAGAACCAGAGAAGACCAACTTCCGTGGAGGCGGAGCGAATGTGTACAAACAGTTCTCAACCAACTGTTTGTTGGCACGCCGGTTAGTTGAACGAGGAGTTCGGTTTGTTACCTTGGTTCACGCTTCGTGGGATCATCATAGTAACTTGGCACCAGAGATCGGTTACAACGCAGGCATGTTAGATCAGCCAGTGGGGGCACTGATTAAAGATCTAAAAGACCGCGGCATGTTGGATGATACCTTGGTGATTTGTGCGGGTGAATTTGGAAGAACACCACTGGGGGAAAACCGTGGTGGAAAAGCGGTGAACACTGGGCGAGATCATCACCCTTATGCGTTTAGTTTGTGGATGGCAGGCGGCGGAATCAAAGGCGGAACCGTACTCGGGGAAACCGATGAAATCGGCTGGGCCCCAGTGGAAGACCCGGTTCACATGAATGATTTTCACGCGACGATCATGCACCAATTTGGTTTGGACCACTTAAAGGTCAGCAAGAATTTCAAAGGGTTAGATGTTCGTCTGACCGATCAAGGTGGACAAGTGCTGAAGAAAATCATTTCCTAAGGTTCTATTTGGCGTCAGAAAAGTCAAATGTTTTTTGTGGATTATGAAATAAATTATTAGAACTTGCCCGAATCATCCTTGGGTATTCTAATAGAAGATACAGCCAAAATATCCTACTCAGAAAACATAACAGAGAGAGCCTCACATGCGTACTTCAATCGCCTTGCTGACACTTGCATTTACCTGTCTAGTCTTCTTCACCGCAGACGTTTCTGCACAGACTCCCAGAGGTAGCAAAGGAAAATCGACACTGCCCACCGATCCGAAGTTGATGGAGCTACACAAAGATTTCGTCAATAAAGCGGAAAAACTAGGAAACGAATATGCGAGTAAGAAAGATTGGGAAAAAGCGAGAGTGGTATTTCAGGAAATTCTCAAACTCGTTCCCGAGTATGATTCGGCGAAAGAAAAGTTAGTCAGAATCCGCGAGATGCTATCACAAGCGAATCGCAAAGTGGTTACGGTCGCTGCAAATCGAGATTGGTTAGATACGAAAATTGATCTGGAAAAAGGCAGCCCTCTAGGGTTCAAAACTCAAGGTGAATGGATGTTTGTGTTTGAAGGCGATGCCGATGGCATTGAAATCCCGAGAGAACTTCGTGATTACAAATTAGGTTCATTGATCGCCATGATTGTTACACCAGGCGAGGAAAAAGCACCTCAGCCGTTTACCGTTGGTAAAGAGAAATCTATGTCCGTTCCAAAAACAGGACGTCTCTATCTAAAGATGCACGATGGTTACAATAAAAACAACCGAGGGTCGATTGAGGTAGAGATTTCTGGTAACTTTGAGTAACTTGAACATCGAATGAACTTTGCCAGATTGAAGCTCTCTTTTAAATAGGTAGCCCTGACTTTGAATCAGCCAGCAGTAGAATGTAGTTCACCTGTGGCGGCTGTTGGGCGATGGCTGGGAATTAGTGTTGCACTGCTGTTGTGTTTGGCTCCCACTTTCGGCTACGCAATGGATGCCGCAAAGCCTGAGCTAAACTACATGGCCGGCATCATGGCCCTGATGGCAATTTTCTGGCTGACCGAGGCCATCCCGATGGCGGCAACCGCCTTGTTGCCGCTGGCCTTGTACCCATTGTTGAATATCCAAGATGCTGCTGAAGTTTCGCAGCATTTTGGGAGCCGGTTTATCTTTCTTTTCCTGGGTGGTTTTCTTCTTGCTTTAGCCATTGAAGAGAGCGGACTGCACCGCCGCTTGGCACTGGCTATGATCTATGCAGTCGGAGATCGACCGCGTCGTGTGATCCTCGGTTTCATGTTAGCCACTGCTGGGCTTTCGATGTGGATATCGAACACGGCCACCACGCTATTAATGCTACCGATTGCTGTGAGTGTGTTAGCCCAAATTTCGTCAGGTATTCAAGATGAAAAACGGAAGAAGAACCTCGGTATAGGGTTGATGCTGTGTATTGCCTATGCGGCCAGTATCGGCGGCTGTGCAACATTGATTGGAACGCCACCCAACATCGCGTTTGCTAGTTACTTTGAGACCAATTTTCCCGACCAACCGCCCATTGGATTTGCGACTTGGCTGATGATGGTCTTTCCATTTTCCTTAGTTTTTCTGTTCATCTGCTGGTTTGTAATGACCCGATTGTTGTTTCCCGTGGGTGGCGACAGTTCACTCGGAGGCCGAGCAGTCATTCAAAAAGCATTGCACGAGCTAGGCCCTATGTCGCAAGCCGAATGGAGAATGGCCGTTGTGTTTCTATGCACGGCATTGCTTTGGATATTGCGTGAACCGGTAGCTGATTGGGGCTGGGCACCGCTGTTGGGTGTCGAAAAACAATTTGACGTAGATGGTATAACAGTGCTTAATGTTTGGGCCGATGATGGCACGATTGCGATGATCATGGCAATCATCTGCTTCTTGCTGCCAAGCGGGAAGAAGGATAACTCTCGCTTGCTGGAATGGAGCGTGAGTAAGCGAGTGCCATGGGGGATTTTGTTGTTGTTTGGTGGCGGAGTTGCGTTGGCCAGTGGCTTAAAAACAACCGGGCTTGATGAATTACTAGGGCAACAGTTGGCGAGTGCGATGAGTACGCTTTCACCAGATGGAATGATCGCAGTCTCTGCGACTGGCATGGTTTGGTTGACCGAGTTCACATCCAATTTGGCCAGTATCCAAATGTTATTGCCGGTGTTGGATAGCACGGCACAGCAGTTGAATGTCGATCCTTTGCTATTAATGTTGCCTGCGACTTTAGCCGCCAGTTGTGCTTTTATGATGCCAGTGGCCACGCCGCCCAATGCGATTATCTATGGGTCAGGGCACGTGCCGATACGCTCGATGATCAAAGCTGGCATTGTCTTGAACCTAATTTCTAGCGTACTGATCTGGCTGGTGATTCGATTTCTGGCACCACTGTTTTTTGAGTCGCTGCAAAATATGTAGTTTTTGTTGGCTGTTCCTTCTCTTGCACTCATCTTGCTCGGCGGTGTTTTTTATTAAGCGGGAGTGTCCCTCTGTGTTAATGGCCAGGGTGGCATGCCAAACCGAATCAAGCAAAGCTGTACGTCGTAGCACTTCCAATCGGGTTGAGTCATCAATCAGGTTATCGAACCCAGTATCCATATTAACCGCAGGCATCAGGCCAGCGTTGAGTGTTCGTTCAATCAGAAGATCAAAACCTGGCCAGTCAACTGTATGGTCGATGTTATAGGGGAGAAGCACCGCTGAGATACCTGTAATCTCACGTCGCGGAGTTACCAGTGTTATGGGGTCGTGTTGCTCTGAGAATTTCGTTTCCTTATGTGCCACTTGTGAATTTTCTTTTGTTGTCGAAAAACGGAGTCTATCCCAGTGAAGTAGGGTGGATGGAATTTTTATTTACATCCAACCTCAAACAATTTTCTATCGGAATTGGTCATCACTTCACTGGTATGTTAAAATCGATCTTCATGTGTGGTGGATAATCTATCACAGGTGGATGAATAAAGATTCATCCATCCTACGGTACTAAAATCGTTCATATACCGAGAGCTCATTATTATGAAACAAATTACAAGATCATCGTTTGCCTTGTTTCTTATCTTTTTACTTGGATGTGGCTCACAGACATCCACCGATGGGGAAACCGATAACACTCCTACCTCTACGAACAACTCAAATCAAATTGATGTTCAAGCAATCTCTAATGATAAAAACAAGTCTTCCGACAACCCTGTAGAACTCGAGGTTGTTCAAGAGGATGTACAGAAAATGGAATTAGCGATTTTTGCCGAGGATGCAGATGCCCTGCTAGAATATGCCCATCCCATAGTTATGAAATTGTCAGGAAACGATACCAAAGTATTCTACGCCGCTTTAGAGAAAACCTTTTCTATTCATAGAGAGAAGAGTGCTAAGTTAGAATCTCTAAGTTTTATACACCCACCAACATATGTTCAATCAGATATAAATGAGTTCGCAATCGTACCGGTGAAAAAAATCGTCAAGACATCAGACAGGCGAGTCGAAAACTTACCGATCTATGTAGGGATACGCCCAATTGGCTCTAGTGAATGGAAATATATCGATATAACACACGTAAGTCACCAAATCTTCAAGGCAATTTTCCCTGATTTTCCAGCTGATCAGGAGTTGCCGAAAACCTACGTTAAGGATCTATAAATCTTTGTTGTTTAATTTGAAAGACGATGAGGTCGTGAAGTGTTATTATTGCTCGTAAATTCTTTGAAACAGATTCCTCCACGCAATGAATTTTTATCACCCGCGCAAAATATCCAACACCCGGCTCATATCTTCTGGCACGGGGGCTTCAATCTCAAGAGGTTCTTGCGTGATTGGATGAACTAGGCCGATTCTTCTCGCGTGCAGGGCCATGCGGGTTAGAACTACGGTGTCATCGTCGGTGTGGGTTAGTTCGCCGGCGGTGATTGTGGCGTGGCCTGCGTATTGGCGGTCGCAGAGGATCGGGTGATGCGCATGGATTAGGTGCAAACGAATTTGATGTGTGCGGCCTGTTTTGGGTAAGACTTTGAGAAGCGAGTAGCCCTGGAATCGTTCGGTCACTTCAAAAAATGTTTGTGCCGATTTGGCATCAGGGTCGTTCCTGCGAACGGACATCTGTTCCCGGTTTTTTGGGTGCTTTCCAATCGGCAAATCGATCAAATCTCGATCACGATCAGACACGCCACTGACAATGGCCGTGTATTCTTTTTCGACCGTGCGGTCTTTGAACTGTTTGACTATTTGTTCATGGGCAGCGTTGGTTTTAGCAACCAGAATCACGCCGCTGGTGTCACGATCTAAACGATGAACAATACCAGGCCGGGTCGGTCCGCCGATATCGCTGAGTTGATCAAGCTGAGCCGCGATCGATTCGGTGACTGTGCCTGACCAAAAACCTTTGGCAGGGTGCGTTACCATGCCGGGCAGTTTGTAGACTGCCGCCATGTGTTCATCTTCAAACAGCACTTCCAACAGAATCGGCGGCGGTAAATCTTTCTCGACTTTTTCTTCCACTTCAGGAAGTGTAATCAACACAAGTTCATCTAACTGTAACTTATGCGAAGACTTCGCCGGATTGCCATTGATGGATACCAGATTGGCTTTGATCATCTTTTGAACATTGCCACGACTGACAGTGCCTAATAGTTGACTCACGACAAAATGATCAAGACGTATGCCGGCGAATTCGTCAGAAATTGTAATTTCAAACGGGCCTGAACCAAGAGACAGGTCGTCGCTTTGATCAGATTCCATAGGCTGTTTGTTCTTTATGATCTAAGATAATTAGCGAGACTGCGTTAAGAGAACAGTCTCGCTTGAATGGTCAAAACTACTCTGATGCAGAATCTTCTTCGGTAGTTTCTTCTTCCGCAGCTTCTTCTGTTGCTTCTGCGGGCTCTGCCGTTTTCTCTTCTACTTTTTCAGCAGCAGGAGCAGCTTTCTCTTCCGCAGCTTTGGTTCCATCTGCTTCTTTTGGATCAGTGAATTTAGATGGCACCAATGGTTTGTTGTCAGTTGCTTCTTCAGTTGCTTTTGCGGGCTCTGCTGTTTTCTCTTCTACTTTTTCAGTAGCAGGAGCAGCTTTCTCTTCCGCTGCTTTGGTTCCATCTGTTTCGGTTCCGTCTGCTTCTTTCGGATCAGTGAATTTAGATGGCACCAATGGTTCGTTATCAGGTGTTTCCTCAGGTGTTCCTGGGGCTGGTTCCGTACCTGGCAGTTTTTTAAGATCACTAGGGATCAGAGGATCGGTCAGCAAAGAACCGGGAACGAGATCTGAATCATCGATGTTTTCAAGCGAAATATCTGGAAAGCCTGGTCTTGCACCAGTAGAATTAAATTCTTGACCTCGATACCAAGCGTAAAAACCATCAGGTCCGGTGATTTGTGGGTCATTCAAACTATTGATGCGTCGCTGGGCTTCTTTGGCCGCAGCCGAATCAGGCCAAACATCTGCGATTTTTGCGTAGGTCTCTTTTGCTGAATCTAAAGCTTTATCCGTTGCTTTGAGTTCCAAGGCTTGGGCTTTTCCGAACAACGCCTTGGTTTTCAGAAACTTGTCTTTCTTGTCATCGGTGCCAGCAATCAGTGTATCGTACAAGCTAATCGCTTTTTGCAGATCAAGTGATTCGCTATCGGGTGTCGAAAAAGCAACTTCAGAAGCAGCTTGTAAGTATTGTTGGGCGGCCAAAAGAGCGGCCCACTGGCCCGAAGCACGGTCAGCATTGTCTTTTGCTGTCGCTTCTAAACTTTCTTGATCATCGTCATCGATTGCAGAAAAGACTTTTTCCCATCCCAAGTTTTTTTCTTGAGCGCCTTCCATGGTTAGCACTTGAAAGGCAACCACCCCTAAAATCACGAGGATGACGCCACCTATAATCGCTTGCGAAAAAGGCTTGACTTTTTCAATCACTTTTGTAAGCCATGCAGCGAGGGCATTTTCTTGCAATTCGTGGCGGCGTTCGCTTTTCATTGAGTGCTATCCGAGTTCGGTAGTTGAATTATTAATTTGATTTAAACTTTTGGTACTAAAAAGGTTAGGTTCTCAATGCGCAAATATAAGTTCTGACTACCCTAATCGTCAAGACCGAGTTAGTTTCCCACGGATCGGTTCCCCTGGATTAAGTAAGAATAGGAAAGAAAATTAAGCTCCCCGGTTGATTCTAAGTGCAGGTAGAACGTATCTTCTGGTTCTCAGAGAGCAAGCTTTGTTGCAATTTGTTCCAAACGGATGGCTACCTCTAATTAGGTATCTACACTGAAAATGTGCTCTGATTTGATTCATTCCAGTAATCGCGGCCTGTTTTGCCAGAAATCGACCATTGAACGGACTCAACCCACCGCAACTTGATGCAGTGCAAACACTTTCAGGGCCACTACTTGTGTTGGCCGGGGCAGGGTCTGGCAAAACCCGCGTAGTCACGTATCGAATCGCCAACTTAATCAAACATGGCGTTCAATCGGACCGCATTTTGGCGGTAACATTTACCAATAAAGCCGCGGCCGAGATGCGAGAGCGTGTTTTAGACATTATAGGCAAGAAGGTTAAGAACCCACCGGTAGTTTCTACTTTTCACTCGCACTGCGTGAAAGTGCTTCGCCGAAACATCGACCGCCTTGGCTATCCGAAAACTTTTGCCATTTATGATCGCAGCGACCAGGAAAGTTTGGCCCGCACGGCACTACGAGAAATCCGTGTGCCCAACACCACGTTAAAACCGGGTGATTTGCTTTATTTTATTAGTCAATGGAAAAGCTCTTCGATTCGCCCCAAGGATGCCGTGAATCATGCACAGACGGATAAGGAACATTTGGCCGCGATTGCTTATCGCCGCTATCAGAAATCTTTAATCACCGCCGGTGCTGTCGATTTCGATGACCTGCTACTTTGCACCGAGCAACTATTTACCGAGCATGATGATATTCGCCAAAAAGAAGCGAACAAGTTTGATCATCTGCTGATTGACGAATACCAAGATACGAATCAATCTCAATATCGCATTATTCGTGCCTTGGCCGAAGGACATCGTAATTTATGTGTGGTTGGCGACGATGATCAATCAATCTACTCGTGGCGAGGTGCCGAAGTCAAACATATTCTTGGTTTCAAAAAAGACTGGCCCGATGCAAAAGTCATTCTCCTGGAAGACAATTATCGCTGTACTCCTGCAATCCTAGAGCTTGCGAACCGCTTGGTTCAGTTCAATAAGACACGCTACGATAAAGTGCTGAATGCGGCTCGTTATGGCGGAGATCGCCCTCAGATCATGCAGTACAAAGATGAAGAGCAAGAAGCGGAACAAATCATCGCCGATATCAAACGACGCATCAGCGACCCTGTGTTTGAACCGCGAGATTTTGCGATACTATTTCGTACCAACGAACAACCGCGACCGTTTGAACAAGAGCTCCGCAGAGAAGGCATCCCTTATATTTTAGTGGGCGGCATGTCGTTCTTTGATCGCAAAGAAGTACGCGACATTCTATCGTACCTCAAAATGATCAACTCGCCACAAGACGAAGTTGCCATGTTGCGAGTGATCAACAACCCACCGCGCGGCATTGGTCAAAAAACGGTGAAGTCCTTAATGGAATACGCCGTCAACGAAGGTCTACCGCTGTGGGAAGTTCTGCCCAAGGCGCGTTCGATTCAGGGCGTTTCCCCTAGTGCGGTCAACTCGGTGCTCGATTTTGTTGCTTTGATTAAAACGTATCGTCGCAAGCTGGAAACCGATTCACTCACGGCACTCACCAAGTCATTGATTGCCGACATCGACTACATGAAAGAACTGGTCAGGCTTTATCCTGACCCGGATGATCGTCAGTCAAGAGAAGGTGCCATCGAACAAGTCGTCAGCGCCATGAGTGCCTTTGAAGACAAGCACAAAGAGGCAACCCTCACTGGGTTCCTCGATGATACGGCCTTGGGTGGTGACGACTTTGATAACGAAAAAGAAAAGCAACTCAAGCAAAATGGCGTGGTGCTAATGACCCTGCATGCGGCCAAAGGACTTGAATTCCCCGAGGTCTACATGGTTGGTATGGAAGAAGGCATTCTTCCGCATGTTCGCAG
Organism: Blastopirellula sp.; assembly: GCA_002733575.1. Classification (GTDB taxonomy): domain Bacteria; phylum Planctomycetota; class Planctomycetia; order Pirellulales; family Pirellulaceae. Next base: position 4,057 of record NVWB01000243.1, on the reverse strand, counting down.
TGTCAAAGAAGACGGCGATGCCATCGAAGAAGAACGCCGCCTGTGCTATGTCGGCATCACCCGAGCCCAAGATCGACTGACGTTCTCCCTGGCAGTCTCACGAAAAAAATGGGGCAAAGCCCGCCCTACCGACACCAGCCGCTTTCTGTTTGAAGTAATCGGCCAAGCCGAAAACGCATCAAAAACAGCCACGCAAGCCAAAAAGAATCTACTCGGCAAACCCAAACGCAAATCGGCGAAAAAGCCGAAGGCCCGTAAAGCGTAAATTGGCCACTTCTCAATCGTCACGGGTACCCCAGTTTGCTCGCAAACTGGGTTGACGCAGTCAACAAGAGGTCGCACATGGCGGCAGATTTATACAATTGATTGTCACAAGATCGAACATCGTTTTGATGCAATCCGATTAGGTTTCTACCGCCTTCGTTCTTCATCCTCGCTCAACTATTTTTCTGGAAATTGTGTGGGTCGTTATCTTTTTTAAATTGATATTACAATCAAACACCAGTATAGTAACTGTTGTTTACGTGGATTCTTTTCCTCCACAAATAATATTTCAATCCAATCATTTTATAGTGAGCAAGCATGAGAAATATCTTATTGTCAATCATGATGGTTTGCTGGTTTAACTTTCAAGCCTTCGGTGCTCCCATGAAATCTGAAAACCTGATCACCCACTCAATTGACTTATTAAAATCTGGCCAACACCTTGAATTATTAAAAGAGGTCAAGAAAATCGCTCCTGACAGCGAAGAGTACCCAACTGCTCTAGTGATTCAAACTTTCTGCCTCATCAAAGAAGAAAAGGCCATACCAGCGATAGAACTATTAGAGAAGGCTGGGGAAATATCCAAAGAGAAAACCCTGGCAGCCTACGAGGTAATTTCTAGAGAATTGTTTCCTGCTTTAACAGAAGACCAGAAATACTATGCCGAGGAGTATTTTGGAGAGGAGTTACCGCCACGAGCCTCATCAGAAACAGTAATAAATTATGATTATTACTACAGACGCGCTGATATGTTCTATAAGGAAGGCAGGGATTATGAGAACTTGCCTGACTCCGTGTATCGGGTGAACTTTGGGCTATGTGATATAACGATCGCTCTCATGCTTAGTGAAGACACCTCAGAGGCATTCTTACTAAGACATGATTTATGGGGAAATAATGATATAGTTCTTGAGAATGATGAATGGGAAATTTCAAGTCTTGCAGCGGATGATTTTTTTCGTGCTAAACTAGAAGGCAAGAAAGACATCAATGTAGATGACATCTATGACTATGCATATCTGCTTTACTTTGCAGCGAGAAGCAAGGAGGCTTTAGCATACTCTCAGATTTTAGAGAAAAAGAATTACAATCCTTTGCAACTAAATCGATTGCTATCGCACTGCCATACAAGCCTTGATCAACATGAGAACACTGTGATCAACTTGAATATAGTATTAGCAATTTACTCTGAAAATGCGGAAGATTACACCGATACAGATCGAGCAATCATTTTGCTTGACCGAGGGCAAAGCTATTTCCAATTGAAGGAATACGACAAGGCACTAAAGGACGCAAATAGAGCGTATGAATTAGATAAATTTTCTGACGAGGAATTATACAGAATTAAAAGTTTTTCAGAAGACTTAAAGATCCAATCTATGCTACGCTTGGGCCAACTGGATGAAGTGGAGGATTTAATCAACAATAAGGAAAAAGCGAGTGATAAAAAAGGAATAATTCTGCTGAGAGCACAGTATTATTCAGAGATCGGTGACTATCAGAATGCAAAAGAGGGTTTCATTTATTTTATTAATAATTCAGAGATTCGTTTAGCACACATACACGAAGAGCTTGCTGAAGTTTACGAAGCCCTTGGCGAGACTCAACAGGCTAAACAACACCAAGAAAAAGCAAAAGAAATCGAAGCAACTAAACGGTATCTATTTGATTAATTGGACACAGTCGTGTTGCTAAGTAGAGTTTCTATCAGAACCAGGGATTCTTTCTTTGCGGGGGTTCTAAGGTCGCAATTTTCACCCTGTTACCAGGTTGTTCATCTCTCGACCCGCACAACCGGTGCCATCATTAACCTCTGCCAAGTTTATCTAACCGGTACTATCGGGTGAACTGGTGGAATCCGTATATATGGAATGCCGATAGCTAGTGATGCACGTCTGTGCTTGGCTTGAGTCTGTAGTTGCTATCAGGGCTATCAGTTGAAAATCATAATTAAACATAACTGGCAAATTCTGTTGCTGATGTGTGGTTGTTTTTACGCACAACTGGCCAGCGCTCAAGTTGCGCCCAGCGCGATTAACTCTCAACCAGGGGTTACAGCAGCCGCACCAGCTGGGCCTGTCGCTATTCAGCCGCAGGTTACGCGTCAACGACAGTTCTCTATTCCCTATCATTCCAACCGTCAGCCTGGGCCAAATGGCCAGCCAGGCGAAGTGGAACTGTTGGTTTCGAATGATCGTGGAATCAATTGGGTGTCTTATCGTCGGCAGTCGACCGCAACGGATCGATTTTATTTCCAGGCAAGTGCTGATGGAGAATACTGGTTTGCCACGCAAGAGCTATCAGGCAGCCGACAATCCAATACGCCTGGCATCATTCATCAGGCCAAATTAAAAGTGTTGGTTGATTCCGAACGCCCTAAGTTGACGTTAGAATTAGAAGCGCTATCGACCGGAGAGGTAATCGCTCGCTGGGCTGTGCGTGATTTGTCTATTGACGCTAGCAAGATATTGCTAAGCTATCAGTCTTCTCCGCAGTTACCACCTCAAGGCGTCAGATTAGATGTGCAGAATGCTTACCGCGAAAACGGCATCGTAGCAGGCGAAACGCGTTGGTTTCCTCAAACGACGAATCGAATTCTGCTGGTTCGATTAGAAGCACACGACCTTGCTGGAAATGTCGAGGCGGTGCAAAGAAACACGCCAGTTTCGTTAGTCGCCATGCGACCAGAATGGAATCGCATCACAGGTCAAAGGGAAGTGCCCAGCAGTGATGTCTATCACGGGGTTCCGCCACAAGCGGCCAACCAACTTCCGCAAGATCCATTTTTACGTCGGGCCCCAATTGCGCAACAGAGTCAACAAGGCAACATCCCTTGGCCTGTCAATAATCAGCAACAACAGTTGGCCACCGGCCAAACTCCTACGCTCAATGTGCCCAACCCAGGTACACCCAACCCATCGCCAGCACCACGGAATCAATTCACACAAAATCCTGCTCCCACTCAACCAAGACAGCCCGGTATCGGTGTGTTTGAACCTGCCAGTGGACCGACGAGTCCTCCGGTTGGCAATGCGTCTTCCATTCGCCCGCAAGCGAAACCAAAACCGCAAAAACTTCCGCCAGGAATCGAACTGGAAATGAGCGATTCCAAAACATTTGCCTTGAACTACAGCGTTGATACGGTAGGCCCATCCGGCGTAGGGCGAGTCGAACTTTGGGTCACCAAAGACGGTGGTCGGACTTGGGAACCCAATGGAATCGATCCAGATCGCACCAGCCCATTTGAAGTGGAAGTCAAGGAAGATGGCATCTACGGTTTTCGCGTGGTGGTCGAAGGCGGCAACGGACTAGCGGGTCAACGACCTGAAGCTGGCGACCTGGCCGATATTTGGGTCGGAATCGATCAACAAAAACCGCAAGTAAGTATTACGTCAGTGGTTTACGGCGAAGGTGCCAGAGTGGGTGAACTTGATATCGATTGGATTGCCGAAGATACACACTTGGAAGATCGCCCGATTCAAATTTTCTACGGTGCCACAAAAGCAGGGCCATGGAATTTGATAGAAAATTCAATCGCCAATCAAGGAAAATACAGTTGGCGAATCACGCCAGAAGTGCCTGCCAATATCTATCTCAAAATTCAAGCAATCGACAAAGCGGGAAATGTAGGCGAATACATTCTCACACAACCGATCGAAAATGATGGGCTCGTACCTCAGGGAAGAGTGCGGTCTGTCAAACCAATCCGAAGCTCGTCAGAACAAGCAGGCTTGCCAATTACCATTCGGGGATATTTTGCCACGAAATGCACGGAAACCACGAACACTACTT
>NVWB01000242.1 GCA_002733575.1 Blastopirellula sp. | reverse complement strand
GGCCGGTGGCTTTCCAATAGCTGTGTTCAGGGCCAACTCCGGGATAATCGAGCCCTGCGGAGATGGAATGGACGTCTTCGGTTTGGCCATCTTCGTCTTGCATCACATAGCTAAAGCTGCCATGCAATACGCCAGGGCTGCCGTAAGTAAGTGGCGAGGCGTGATCGCCAGGGCCTGGTCCACGGCCACCGGCTTCAATGCCGACGAGTTCGACATCTTTGTCTTCGATAAACGGATAGAACATACCAGCGGCATTGCTGCCGCCGCCTACGCAGGCAACCACGGTATCTGGCAGGCGATTGAAGCGTTCGAGCGATTGGGCTCGGGTTTCGTTGCCGATCACTTTTTGGAAGTCACGAACAATCATCGGAAACGGATGCGGCCCTACGACGCTGCCCAAGATGTAATGGGTGTCTTCGACCGATGACATCCAATCTCGCATGGCTTCGTTGATGGCGTCTCGTAAGGTGCGAGAACCGCTGGTGACCGGGCGGACTTCGGCACCGAGGAGTTTCATGCTGAAAACATTCGGAGCTTGGCGGCGGATATCTTCTTCGCCCATGTAGACCACGCAAGGAAGACCAAAATGAGCACATGCGGTAGCCGTGGCCACGCCATGTTGCCCGGCGCCGGTTTCGGCGATGACCCGAGTCTTGCCCATGCGTAAAGTTAGCAGGGCTTGGCCCAATGTGTTGTTGATTTTATGGGCGCCAGTGTGATTGGTGTCTTCGCGTTTTAACCAAATTTGAGCCCCGCCACATTCTTCGGTCAGCCTTCGAGCAAAGTAGATCGGAGACGGTCGACTGACGAAGTCACTAAGCAACGTGGCCAGCTCTTCGTTGAATTTAGGATCGGCCTTGGCCTTTTCGTATTCGGCACTCAGTTGATCGAGGGCCTGAGTCAGAGTCTCTGGCACATATCGGCCACCAAAGTCGCCAAAACGGCCAACATCATCAGGAACTGAGGCCGAAGCTGGGGTATTACTCGCAGAATTCATAGTGGGCAGTCACAATATCGAGGTCGTGTGGTGGCGTCTACTGTAGGCAGACACCAGTGTGGGTCAAAAGTTCGAGTATCAACCGAATAGGGCAGGGGGTCAAGTGGAGCAAACCACCCTAAGTTATGCCGTAGCAACAAGAAACGAGCCTGCTGTTAGGGTGGAATCAAGAAGTTTAAAATCTGACCTAAGCAAAAAACATCCGAAAATATGGAGAAACCGATGCCGGAACTGCCTGAAGTCGAAACCATGCGCCGTGGAGTGCTCGGCGTAGTGGGTGCTACCATTGCCAATGTGAAGCGACCACCATGCACCAAAAAGCCGATTAGTATCACCCCAGCCATGGGCACATTCAGGCGAAAACTGCTCGGTAAACAGATTATTGATATCGCCAGAGTCGGCAAGCGGGTGGTGTTGGTTTTGGATGACGATAGCCGGGTGATTATGGAACCACGGATGACGGGCCTGGTGCTGATTACCGATCCGCCAACGCTTGATCATTTGCGATTGGAGATTCAGCTTGAAAATTGCGAAGTCGATACGCTGCTGTTTTGGGATCGCCGAGGATTGGGCACGATTCGCTGGATGTCGGCCAGTGAATTTGACGAGGCGTTCTCTCGAAAGCATATTGGCCCTGATGCGTTGGATATCGATTGGAAAATATTGCGAGACTGTTTCGCCACTAGCCGACGGGCAATCAAAGTGGCGCTGTTAGATCAAAAACGGCTCGCCGGAATCGGCAACCTGTACGCGGCCGAAATTTTGCACTTGGCCAAAGTGCATCCAGAAAAAGAGTGCGATGAACTAACGGCCCATCAATGGAAAAAGATGGCCACCGCGATGCAGCAAGTTCTAACGCAAGCGATTCGGTACGAAGGGTCGACCCTAGGCGACGGAACTTATCGCAATGCCCTGAACCAAGACGGCGGCTATCAGAGTAAACATTTGGTGTATGCCAAGGCGGGTGAGGTTTGCGGAACGTGCCAGAAGGAAGAGGTGTTGAGAATTGTGCAGGCTCAGCGGTCGACGTTTTATTGCCCTCGGTGTCAGAAGTTGTGATTAGTGAAATACATTCTCCTGGCGTATGTTAATCCATTATATTTAATGGCATAATATAGGGTCGTTAGAAATCTGAATCCTCAAGATCGACTTTCAAAGGAGCTAGTGCATTGAGTGACCAACCTAATCATGAGATTGACTGTGAATTAGTTATAGGTCTAGTTGCTGCGGTTGGCACTAAATTGTCTCAAGTGACGGAACACTTGACAGAACAACTTGAACTAGCGGGTTATGAAACGCAGATTATCAGTATCTCATCAGATCTAATATCAATGCTCAAGGATGTTCCAGAATCTCGTGGCAACAACTTTAAACGCATTAACCAACTGATGACGGCTGGAAATGAATTGCGAGCATCTGCTTGTGAGGTAGATGACGAACTGGGCAGGCAAGGAGACGCGGTGCTTGCCTATGGAGCTGCGACTAGAATTTTCTTGGACCGAGAAAAGCAAGGGGGGACATCGCTACCGAATGGTAAGAAAGCATTTATTATTAGTTCGTTAAAACGCCCTGAGGAAGTCGATGCTCTAAGAGCGATATATCCTCAAGGCTTTGTTCTTATTGGCGTACATGCTGAGGAAGATCGGAGACGAGAGAATCTTATCTCAAGCAAAGGCATGTCAACAGAAGAAGCAAACACTTTGATTCAACGCGATGGAGATGAAAGTAATGTTAAGCATGGGCAACGGGTCAAAAAGACTTTTCACCTTGCCGATTTTTTTGTCAGTCTGGCAGGCGGTTCGGATCAAATTCAAGGTGATATTTCTCGAATGGTTAGACTGTGGTTTGGGTGTCCTTTTTATACTCCCACGTTCGATGAGTTCGCTATGTATTTTGCTTATAGTGCAGCCTTGCGTTCCGCAGATTTGTCTAGGCAGGTTGGCGCAGTAATTACAAGAAACAATCAAATTTTATCAACCGGGGCAAATGAGTGCCCAAGTGCAGAAGGAGGCTTGTACTGGCCTGAGCGAGGAATGAGAACATCGGAAATATCAGATTTTCCAGATGGGCGAGATTACACTCGGGGCTTTGATTCAAATAAGAAAGAGCAATTAGCGATAATCAAGAAGATCGTCGACAGGGGGGTGGGGGAGGAATTTCAACTAGATCGAGGGAAGTTACAAGAATTGCTTGAAAAAAGTAGTATAGGTGATTTAACTGAGTATGGACGTGTCGTACATGCCGAAATGGAGGCACTTCTATCCTGTGGAAGAATAGGCGTTTCAACACTTAAAACAAATCTCTACTGCACCACTTTTCCTTGCCATAATTGTGCCAAACATATCATTGCAGCAGGAGTTGAGCGTGTTATTTACATTGAACCCTACCCAAAGAGTAAAGCCTTAGAATTTCATGACGAATCTATTGATTTCTCATCTGAACCGAGTGACAATAAAGATATTCCCCAAAAGGTAAGATTTGAGCCATTTGTAGGAATAGGACCAAGGAAGTTTTTCGACCTATTCTCGATGAAATTAGGATCAAGCTATGACTTGATTAGAAAAGATGAAGAGACTGGAAAAAAGATAGAGTGGGATATCAGAAATGCTCGACTTAGGTTACAAATGAAGCCCAGTTCATATCTTGATTCAGAATACAGCGCAAATGTTCTTTTTCAGCAATTTCAGGATGATTTAGCAGAGCAAGATGGTGACGCATGAATAAACAAGAATTTTTTCAACAACTTCGAGATGCTACCGAGTCTATAACTGAACTTCCCGATTGGAAGCATAACTTATTGCTTGATAGTTTTAAGTCTGTGAACTCTCAACCACGACCGGCGATTATTCATGAAGAGCAGTCAGAGACTCTGAATCAGGCTCTCAAATCTAATGGCCATTCATCAGATTAATATCGAACATTTTTACTTCATCTACGGACTGAATTTGATTCGACACTGGCGTACAATATCATGGGAAGCTGTCCATGGTGATTATTACTGTCGTATCTGCTTTTGTGTTGCTCTTCGTACGCACGAGTTTACGATGTCCTCATATAATTCTATCCATTGCAAGTGTTTGGAATTCAACAAGACACGACATGACTTCCACCAAGTCTGAGGTTCGTGTTAATATCTCAATTTAGTTGCCACCCTGCTTCCAGCGTGTTACGATCTACATCTTGATTGGGAGTTCTACCCAACTCCAGGCTTTTGTAGCTTTCAATGTTTTGTCCTCCATGCTTTTCACAACTTCAGAGAGTTTTAATCTTGAATAATCCAACATTGCTTCCAACGATTTTAGGTACCCTGATCGGCATCCCTTTTGTTTTCGTCATCTTTTGCTATGCCTCTGCGGTCTGTTTACATGGAGCAACTAAGTGGCTCGGTTTTGGCAGGATTCAAGGAAGTACTGCTTTTAAAACGGCATTCACTGCCTTGTTTGTTACAACAATGATCAATTTTTCAATCGGGCTCCAATTCGCTTCTATCTTTTCAAACAGATTCATTTCTTCGGGTGTTCGGATCGATAGTTTTGACGCCATGCGTTGGGCCTTTTCACCGATGTTCACTCTGATCTCACTGGGAACAAGTTTAGCACTCACGGCGTTGATATTCAGTCGCATGCTTTATCGAGGAGAATCGGAGAAACCACTCTCGTTTCAAGATGCGTTGACCTTATCGGCTTTGCATTACGCCATTCTCTCAGCTTCGATCTTCCTCCTCGTGGGCTCGACCGTGGTGTTTGTCTACGCGGTGGTGAGCTTTATGCCGTTTCCGTAAGGAATCATATACGGGTACCCCAGTTTGAAAGAAGGAAGAGATGCACTGAATTGTCCAGGCTCAGAGGCCGACTTTCTTCTGCACGAGGTGTCAGAAGTTGTGATAAAAAGAGTGAATAATTATTTCGTTCTTTCTATTTGATTTGCATTATTGTATCTTATCGAGCAACAGTTCACTTTTACATTAGCACCATAAGAGTATTTCATGTCGCAAGAATTGGCAATTAAGCGACCTTCTGACTGGCTCTGGTCTAATAAAATGACACAAGAAGATGTACTAACTAAGATGGACGAAGATCGTCTTAGTCAGGGCTGGCTGGTCTGTCCTTTTGGGCATGGAGACCGTGCTGTACCAGTTGATCAATTTATTGAAGACCCTGAGGTATTTATCAAGCAAGATAAACTGGAAGCTGAGAGAAGAAAACAAAGAACTCAAATTAAGTACTCTATTAAAAAGCCCTGGCTACTCACAAACGGAAAGCGATTTCTTGGTCTGTTTCTACTCTTTATGATTCTCTCAAAAAACGTACCGACCCTAAGTAACATTATTCCAGATATAATAATTTATCTTGGAATCATTTATCCCTTCTGGTTTTTTGGGATATTCGGTGTCCTTTTCTGGGCTGTTGGAAAATTTCAACATCGATCTCGAATACGTTTTGCTATCAAAAAGGCAGGACTACAAAACTGAAAACAATGAACTTCGGTGCCTAGTTCAGTATTGTGCTAACGAATAAATTGCTTTATCGAAAGCAATTCCGAAACCTCAACTCACCTCTGGGGTTACAACTTGTGGGCAAATCCAATCAAAATTTGCGGTATTTGCTCAAATCGGGTCTAATACGCACATCCCAGCCAAATACATCTTTTCACTCTTCGTTCATTAGGAGACACATATGTCGCAATCTGATTCTAATTTTACGGTCAATCGCCGTCGTTTTTTGCAAACCACAACCGCTGGTGTGGCGGCGCTGGCTACCGGGGCCGCTATTCCTGGTCTGGTCTCTGCTAAAGACAAGAAGCCGGCCGATTCCAATGGGCCAGAGGCTATTGTCGAACATCTTTACGATTCATTGACTCCGAAGCAAAAAGAAGACGTGACCTTCGATTGGAATTACAAAGATCCAAAGCGAGGGCTACTCAGAACTCGCGTGGCCAACAACTGGCAAGTTACCAAGCCAGAATTGGACAGTGACTATTACACTTCAGACCAACAAAAAATGGTCCGTGATATCTTTGAAGGGTTGGTCAGTGAAGAATGGATCGCCAAGTTTGATCAACAGCTAGACGACGATGCAGGCGGGTTCGGGGCCGAACAGGCAATTGCCATCTTCGGCAAACCAGGCACCGACCAATTTGAATTCGTGCTAACCGGGCGTCACATGACGATGCGCTGCGATGGCAACTCGGCAGAGCATGTAGCTTTCGGCGGGCCGATCTTCTACGGGCACGCCGCCTCAGGCTTCAATGAAGGGCCTGACCATGTCGGTAGCGTGTTCTGGCATCAAGCATTGAAGGCCAATGAAGTTTACAAGATCCTCGATGGCAAGCAGCAAAAGCAAGCCTTGCATAACAAAACGCCTCGGGAACAAAATTCTGGTTTCCAAGGCCCCAATGGCAACTTCACCGGCATTCCAATCGCGGATCTATCGAGCGATCAAAAAGAAGCGGTTGAAGATACGCTGAAAAGTTTGGTCGAACCGTATCGTCAAAAAGACCGAGACGAAGTGGCCGCTTGTTTGAAAACCATGGGCGGGCTCGATAGTTGTCACCTGACGTTCTATTCCGACAAAGACATCGGTAACGACAAAGTCTGGGACAACTGGCGTCTCGAAGGCCCGTCATTCGTCTGGCACTTCCGCGGCAACCCTCATGTTCACGTTTGGGTCAATGTGGCCGATTCACCCAAGGTGAAACTGAACGCTTAGTTCACAACGTACCTACAACAACCTAACCAAAGCCGACTCTTTGATCTACCAAGATGAAGAGTCGGCTTTTTTTGTGTACTTTGGCAGGGTCGCTGCGTCCTCGGATCGTCGGCGAAACGACACGATATGAAAGGGTTCGGCACGATGAAATCAAAAAGTTCTAATCACATCGAACGTCAATGGTGGTAATGGGTCGTCAGGGATGATAGATTTTAGAAATATCCAACCTCAACACTCTGCAAGGAAGAGCCAGAATGACTGCCCCAATGATCGATTTGCGTAGCGATACCGTGACCCAACCGAGTGACCCAATGCGGCAAGCCATTGCCAATGCCGAACTGGGCGATGCGGTGATTGCTATCGATCCGACCACCGATCGGCTCGAACGAAAGACGGCCGAACTGCTAGGTAAAGAGGCCGCGCTCTTTATGCCATCAGGCAGCATGACCAACCAGATTGGAATTCGCATTCACTGCAAACCGGGCGACGAATTCATCTGCGAAGAAGGGTGCCACGTTTATAACTACGAGCAAGGGGCCTTCGCTCAACTGAGCGGCATTGTGGCCAAAACCATCCAAGGCGAAGGAGGCGTTCTGCGGCCTGAACAACTCGAAGGAACCATTCGTGGCGACAACGATCACCTGGTTCGCACGCGATTAGTCTGTTTAGAAAACACGCACAACCGGGGTGCCGGTAAAATTCAACCGTATGAACATGTCGAAGAAATCTGCCGCTGGGCTCATGCCAATGATCTGCGAACTCACTTGGATGGTGCCCGGTTGTTTAACGCCGTGGTCGCAACCGGCATTGCGGCAGAAACTTGGGCCCAACATTTTGAAACGGTCAGCGTCTGTTTCAGCAAAGGACTCGGGGCACCAGTCGGTTCGGTACTGGCTGGCCCGAAGGAGATGATCCAAGAAGCCAAACGCCACCGCAAACTCTTCGGCGGCGGCATGCGACAATCGGGCATCCTGGCAGCCGGGGCATTATACGGACTAGAAAACAACATCGACCGCCTGGCCGAAGATCACGCCAACGCCCAGATATTGGCCGAGGGAATTCGCAACATTGATGGGCTTCAACTAGAGCCAGAAGTAGTCGACACCAACATCGTTATTTTTAACGTCGACCAGCAAATTGGAACAGCCGCAGAGTTGCAAGAAAAAATGCACCAAGCTGGCGTGTGGATGCTGGCGTTGGGACCGCAAGTGATACGGGCGGTTACGCATTTGGATGTGAGTGAAGAGGAAATGAAGCGGGCGGTGGAGATTATTGGGGAAGTGGTTTGAGAGCACTTTCACTTCAATGCAAGCAGTGATAGCTTCAGGAATACTCTTCAAAAGTCGATAAATAGGAATAGCTGAAATGTCACACTCTTTTGAATTCCGGTGTCCCACATTAATCATTACTGCTACTATTTCATTAGGAGGACAACCCAATGTCAAATGACTCATACGATGAAATACTAAATCGCGCTAAAGAAGAACTGTCACGAGAGCAGAAACAGAAACTCGCTGAATCTCTGTTGCAAGATGCTGGAAGAAAGAAAACTGGATCACACAAGATCACGGAACTTCGAGGATTAGGCAAAGAAATTTGGCAAGGCGTGAATGCCGATGAGTACGTTGCCAAGGAACGTGACGCATGGGGTAGTTAAAATTATCTGCTACTACCTGATTCCTGATTTCTCGAAAGCATCTACCCGTTCCCCTTCTCCGCATTCATCTCATCAATCAAATCACCCAGCGCATCGAGTGAGCCTTGCCAGAATTCTCGGTGGTCGCTGATCCAGGTTTGAGCTTCGTTGAGTGGTTCTATTTGTAGCTGGAAATGATGAACGCGGCCTTCTTTGCGGCGTTTTACTAGGCCCGCTTTTTCGAGCACTCGAATATGTTTGGAGACCGAAGGCTGGGCCATGTTAAACGGTTGGCCCAAGTCGCTGGCCGTGCATTCTTGCCGCTTTGAGAGCATGGCCAGCATCTGCCGCCGGGTGTTGTCTCCCAGGGCATGAAAAGTTCGATCTAGCTGGTATTGATAATTAATAGCCATATGGCTATATTTAAGTCTACTTGCTCACATTCGTCAAGTTCAGACAAGGATTTTATTATCATGGTTGCCCAATCATCAAACGATCAACTAGTTTTACGACGCACTTATCCAGCTTCGCCTGAGGTCGTGTTCCAACTTTGGACCACGCCGGAGTCAATAAAACGCTGGCTTAAACCAACCAATGATTTTACGCATACTGTTGTTGAAGTCGATTTAAAAGTTGGCGGTAGCTACCAAATTGGTTTCAAGTCTGCCGAGGGGAAGGTGGATGTTGTCTCGGGTCAGTTTTCAGTTATCCAACCTCCCAATAAAGTGGTTTACACCTGGACATGGGATGAACCAAGCGAACATGCGGGCGTTGAAACTCAAGTCACGGTCGAGTTTCTCGACAAAGATGGCGGTACTGAATTAGTACTGACCCACGAGAAATTCACAATCGCAGGCATGAAAGAGAGCCACATGGGCGGTTGGTCTGGCGCATTGGACCAACTAGCTGAGGTCATTGGTCAAAAATAACACGTGCCCCGCTTTGATGTTTGAGAAGAAAAATGGACCCAAGGAATCGACCCGTTGGTTTCTACTTTAATACGATACTTTTAATTTTTACTATTCCATCACAACGAACGAAGGAAATTTTAATGTCCGCAGTCAATCCTGTTAATTGGTTCGAGATACCTACGAGTGACCTCGCGAGAGCCAAATCATTTTACGAATCGATTCTTGGCCTCGAATTAACCGATAGCGAAATGGGCCCTAATAAGATGGCCTGGTTTCCGATGGAACAAGGTGTGGCCGGTTCTGCAGGCACATTAATCCAAGGCGACGCCTACACTCCATCGCACGATGGCACGTTGGTTTATTTACACGTCGATAGCATTGAAGCTACGCTAGAAAAAATTACCGCAGCTTCAGGCAAAACCTTGATGCCGAGAACCGATATCGGCCAACACGGTTTCATTGCCCACTTTGAAGACACCGAAGGCAACCGAGTGGCTTTGCACGAGTACCCGGTACCTGCTTAAATTCAAACAAAAGGCTCAGCGTTCTCTGGACCTGAGCCTTTTCTGAAGGAGCATTAAATTACAACTGGCGTAAATTATTGGGATCATGCCAGTCCATGCCGCACTCTAAGCATTGCTTCGCCAATACAGTGCATAAGTCCTTACCGCAGAAAGGGCAAGGAATGGTAGATCTTTTTCGTGCTAAGACATATTGAGAAGCCGATTTGTAATCCAAGCCAGTAGCCTCACATAGCCTCTTCATTGCAATAATAGAAAAGCCTTCGTCATTGAGAGAGTCGATCTCTTTATTCATTTCTTCGGTGATGTTCAGCGATTTTGAATCAAAATGGCTGTTTGGATTATCATTTGTCATAACCACTGCTCTCCTGGATCGATTATCAAGCTGGCCTTTTTTATAAATACCCGTGTGCTCTATCAAATACTGCGAAAGCGGCTACAGCAAAAGTTAGCCACATCAGATTTTGAATCTTGAATCTCAATCAATTTTCTTTACGTTGACTTTCTTCATAAACTCTTGAAACTCCTCGACCTGCATTCCATCTAACTCCTCCAATTGAACTGCAATTGCTGAACCAGGTAGGCCCAGTCGCAGTTCTGTCTTGTCGATGGAGTAATAGGATATGGCATTCCAAATAAGTTTAGTTTGTGTGACACTCTTGTATCCCCATTCGACCCCATCATCAGTGAGGTTGATAAATTCTTCCTTCCCATTAATCGCATCCGAGTATTTCCTTGTGAGTCGCGAGTTCTGACGCAAGGCCATATAAACCCCAACGGCCCAAACGAGTGACGTGATGATCGCCAGCGGTGAAAGATAGATACTGAAATGATGCTCTGTCAGATTTCCTTCAAAATGTGCAGTGGTGCCAGAAGTCAAAGTTCCCAGCAAACCAATTCCTGCAACAACAGCCCACCAATGAATGCCTGTTGAAAGTCGTCGTTTATGGGTAGGGTCTTTGAATTTGAGGGTAATGTTCATTGAGTTCCTTTTTTCATCCCATGCTAACATACTTTCTTCAACGTACCTACATGTTTTTCTGCGCTGCAATTCACACCAATGTTAAAATGTTTGCTAGGGGCCAGCTCTCCTGGTATCATTCTGTTCTACACCGCTACGTTAGATATCAGTAAAGGACCGAACGCTAACCGATTGACGGTGCTGATGTTGATGGATAATACGTTGACCGCTGTGAAGTTGTAGGCCGGGGCAGGGTAGGGCGGTTGGCGAATTACTCGAATCCAAATGGTAAGAAGTTGAGATAGTATGAGATATTCACACAGTTAGGTCTTTGTATGAAAGAACAATCGACCAAGCCCAAACGCCGATTCTACTTACGGTTCACCCTGCGTACGCTGTTGGTAGTGATGACTGCCATCTGTCTGCTCTTGGGATGGAAGGTCAATCAAGCGAAGCGGCAGCGAGATGTGGTGACCTGGATCGAGAAGCACGCAGGCATTGTCACGTATCAATATCAGACGGAGAGAGATCCGTTTTCAAACGATCCTGAACCCGAGCCGCCTGGCCCTACTTGGTTGCGAAACATCATTGGGATTGACTTCTTTGATGAAGTGATTCGCGTCGAGTTCCACGGTTCAGCTATTACCGAGTTGACGCCGCTGGCCAATCTCTCGGGTCTCACTTATTTGAACATTAGCGAGACGCAAGTCGATGATCTGACTCCGCTGGCAAAGCTGCCCCACCTAACACGGTTGCATCTTCGGCAGACGCAAGTTCGTGACTTGACGCCACTCTCTCGATTAACCGATCTAGAATACCTAACGGTTTTTGATGCTCACGTTGATTACTTGGCCCCTCTCGCAAAACTGACCAAGTTGAAGCAGTTAGGGCTAAGTGACATTCCGGCCCGTGATGTGACCCCGCTGGAAATGTTAGTCCATCTTGAACTGTTAGAAATACGAATTTCTAACGTGAGCAACGAGCGTCTCGGCGAACTCCACAAGCAACTACCCAACCTGGAAATCATTGGACCAGATGGCATTCACTGGATGCCTTTGAAAGATAAAGACGAGTAAAAACAATTCCTGGCACCCAAGAAATAAAAAAACCCGGCGTGCGTTTGTTAGGTATCAACGCACGTCGGGTGTACACCACTGTTTCGTACCCAACACTCCGGGCGGTGTACGGTTGTTAATCGTGAACAGTTGGAGCAACCATTCAGAAGGATCCATTCGACTAACACTTTAACTATAGGGTGTTGTCCGAATAATGCAAACATTTTCTTGATATAATTTGCCCGCGGATCATTCAACTCACTTCTTTTTCTTTTTAGGCTCTTTGCTTTGGTATGGCAAAACATTCGCACGATTAGCATAGACCATATACATATCGTGCATTTCTTTTACGATCTGCGGCTTGGCGGTGGCCAAGTTGTTGAGTTCAGATCGGTCGGCTTCCATGTCGTACAGTTCCCACTTATCAATCGGAACCCCTTGTGGCTGTAACACGTTACGGCCGACGAGTTTCCATTTGCCTTTGCGGATGGCACAGTTGCGCTCGTGTTCCCAGTACAAAGCTTCTCGCTTGAGTTGCTTGCCGGCAAACACGGGAACTAGGCTTTTGCCTTCCATCGGCTTAATGTCATTTCCTTTGTAGCTTTTAGGGTACTCAGCACCGGCGATATCAACACAGGTGGCCATGATATCAATCAAGTGCGAAGGCGTGTTACGCCAGTTGCCGCCCCCTTCGATGTGGGCCGGCCAGTGAGCGATTAGCGGAGTTGAAATTCCGCCTTCATGCACAAAGTGCTTGTACAAACGGAAAGGCGTGTCAGAAACATTCGCCCAACCTGCCCCGTAGCCGATGTAGGTATCAGCCGGGCCAGCCATCACGCCCACTCCTTGGCGAACCGGGTATCCATCGCGAGTTTTCTTCGGGATCATCCCGGTTTGTAGTTCGTCTTTACCCATCGCTGCAAGTGTTGGCATGCCAGCGCGGGGCTTGCCGCTGTTTTTGTTGCGGCCCATTCCTTCGGCACAGCCGCCGTTGTCTTGGAAGAACAGGATCAGTGTGTTGTCTAGTTTGTTTTGCTTTTCGAGTTCAGCAGTAATCTTGCCAATGCCTTGATCCATGTTGTCGATCATGGCGGCGTAGACTTCCATGTTGCGTGCTTCCCAAGGCTTGTCAGAGACTTTGTCCCAGTCGCCTGTTTTTTCGGAAAGCCCCCAGCCTTCTTTGATTAGGCCAATCTTCTTCATCTTCTCATACCGGGCTGCACGAATCGGATCAAAGCCTTCGTCATACACTCCCTTGTATTTTTCGATATCTTTTTCATGAGCGTGCATCGGCCAATGTGCTGCGGTGTAGGCCACGTACATGAAGAACGGGTTATCGCCTTCGTGTTCGTTGATGAATTTCACTGCGTTGTCACTAATGGCATCGGTGTAAAACCAGTCGCCTGCTGGTTGATATTCTTTATCGTTTGCTGGCGTGATGAATTCATTGTCACGCGTCAAGGTGTTCGGATCCCAAAGGCTGCCGGCTCCGTGAATGGTTCCATAGAAACGATCAAAGCCACGTTGGCAGGGCCAGTTGAAATTCTTCTCTGCATCTAAATGATGCGTGATGTGCCACTTGCCGGACATGTAGGTGGAATAGCCTGCTCCTTTGAGAACTTCGGCAATGGTCATACAGTTTTTACTGAGGTTACCTTGGTAGCCTTCCACGCCACGATCATTCATCATGTGGCCTACGCCCGCTTGATGCGGATAGAGCCCACTCATCAAAGCGGCCCGAGTCGGACAGCAACGAGCCGTGTTATAAAACTGCGTAAACCGCACTCCATCTTTCGCCAAACCATCAAGCACAGGCGTGTCGACTTCGCTGCCATAGCAACCAATGTCACTGATGCCCATGTCGTCGGACATGATCAAAATGATATTCGGCCGCGGAGCCTTGCCAGCGGCTTGAACTGATGTGGCCCAATGCCCAATAGAAAGCACAAACGCCAACAGTAATGTGAATGCTATACGAATTTTCATTGCGGGGATTCCTCTAGGAACAGCGAAGAAGTGTTGTTTTGATGTCTCTAGTTTAAACTAGATTGGGTGGGAAATACATCAATGGGAAGAGATTTATGTTTTGAACGGGTGGAATATTGAAATACTGCACTACTCTTCGTTGCGAATACCCGTTGGCGTTTGGTAGAAAAATTCATAGTCATGCGCAGTTGCAAGCAGAGGAAACTTCAGGTGTTTCATTTTTACTGATGCACGTTTAATTAATTCTTGAAACCGGATCAAAAAAAGTAAACCTGCAATGCTTGAAGCAGCATCAAATTCGCTATTATGGAAGGCATCACTGCCATAAACTTCCTGTAGCTTCTCAAACCCTGTGATTTGCATAGGAGGAAAATAGTCTGATTGCCATTCTGACAGCCACTCGAAATCACTCAAACCACCATAGGATGAAAATGCGAAGACATCGAAATACCATAAATCGGGGTTTATATTAAAACCATTTGTCTCGGCATAAGCGGCCTCTAATGTAAAACGAGCTGCTTCGGTTTCAAAAAATTTGTCAAAGTATTGAGCCACTTCTTCGACAGGATTTGTGATCACCATTTTTATTGCATCATGAAACGGAGAGTCAGGAATACTTTTCAACTCATTAATGACTCGTTCAATGCAAGAATCCAAGTCACCCTTTCGTAAATTAGGCTCTAGCTCATTCTGTATCTTAAAAAAACTATCGTACATCAGGATCCCCTCATCATTGTTAACCTTACTAGTTGTGATCTTTCACGAAAACATACCGGGTTACGCAAACTAGTTGCCAACCTGATCTACAAGTTCCTGCACCGCCAAGCTGGATGCCCCATAACTTACAATGGCAACATCAAGATCGGTATCTCGATAGAGGTGCAAGGCACGTTGAATACTGGATGTAATCCAATCGGTTTCGTTACCGAAAGCTCCTCCGCCGAGCAGGGTGAGGAACACTTGGTTGTTGCCTGTTTTCTTTGAATTCAAAATTGCAGTGCAAATTGTCGCTTCGTACGATGCTTCCAATATCAGCCGTGCGAATTCAGCCCAATGGCTTGAACTTTGGCGAGAGTACGCAACTGGCAATGCCGAGCAATAAGCTTGCGAGACCAAATGGTTTGATCCAGCGAGCGTGACTTGGGTGTCCCACTGGATACCGATTCTCAGAAGTTTCCGCAGTTCGTCACGTTCACTCTCGCTAGATTCTCTCAGTCGATTCGTTATTTCCGTCAACCCACTTTCTGATGCCAGTGCGTAGCCGTTTCTCATTTCCCATAAGCGGTTATCGGAATTGCCCAGTGCTTGCCCTAGCTCGTTCAGGCAATCGATTTGATTATCGGCCGACTGACCCATTTGCCCCTGCACATCAGCTAAGTAGTTGCGGTAAATCGTTCCTGCACCTGCCGCAATTGCGCAGGCTGGCCCTTGTGTGCGGTCATGTTCGTAAATGTCAATCCCATCTTCAGGCGTAGCGTTGGGAGATACCATTTCTAGTAAGTTGAACTGAGAAGCAACTTGAAACAGTGAACCGGCATTCGTTTCGTCTGTGTGCAATTGCTGTACATCGGCCACCAGCTCACGAACCGAAAGTTTTCCAGCGGTGTACCCCATCGCCTGAACACGTTCCTGCAGATCACGCAATGTCGGAGTTTCCAGTTCACCACAAACAAATTCTTGGCCGTTCACATTTGATTTCAAGGTGTTGCCATCGACGCTGATATTCTTCCGAACTTGCTCTGGAGATTCTTCAGAGAAACCAGTTAGTTTTTTAAACCACATATATAGGGCTACTTTCCATAATTTGTCTGACTCATTTTTCTATTTCACAAAAACATACAGAATTCCGAACACAATTAACACCCTCTCTGTCGTTCCTGTTAAAATAGGTTGGGTTGGATTATCGTTACGAAGGATTTTAATGACCACGACTTCAATTAGTTTATTGTGGAAACTCAAACAACCGAATCAAGAGGTTGCTTGGGGGCGGTTTGTTGATTTGTATGCTCCACTGATTTTTCATTGGGGCATACAGCAAGGGCTAACTTCTACCGATGCTGCTGATTTGGTTCAAGAAGTTCTGATGGTGTTGGTCGTCAAGCTTCCAGACTTTGAACATGACCCGAACCAAAGATTTCGGGGCTGGCTCAGAACGATTACAGTGAATAAAGCCAAGAATTTTCATCGTAGAAAAAAAGTCAGACGTGAGTATGAGAGTGGGCAACAAGCTACGCAGCAGGTATCGAGCGACGACCCTGCTGGTTTGTTTGAAGAGGCCCAGTATCGCAAGTATTTGATTGGGCGGGTGAAAAAGCTGATTGAAGTTGAGTTTGAGCCTGTGACATGGAAAGCCTGTTGGAAACATGTGACCGAAGATCGCACGGCAGCCGAGGTCGGGCAAGAGTTGGGGATTTCTGCGAATGCGGTGCGTGTGGCTAAGTCTCGTGTACTACGAAGGTTACGAGAAGAACTTGCCGGTTTACTAGATTAAACCTCCAATTTCTCTGACACGTTTTGGGCTCTCAGGTGTAGACCTTGATAGAAAACCACGCTCATAGCATTTACTGTGATTTACTGCCTTGGAGTCTTTAACAATGCACCCGACCAAATGTGCCAGTCCTCAAATGTATCGCCAGTTGCTTTTGGGCAATCTTTCAGCAGAAAAAGCGGAAGCCCTGGAAGAGCATCTGCTGCATTGCGATGACTGTGCGATGTTGTTCGACACGATCAATTCTGCGAGTGATCTGATCGATGCTCTGGCGCTCGAAGATCAGCTCGATTGCGAAGATGAGCATCTCGTTCAAGCCATGGATCAATGCAAAGAGCTTTACTCTGAAGTCGAGACAATTCAAGCTCATGATACGGATGCCCAAAGCAGCAATGGGCAACAAGATACCATCACAAATCAGGACGGAGCGGTCAACGAGGAGATTGATTTCCTGGCTCCTGCTCAGCGGGCAAATGAGATTGGCAGACTCGGCGGCTATCGAATTCTCAAGGTCTTAGGCACCGGTGGAATGGGAATTGTATTCAAAGCCGAAGACCCTGCCCTTAAACGACTCGTCGCTTTGAAAGTGATGAAGCCAGAGATGGCGGTTGTTAAATCAGTCAAGGCGCGATTCTTGCGTGAGGCTCAGTCCATCGCATCACTACAACACGAGAACATCGTGCAGGTCTATCAAGTTAGTGAAGACTGTGGTGTGCCCTTTATGGCGATGCCGCTATTGCAGGGTGAGTCTTTGCAAACTCGACTTGATCGAGATGGGCAGCTTGATCAGCGTGAAGTTATTCGCATTGGGCGTGAGATCGCTGCCGGTTTGTCGGCCGCGCATGAGCAGGACTTAATTCATCGTGATATTAAACCTGACAATATCTGGATTGAATCGGAGTCTGGCCAAATCAAAATTTTAGACTTTGGTTTAGTTCGCCCTGTTTCAACCGAGGATTCCAATCTCACAGAATCGGGCATGGTGATGGGGACACCCAAGTACATGTCTCCAGAGCAGGCCGAGGGCGAGGATGTTGATCAACGCTGTGATCTCTTCAGCTTAGGCAGCGTGCTATACCACGCTACCACAGGAAAGATCCCTTTTTGGGGAAGAACCAAGAACGCAACTTTGCTGGCGGTCTCTCACAGTGAGCCTGAGTCAATCGAAACGCTTTGCCCGAATGCTCATCCTGAATTAACAACGCTCATTATGCAGTTGCTAAAAAAGAGCGAAGATGAACGACCACAGTCTGCAATCGAAGTAATTGAACGACTCGGTGAAATTCAGCTATTATTGGAACATGAGAGTTCTAGTGAAACAGAAATTCCACAGGCACAACCAAAAACCAACCGAACCGTTTTCATTGGTGGCGGCATCGCAATTGCACTCGGTTTCTTCTTTGTACTGTGGGCCGCTGGCTTCCTGTTTAGTGTGAAAACAGCAGATGGCACACTGATTGTGAAAGTGAATGACGATAAATTTGCGACCATGGTACAGGGTCAGAAGGTGACCATTGAAAACACTGAATCCGGAGAAAAGCATACGATTCATCTCGGCAGGGCAGGGCAGATAAAGGATTTGAAACCAGGAGAGTACCAGTTTTTATTCGAGAGCGATTCTGGGCTAAAGATGCTAACCGACCATTTTACAATCATCAGCGGAAAAAATCACGCGGTGGAAGTCTGGTGGGAAGACCCAAAAGAGAAAGTTGTCTCAAACCCTCCCCCAAAAATACCGACCCCTGTTGAGTCCGGCACTCGGTGGAATGGATGGCCAAGCAAAGCTCCCGAACCGCTGATTGCTCCGTTTAACAAAGAGCAAGCCAAACAGGCACAGGCAGAGTGGGCAAAATACCTACGGATACCGGTCGAGAATGTATTCAGTATTCGAGCAGGCGTTGTGATGAAGCTGATGTTGATTCCTCCTGGTGAATATATGGTCGGTTCGTCGGAGCAGGATATCTCGAAACTTCTGAATGACGCGAAAGATGCCGAGTCTAAAAAGCAAATTTCTAGTGAAGCAGCCGAGCA
>NVWB01000241.1 GCA_002733575.1 Blastopirellula sp. | reverse complement strand
AGACGAAGCAATCGCAGCAATTAATACTCAAGGCAACAGGGTTTATATGACCAGTAACTGGGGTGGCGCATTAACTCAACGGGAAGTATTCCTCTTTGAGTTACCAACCAACTGGGATTCCATCCTAAGCCAGCCATAAAAAATGTGCCTCAGGTATCTTTCAACAACTTGTATTCAATATCGAAGTGCATAACTTGGGTGGATAGGAAAATCGACTAGCCACCTGTAGGCTAATCGCTTTCTTCCGGCCAAGATACAACGATGAGCGAACACAAGTAATTTCCCTATGAGCAGCGATGCCAAATTTACGCCTAAAGAAAACCAATATAAGTCAGCAGAAAGTAGCTACATTATTGGGATGAAATCAGTCAACGATTAGTTGAGAGATTCACCCCCATACGGGGCTAGGGGATATCACTTTGGTCAAGCGCGAGGCAGAAAAGCGTCGATCAGAAATTATTTAAGCCACCGAGATGACTCCTACGATGATCACTCTAGGGAGTCAAATCTACGAAATAAACTGTGTCCTGAAAAATCTCTGGTTGGTTATTAGAAGATAAAGAAGAATTAATTAGTTATGAAACGATCTACCTGCACATTTGGGCTGACAAAGCGGCAGGTGTGATTGATAAACCGAGTTACGCCGTCGAGGCAAAAACCAAGCTGGGCATGGGCATATCAAGAATAGCGTCGGTATCGATGAGCGACCAGAAATAATCGACACCGAGCCGCTGCTTATCGTGAGAAAATGGTAAACACATTGGGGCTCAAGTGTATTTTTCCGACCCATACTGCTCATAGCAGCGTGGTTAAATATAAATACCAATGGTTTATTACGTCAGCACGGGCCTAAAAAACAGACTTTAAGAAGTATCGGCAAGAGAAGTGAAAAGGGTATTCTGCAATTAAATAAACGAGCTAGAAATAAATTGAGATTTAAGCCCCACTAAAATTAATGGAATATCGTATGGCTGTAATTGCAGCTTAGAATGCTAGCACTTCAGTGTTGAATCTGCCCAATATATTAACAGTCGCATATGTTCAAAACCTAATGATATTTTGATATAATCAGGTATACACATATACTAATTAGGTAAAATTTTGAAGCAAATCGGACTTGCAATTTCACTACTTCTCATGCTCTGCCATCCTATATACGCCACAGATTATAAAGTCGATAAAGAATACATTAAAGCCAATTTTGATTTCATTCCTAAAAAAGGTGAGTCTCATAAAGATGAACTTACTGGATTATCTATTACAAGGCTAACTGATGCCTCTGAACTAGTAGGGACAAAAGACGCGCTAATTGTGTATTCTCGATACAGTCCTGAAAATTCAAACCAAAAATTCGTTATTATCTTTGGGTCTAACTCTACTTCAAGCTGGATCGTGAATCGGAAAACTCAAGAAGTTTTAACTGAGTTGACAGATGCTAAAGATAAGAGCATCGGGGAGAAAAATGAAATTCGCTGGGATGGCTCTGGAAAATATCCGAACCGAGTTTATTATCGAAGCAACATGGCACTTTATCAGATAGACGACATATTAAACAAAGATCAAACCACATCGCTTATATACGACTTCAGCAAACACTCGAGAGTCTCTACACGTATTTATAATGATGTCGAAGGAGATAGCTCTAACGATAGCGATCACTGGGCTTTTATGGCTGCTCATTATAATGGTAAGACACAAGTTTTAGATGCTTTCATACACTATCAAATTTCAACGGGAATTATTAATATCTTAAAACCAAGTGATCTTGCCGGAACAGATCTAAATCATTATGCAAATAAAAAAAATATACCGAGACCGAATATGGTTGAGATATCACCCAACGGAACAGGGATGATTATTCATTATAATAAAGCCTGGGGAAATGAAGTATACGGAAATCGTCCGAAAGACAAAAACACATGGTTTGATGGCCCTCACTTATGGCCACTTAATTTAAACCACAAAGATCAAGAGCCGATTAAAGTAGCTATTAGCTCTACCCATTCAGGATGGGCTTTTAATGAAAATAATGAAGAATTATTTATTAGTCAAAATAATAGCTCAGATAAATTTGATGCTGTAAAAATTACAGGTTCTAATTCAGGATATAAAAATAAATACGAGTTCTTTTCACACTCAGATATTGGTTGGTCAAATGGGTTTCACTTTGGAAAAATGAATAGCTTAAAGTCAAACTGGGTATTTGTAAGTACATATTCAAATACTAAAAGTAAAAATTTCAATACTAGCTGGGGTGAAGATCAACTAGTAATGCTACGCTTAAGCACCAATCCTCTACAGTCTAATGTTTGGCGCATTATTCCGACATACAACAAATACTCTGGGCATTACAGAGATGAAGCTGCAGCAGCAATAAATTTTACTGGAAATAGGGTCTACTTAACATCGAATTGGGGGGGCAAGCTGGATCACAGAGAGGTGTTTTCGATCGACCTGCCCGAGACATGGCATAGCGATTTAGATTAGGTATAAAAAATGTCAAAAAAACTTGTATCACAAAGTGCTCTATATAGCCTCGGTAGCTTGTTTACATCCCTTGCAGGTTTGATAACATTTCCGATTCTTACTAAAAACCTGACTATTGAGGATTATGGTGCAGTTGGGTTATTTACTATAACAATAGGGATAATTGCATCAATAAACAAGCTTGGGATGCAGCACAGCATCATACGCTTTAAGGAAGACTTTAGTGATACCATATTACTATCAAACATATTCTATCCATCGATTATCATTATATTAATATCATCATTGATTATTTTTTTGATGGGTTTTTCTCTTGGGAAAATATCAGAATCAATTTTATTTACCCCTAAAGCAATAATAATTATAACTATAATTGCAGCATTAGAATCAACTAGATCACTTATAAACAGTATCCTAGTATCAAAGCAGCTAAGCATCCCGATAACAATATTTTCGTTTTCATACAGAGTTTTATCACTATCATCGATAATCACTATAATTCTGTTTATATCAAACTCTTCTCACGCTTTCATTGTAGCGGTCCTAATTGCTGATATATTAATTACATTAATTATAATATTCTGGTGCATCCGTAATAAAATATTAACTTCATTCAGACCAAAAACCTTTGAATTAAGCATATTCTTATCCGTTATTGCTTTTGGCTTACCAATGCTGGGGACTGAAGCTGCAAATATGTTTCATGCTTTTATTGATAGGTATTTAATTTCATTCTATCTTGGCCAGCAGGAGCTTGGAATTTACTCTGCATCATATAACATGGCAAATATAATCTGTAAAACATTAGTCGGTGGCCTAGCTATCGCTATAGTACCTATTTATTTGAAAGTCTGGAACGAAGGTGGTAAGTATAAAACAGAAAAATTATTAACCTCAATTAACTCCCTATACTTATTATTAACTCCACCAATCATTGGTGGACTATACTTGATTTCAGAGCCACTATTAAATTTACTTGCAACTGAAGAGTATGCTACTTCACACCATTTGCTTCCGATAATTGCCACTGGAGTTTTATTGTTTTCAACTAACGTTATTTTTGCTGCAGGACTTCAGATACAAAAAAAACCAAAACGCATATTACAATTCGTTATAGAAAGCTTAATTATTAATATCATACTAAATATTATTTTCATTCCACGGTATGGAATTACAGCGGCTTCAGTAATCACAGTACTAAGCTATTTATGGATGTCTATAAGGTTAGGATTAGAGGGCAGGAAGATTTTAACAACTCAGTTTAATATTTGGTTGGGCTTTAGGTCAATAATTTATACTTTGATTATGGTTGCTATTACAATGAGAGTTGACACAAGCAGCCATTTTACTAATTTTATAGCGAGGGTCACACTTGGAGGAAGTATATTTATAATTTTTACTCTTGTTTTAGAGCCAAGCTTTAGGTTGGCATGCTCAGAAGCAATAAGAAATAGAGTGAAATATAATAAAAGTTGACTTAGCAAGCCTTTATTAAAGGCTTGCAAACCCATCATCTCTACAAATATTTACATAATAACAATGCTATATAATAAATAAAGTATTCTATAGCTCAAAAAATTTAGACGCGCCATCCTTGGATTTCGTGATACCTTTAATAATATTAATATCTTTTACATCAAGCTGATTCTTCCACTTGTTAGCAGATTCACTGGGGTTCTTGAATACACTAAAATATTGTTCATCATTTTTTGTAATACTTAAATTTAAGAAATTTATAGTAGGCTTAATCCATGACAACTGACAAAAGTCGAAAAATTTTCTTGCTTCTTTTTCAGTATTTTCACATAATTCATCATATACAATGGTATAGGCATTAGGATCATCTCTTAAATCTCGCAACGCTTGATTGTTATCTACCAGCCACCGCCAAGATAACTCTTCGACTTGAGACATTGCTAATATTTTTTCCATAGTCAAATTATATTCATGACTAACCTCACTTGTTAGCCTCGACTTCCAAAAGTTAATGTCAATATAATCATCTGAAACAGATGTCATATGACCACTTCGCTTTCCCTTTATCACTGAAGCAACAAAGCCACATGGATGGCGGATTATAAGTATTTTTTTGGAATCCTTGAAAATTGCGGATAAAACTCCAAATCTAGACATTGACTCAATAGACTTCCAAACAAGCCTACGACCAGGTAAATGCTTTCTGAAATTAAAAAATATCGGAATATCAACTTTCACATATCGCTTAAAAACTTTTGATAAAAGAGCATTTAATTTTATAAAATTATAGGTAACGACGTTAAGATAATTTTTATCCAATATTGGATGTTTTGCACAAATAGAGGGGGCATTCATATCAGGTAAATCATTAATATACAATTTTAATGCCTGCTCATGCTGAAAGTGATCGCCATTGAAAAATAAAGGGATGCTACTTAACTTATTAATGCTATCTGGCTCATGCTTATAAATAACATCTGGATGACTATCAAAAATCTTTCCAATCCAGGTAGTACCAGACCTCTCCATCCCGAATACTAATATCAATTGTTTCTCTAAATCCATAACGAAACCTCCTTCTGTAATTTTCTGATAACACATATAAATCGATAAAATTTAATTATCTCTTAAGCTGAATTCGTGCTGGAATTCCTACAGCCAATGAATTTTCAGGAACATCCTTCGTCACAACAGCGTTCGCACCAATAACGCTTCCCTTACCTATAGTAATAGCTCCGATTATTTTTGCTCCAGCGCCGACATAAACATTATCTCCAACGGTAGGCCAGCCATTTGACTTTCCCGCTCCTTTAGATCCAAATGTAACACCCTGGCCTATTGAGCAATTCGAACCGATTTTTGCACGAACAAAAATCCCCCCATAGTGACCAATATAGAAGCCGGGCCCAATTTCACTAATTGGATTAATAGAAATACCATAAATAGTAGAAAGTATAAACCAAGCAATCCTATAGATAATTTTTAAAAGATGAGAAAGTAACGGCACCTTAACTGAATAAATAACCTTACCAAATCTATACAGGGCTAGGCTATGTAAGCCATGACAAGTGAGTAAATATAGTAATGCATATAAAATATGCCCATCACCTTTTTTAGACCAATACACCTTGAAATCACAGAGGAAGTACGTAGTTTGTTGCTTTAATGTTGCTAAAAACATTATTTTTCCTTAAAAAGGTTGAATGTACTAACTATTTTTTACAAATATATACTAGAGAATATTCACATATAAAGTGACTCGTCGCTTTCAATATTATTTACGCCATATTAGAAATTTAAAATTCTAGAAGTATTCTACTCATCCAAAACAAGCATTCTTAACTAGATTCATTACGCCTTAATTCAATTACTGAGATCAGTGCAATATAGACCCAGAAACTTGTCATTATCGGGTAGTGAGAAAATCTATCACCAAACATATTTCCTAAGATGAGTGCTGCTATTGCCCCACTCATACCGAGCATTAAACCATTTACAATATTGTCATCATCATTCCAATTTAGATTTCTCTTTATTGTTGACCAAAGTATGCGTAATAATAATAAAAAAGTGATGAACCCAAGAACACCGCGCTCTACTAACATTTTAACGTAATAATTATGGGTATCCATTTCATAAGGATTAATCCTCGCGTTCTGCACAGTGCGATATCCATAACCAAAGGCTGGGCGCTCTAAGAATCTTTCAAAAGCAATAGCCCAGAATACAAATCTAGATTCAGCACTAGCATCTCTTTCGCCCTCCTCTGCATCAATACTTGAAAATCGCTCAGTAACAGATGGAGGCAAAGTTACGAGAGTAAGAGATAATATCAACATTAACGGCATGATTAATTTACCACTACTCTTATAGCGAAAGAATAAAAAGAATCCACCAAATAGAAATGCTACATATGCACCTCTGGAATAGGAATAAAGTACACATAACCCGGAAAAAATAAAGAATAGAAGAAAAAAATATCTATATCTCTTTTCACTCCAACAAGTAATCAAGCATCCTAGGCATACAAGTGAGGCTATTACTGCGTATGCAGCCATTTCATTAGCACCCAAATCCATAAAAGTACCAGATACTCTTAGGTCATCAGAATAATGCCACTGAGAAACCGCCATGTATTGATTCCACACCGTTCTGAATACATAAGGTAATGGTAGTAAGCTGGCTAATAAAATCCTTCTCCATTGAATCATATCTCCTGCACTTCTTTGGACAATAAAAACAAGAAATATGGGGATTAATTGATCCTTCATCGCCTTCCAATTACCACTAGCCTCACCGCCAAGGAATGCATAACCAAACAAGAGAGCAATAACTGAGCTAGCAACATACCATTTTAGGTATGAATTCAGACCCAGTACTGTTTCATACTTTTTCCCGTTAATTAAAGAATGAATGAATGAAAACATAAATAAAATATTAATTATGTTTATTCCACCGCCTAAATTAGGAATATATTGTAGCTGAATATTTCTTAACGGCATGAGAAATATCAATAACAAAAGCGCCCAATTAGTTTTAAAAGCACTTCCATTTAATGAATACTTATTTTCATGTACCATAGTTATAATCAACCAATAAAGATTACTTTTCAGACACTCGATATAATATGAGAGCTAAATTTTTATGACTAACATCGAGCTCCAATAACACACCAATAATAACTGAATAAATGAAAATGTAAAATCTGATACAACTATTCAACGCCCAAACAATAGAAACCATTGAATTTTCCAATAGCTGCCTAAAATGCCAGAATTACCATTACACTACTGAAGACATCTACAATAAAAACAAAGAATATAATAACTAACCCTAGTCTAATTATAAATTCCATTAAGCCTCGAATAAATTCACTTACTAAATCAACTATAACTGTACGTCAAGAAAGTATTTTACTTACGAAGCCAGATACTGATTTTTTCATCTGCAGCACTATCGCTAAAATCTCCTTACTACTCTTTCCATAAGGATCCAAAATTTCTATATCACCTTTTTCGTCCCCCCCCAAAAAATAGCACTTCTTTAGGTTCGGTGGCGACAGTTTAGATTTCGCACATTCGTAATTTTTATAATCCATTAACAATATAAGATCAGCCCAATTTGCGAGGTCAGAATTCACCAAAACAGATTTGTGATTTTCTAAATCTATACCCTCCCCCCTACAAATATCTTGGTAGTAATCAGGAGAATTTCTATTAATATTTTCATGAAAACCGGCACTCTTCACTTCATAGGCATCATTATTAAAAGATGAAATTAACGAGTGCTCAACAAATGGGCTGCGACAAATATTTCCATAACACAGAACAAGGATTTTATTAGCTTTTGGAATATCTTTTATAAAACGATATTTAAACAATATATATTTCTTATAAAGCTTATTATTAATCGTATTAATTTCTTTTCTAACAATCATCGATATCTGCTTTTTAAAAACACCTAAATCGCGCAAGTCAAAATGATCCCATTTTTCTTTAGGTGTGAAAACACGAAGAATCTCGAAGATGCTAAGACCAACACCATGTGTAATAAGGCGTGGATTTGATTTATCTGCTCTAATATTTAACTTAAACCAATCTAAGTCTTTAAGTATATTTCTTACATATAGATTTTCATTATATGAATACTCTAGTGGAATATTTTTTTCTGATAGCATATCTATTAATAATTTTGGGAAATCTATACCTGAGTGTATTGCTAATGGAAGAGAACCCCAAAAGCGGCCATTAATCTCCATTAACCAGTGATTATTATTCTCAGATTTGAATTCTACCATTGCTACTCCATGCCAATTCAATGATCTCATTAATTGTTCGGAATACTGATACAGGTCAGCGGGCATTGGAATTGACTTACGATAACTACTGCCTCCACCCGTCAATGGAATCTCATGTAGACGTTTATGTGCAAAAGCGCGAATTATTTTTCCCTGCTTGCAAAGCACCTCAATACCGACACCAACACCAGGAACACATTGCTGGATCTGTACTGGAGTATACTTTAGGAATTTATTAACACTGGTACTTAATTCAGAAGCTGATTCAACAAGTACAGGCTGAAGATTAAAGCTACCATTTTCAGACACCCCCTTAGATTGAACTGGCTTAACAAAGAGAGGGTAACTAGTAAAATCACCTATATCGAAATTGTCAGTTGTAACATAACTATTCGAAGGTACTGGGATATTTAGCTTTTTGGCCAATAAAAGAGTTTTTTCCTTATTAAAAGCATACTCAAATGTAGCCTTATTAGGAAGTATTAAAACTTTATCTAAATCAGGATCAGTAACTTCCATAAGAGGATAAATGGTATTATCCGTCACTGCCAAAATAAAATCGAAACGAAATTCACTTTGAAATTTAATAATCCAGTCAGTAAATTCAATTGCACTAAGCATAGGATCAGGATAAATATAATTATTCCCACCATACACCGAAGAGTTACTTAATGAACTTTCTTTGTTACTTGCTGAAAATATATCATGCTTAGCTTTACCTAAGCTTTGAATACATGCAAGTCCTGCATTGCTGTGGCTGTCCAAAATTAGTATTTTCATGATGCAGGTCTTATTAATCTATATGCTAGATCCCGTAACTCAGGCGCTGCGGGGATACGTTTAAATTCTACTCGGGAATCACCCTGCAGAACAAATCCATCTTCAACAGTAACTGCTAAATCATACTCAGATCGAACAATCTCAGTTATTTCTTCTGTTAAATTCCCATTAGGATAACAAAATGAATTTATCTTGCAGCCTATTGTTTGCTCTAGTTTCTTCTTGGAACGAGAAATTTCATTTCTTGCTACATCCAAAGAAATTGTATCCAGTAGTGAATGCGTTTCACCATGAGAGCCAATTTCAACGCAACTGGGGAGCAACTGGGCTTCTTCAACACTCATAATAGAGAATTTATCGATCATCGCCTTTGTATAATTTGGCTTAGGGTCCTGTAATCGTAATCTATTTAAAAATTCAAACTGATTGATTTGATCCCAGGACTTCATATCATTGACATAATTACTAACATGCTCAGCTACGTCAGGTATTGGGTGCATATTAACTGGAAGTTCAACACCTAAAGTTATAAGTTGAGGTATTGAAAGCAACTCTAAACGACATCTAACCTCATGATTCCAAAGCATATCACTTCCAGATAACAAATCTGAAACCAAATAAAAAGTTCCTTTAGCATTAAAATCACTTAATGCTGGAGCCGCTTTAGTAAAGTTATTCTTCAGGCCATCATCAAACGTTAGTATTAGGGGTGGTTTTTTTGAAAATGTGTTGCAATTATTATCCAAAATACTAAGCGCTTCACTTGCCCAAAACAATTCAAAGTGTTTATTATAAAACGAAAGATGTCTCTGAAAATCTTTTAATGATATTCCATCATCGTCAATGCCATGATACATAACTATTCGTAGCTTTTTTTTTCCATACTTATAGACAGGAAATAAATATGTGAAATACAAGAATAATTTTCTAACTAAAGTTGATATTATAAACTTCATTCTAAAACACCTTCATCTTCCATGATTACGTAAAATATCTTCGATAAACATTACTAAAAATCAGTGTTAATTATATAATATAAAAATAAAGTAATCCATTTCTTCAGCCAAAAAATCACATCAACTCTAAACAGTACTAATATCTATATCAGATCTACAACAGGGACGTTCAGTTATTTAGTAGCAACAACAATCCACGTTAATATTAACTTGAAATAAAGCTAATTATTGCAATCTGAAAATATTTATTATTGTAGCAATACTAAATAACACTATAGATATTATATAAATTCTCTCCTATCACATTCCAGTCATACTTTTCTTCTGCAATTTTTCTTGCTTTGAGTTCAATATCAGAAATAATATTACTAGACTGAATAGCTTGAATAACTTGCTCAGCGAATTCATGTGGAGAATCCGCGAACAAAATATCCTTTCCATGCGTCAAGCCCACTCCTTCAGCTCCTTTTGTTGTAGACACAATGCATTTCCCTAATGCTAAACCTTCAACGACTTTCAAGCGAGTTCCACTACCAACATTCAAGGGAACAATCATCAAGGCTGAGTTTTGAACATAGGGAATGAAGTCATCAACAAAGCCAAGCTTTTCGACGTTTTCTTTGACTCCTTCAGGTACAGTAACCCATGGCTCAGGATTACCGATGATTTGCAAGCATACATCAGGGTCTAGCTTTAAGATTAAAGGAAAAACCTCTTCCAAAAACCAGATAATCCCCAGTCGGTTTGGATACCAACTCATTCCGCCTAAAAAGACTAAAGTCTTTTCCAGTTTGTTTGTATTATTTGGCTTTAGACGCTCCGCATCGACACCATTTGGAATGCAGTGTACTTGCTCAGCACCTAAAGCCTTTAATCCAATAACATCCTGGTCTGAACAAGCGAGTACTAAATCAACCGATTTACAAGATGATCTTTCAAAATCAGTAAGCTGTTTTAACTCACGCTGATACAATTTCTTTGAAAACCAAGAATCCAGAGTAAGCAACTTTTGCTGGATAAGGTTTGATTCAATATTATGTTCATTTAAAACAATTTTAATATTTTTTGGGATTAGGCCAATTAAACCAGCCAAAGGCAAAAGGTCTAAATGCACTATATCTGGCTTTATTAATTCCAGTTGTTTCAGGAATTCTTTTTTTAAGTTTGATGTCACATATTTAGCAACAACCAAAGGTTGCCGTTTTATGACACCCGACAATCCTGCACGAAAATCAGACAGAATATTATTATCAAGAGCGACTCCTTTAATTGAACTGCACAATAGACCTAAATCATCCTCACTATTGACAACCTCACCACTTCGTAAAATACTTAATAGATGTACTTCAAATTCTTTAGCCAGTTGACTTAATACACCAAATGCTCTTATTTGGTGTCCTTCAATTGCTGGAAACGGTAAGCGTGCAGAAACAAATAGTATTTTTTTACGTTTAGACATAATTACTCAATGAACACTAATAGGGTTAACAAGCATTGTTGTAAACATTGCCTTTGAAGGTCGCCCCCAAGGATTTTCTATTCGGTCCTTAGAAACATTAAATCGCTTAAGCATATAAGGGTCGTCCTCAATTGAATTAGGGCCTTCAATTGTTGTAACAGCAGACATATAGCCATGATTCTTCAAAATATCACGACTAAAAACTGATATGTCTTGTATGCGACCATTGGGGTATGCGAAGTGCTTTGGGGGCTTACCTGTATTATTAGTAATTAAATTATTGCTCATTACTATTTCTTTCCTAAATTCATCAGCTGTAACTTTTGAACTTATAACATGACTATGCGTATGGCCACCAACTTCCATACCTACCGATATTAAATATTCTATTTCTTCCCAATTCAAAAATTGCTGATTATCATTTATATGCCTAGGTAGTATCAACCTTAGATACTTAACTACCGCCTCAATACTTGCTGGGTGTAATTTTTTAATTTGAGAGTTAAGTAACCTGATCGCTATGTGTTTTTTCTGAATAGTATCTAGCTCATAAACATCCAAGCAGAACGAAGTAAGGTCAAGAGAACGTTTTTCACAACGTAAAATCAACGTTTCTAACTCAGTAACCCAAAACTTTTTTTCCGACTCTACATATGCTGTTGAAAGATATAACGTTGAAGGAATGTTCGGTTTTATTTTAGTTATACTCTTAATGTTTTTAAAACCATCATCAAATGTAATACAAACACGTACTTTTTTTTCTTTCTGAATCAATAGATCAGTCATATTTACGATTTCGCCGAGGCCCTTAGCCCAAATAATTATGTCTGAAAGATAGCTCAACGGTATCGATATATTCAAGATATCATTATCATCATCTAAACGATGAAACATTAAAATATAATGCGAATTCAACTTCGAAATATGATAATAATTAAATCCACTAAAATGAAATATTAAAGCCAATAAATATTTCACAACTTTTTTTATTTTAATCAATGTCAACACCGTCCTTGCATCTCTATTATAACCTAGCGAAGATAGAGAAATTTATCTCTCAAAGTTAATCATTATGAAAATCGCGAGCCTAATAGACCTTTACTGATGACACTAGTCATCAGATAAATCTAACAAATTATCATATTCATTAATTAGCACCTTGACCTGAGATTGTTCAGATAGATAATTTTCAATATATTTCCTGCCCTTTACCCCATACTCCTCCCAAACTTTCATTTCTTTTGTTATCTTCTCAATTAGCTTAACCAGATCATCATGGTTTGAAAATAACTCGCCACAACCAGAGTTATTAATTAGAAATGGGATTTCACCAACGGGAGTGCTTATAACCGGCAAGCCTCGACCCATTGCCTCCAGCATATTCATTGGCATACCTTCAGTTTCAGAAGTTATGAGCAATACATCTGAATCATCTAACCAAGTTTTAACATCACTGGTAAAACCTACTAACTGTACTTGCTTACTTAATGACTTAGCATCTATACACTGCTGCACTTCCCTTTTGAGAGGGCCATCTCCTAAAAGTGATAGCGAGATATTGAGCCCCATATTTTTCAACGTACTAATGGCCTCTATTGCCAATGAGTGATTTTTCTCCGCTGTAAACCTTGCTACCATTATTAGCTTTAACGTATCTGTTTTTGAACGGTGTAAATCTAAGGGCTGTAGCAATGTTCCATTATTCACTTGAGATATTACTGGAAATTTCAAACAGCTTTTCTCTAAACTCTGTTTTTGCTCAGAACTAACTGTAAGAATTTTCGTTACGTTTCTCATCATCCATTTTTCAATTATTCCATAAATATTCTCTAAATAGCTATTACCAAGCGCACCATGAACATGATGGATAGCAGGTATATTTAATTTTTTAGAAATCGAACTAAGATAAAATAAAGATTTATAATCATGAGTATGGATTATGTTATAAACGTTTTCTTTTACTACTTTTTCAATATCTTTGATTAGCTTACGATCAAACTTTCTGCGTGGATTATAATGGATACAAGTAATACCATTAGCCTCAGCTTGAGTTCTCAAAGTGCGTGAATCAGTCCCTCCACCCTCTAGTATCAGTAAAGTAGTATCATAAGTTTCATTCAGTAAGGGTAGTGTGTTTAATAAGACTCTTTCAGCACCATACATACCAATGGTCGACCGTATATGAAGAACCTTCCTACGTTTATTTTTTGGTAAACCATTCATTAACAGCTACCTATTAATCTTTTATATAGTATTTCTAAACGACTAACCATTGTATCATTTGAGAAATCTCGCTCTGCCTTAATACGAGAATTTTTAGACATATCTAAATACTTTTTCTCATTATTAGTGATTGCTACTATCGCATTGCATAAAGCCAGAGGATCTTCTGACTCTACAAGCAGTCCATTAAATTCATGCTCAACAACCTCTGGATTTCCACCGACATTTGTTGCAATAATCGGCAAACCTGTTGCAGCTGCCTCAATAAGTGCATTGGAGAGTCCTTCTGATAATGTGGCACTAACCATTAGGTCAGATGCACCCAACCACTCTTGAACGTTATCCTGAAAGCCCACAAAAAAAACATTTTCTAAAATACCTAATTGCTTAGCTTGAACTTTCAATTCTTCCTCTAACTCTCCTTCGCCTAATAAAACTAAAACCCACTTGTCTGAATGCTTTTTGGTAAACAGAGAAAAGGCATCTAAAAGATACTTATGCCCTTTTACAGGCTTTAGCCAACCTACTGAAGACATGACTCTTGCATTTATTGGCAGCCCTAATTTATCTTTAAGCTCTATACGACCTTCATCTGTCATAATATTATAGGCTGCCAGGTCGACTCCATTAGGAATCACATGAGTATCATGCTCAGGCATACCAAATTCATCGATCATCTGTTTAGCAATACTATGAGAAGGAGCTGTAATATTTTTTAGTTTAGGCGTAATAAAATGCATTAACCGTTTAAGATTACCCTCAAGTTTAAATCCCATATCCCGTTTACTAGATACTGATATAAAAGAAATTCCTGGTAATCGTCTTAACACATAATTGATAATATCTGATTTCTCATGATAAGAGATAACAAGACTAATTTCATTTTTTCTAATTAACTTCCATAATTCTAAAATCAAATAAAGCATATTTTTTGACAGTACTTCTGTAAGTGGTCGACTGTATAAAGTTACATTCGATCTCTCGACAAGTGGACCATCAGCTAACATTGGATTCCCTGAAGGTATCATTTGAATAACATCTACCTGGAAATCATCAGAAATAGATGTTAAAAAATTATGCAGATGGCGCTCACTGCCACCTGGTCGTCCAACATAGGTATCAGTTATAATTAATAAATTTGCAGAGTTAGCCATCTATTTTTTCCAAGCCTGTTGCTTTTTATCAAAGATGTAATGAAATAGCCCAAGCATGTTAAACCAATTTAATGCTATGAATGATATTCCTAAGCGTAATACTCCAATACTTAGCAGCTGGGGTAATTTTAAACTTAATGGATATAACATAATTCCTAGTATAAATAATAATGCGTATCCATAACCGAATAGAAAGCCTTGATTGCCAAGTACTATACCAATAACTAATGATAGTAATGCCACATAAGGTGCTAATAGCCTTAATATTTTATGACTTAAATATTGCCACCATATAGGGTGAATGAATGGCACTGTAAATGATATATTTCTTAACCAGAGCTGGTAGTTACCTTTAATAGTTCTCGTTTTTCTCATTTTTTCTTTTGCTAGATCACTTGAAGGTAGATCCAGTGCAATCGCTCTTTCATCAAAACCTACCCAGTAACCTTTTTTACTGATATTCATTGGAATTAATACGTCATCAAGTATCGTATCAACTGGAATCGGCTGATATAGTGATTTTTTAAACATATATATAGCTCCAGTTACACCAGGTACACTGCCAATTATAGATTCTGATTTACGAATAAATTTTTCGTATTTCCAATAACCATCCATGCCTTCTGATATATGATTACGCCCTTCACTTTTAAATTGAAGTTCACCACTCACAGCCCCTACTGATGAATTAACTTCGAACCATGAAGACAAATCCATTGCACTGGTTAAATTTATTGTCTGCCGGGCATCAAGCATCATCACTAATGTTGAATTCACATGCGTCATAGCATGATTTATTCCAGCGGCCTTACCGCTTCTTTCCTTAGATTTTAATAAAGTTATACGATCAGAGTTAAAGCTATTAATTAGTTTAACCGTTTCATCGGTGCTCGCATCATCAACAATAAGTATATTTAACTTTTCTGTTGGGTAATCTAAAGATAACAAATTGTTTATTTTATCTACAATAAATTCCTCTTCATTACAGACAATCATGACTGCAGTAATTGAGAATTTTGTTTTCCCTACAGGTTTTTTTCTATCACCTGCTAACATTTTAATCTTCACCAAGACTATAAGTAATAACGGGTATCCAATAAATGTATAAAAAACAAACAATATAAGGCATAAAAATAGATAGATCACTTTTCACCACCAATAATACGTTCTCTTAATTTCTCATACATTTTATTGCCCAATGACATTTTTGCCAGGCCTGTTATATAATATTTTCTTTTCATCTTTCGTATATACTTGCTATTCAACTCACTACATTCTGACAACTTCGTAACTGAATCATTCACCATCACAGGTATTCTCGGAATCAAGTACTGATCTTTATCTTTCCAAACACCTGGTTTAGATATTGCTATCGATTGATAACCTAATTCTTTTGATATCTCTTCCGTAACTTTATTATAGCGACCACCCGGGGGGGCCAATATAAATACCCCCATCCCAATTTCATTTTCAATCTCTAATTTGCTATTTTTTAATTGATGAACCTGCTCTTTCCTTGTGCAATCAGAAAGATAGATGTGGTCAAAAGAGTGTGATTGTATACTCATACCTAGGTCTGATAGCTCACGTAGCTGTGTCCAGCTCATAAAATCTTTTTTGCCAACCATTGCAGGATTAACAAAAAAATCACCGTGACCTAAATTATTTTCAACAAGAGATAATGCTGCCTCATAATTACTTATATGACCATCATCAAAAGTTAATACAGGAGAATTAGTGATATTACTGTTCTTAGCTTTAACTATGCTCGTCGCTGGACCAGTAGCTTTTAAAAATTCAATAAATTTTTCGTTTGAATAACTGTAATTAACATCAGCACTATCACTCGAAGATAACGTACCAATAGCGTGAAACATATATACTGTAGATGCCATTATCAACTAACCTCTTCCTTGACATTTAAACTATTTGCTAATTTTTCTAAGTTTTTATTAATACTTTCTAGCGCATAAACTACTCTATCTATAGAGTCAGACTCACTTATTATTCCGTTGAGATTAAGACATTTATTAGAGTCCATTATATCACTAGGCAGAACCTCTGATGGCTTGCTTATCATCAAGTCACCAGAAACCTCATCAATATCACTTCTTAATGTATACTTTCGCTCTTCGATAAATGCACATAATAATAAAGCATCACATATCTTATTAATTAACCTAGGAATGCCACGCGAGTATTGATAAATAACTTTAACCACATCGGCTGGGAATATATCACTGCCATCAGATCCTGCAATCATCAGTCTGTGATCTATATATTTTGAAACCTCAACCTCATTCAGTCCACTTAAGTGATAATGTAATTTAACTCTCTGCTTTAACTGCTCGGACCGATTCACACTAACCATGAACTCTGGCTGTCCAAGCATAACAACTCTCAATAAAGGTCTATCCTTAACTTCCAAGCCGGCTAGCATCCTCAAGTCTTCTAGATTTTCAGAAGAAAGATTTTGAGATTCGTCAATGATCAATACACTAGGCTTACCACTCTTCAATCTATCAAAGAAATATTTTTTTAACGAAAATATTAAGCCAACCTTACTTTCATTAATTACATCAATACCTGCTTCTTCAGCAACATACTGAAATAACTCTTCACCATCCAAGTTAGTAAATGATAAGTTAATACATGTTGCCTTTTTATTAAAACGCCTTATCATTCTTTTCAATAAAATTGTTTTTCCTGAACCAATCTCTCCTGTAATAATAACAAACCCACCTTGCTGACTAACTGCATAGTCCATATAAGCCATTGCTTTAGAATGCTGTTTGCTAAGGTATAAAAAATCTTCATCAGTCGTAATCTGAAAAGGTGCTCTTCGAAAACTAAAATATTCTAAATAAATAATAATATTCACCCTAATTCATCGTGACAATATTGATGGACGACCGTTGTAATTTATAATCCAGACCAAGCTATAGAAAGATCCACTACTGTCACTATTGGTATACCTGATTGCAAATTGATTATAGAATTCTTTTATCCATGGAATATCTATGCCCAACGAGGTGCTGTGCCAGTTTGATATCTCGTTATTATCTCTATCAAAACTAAGATGAAGTAAACATCCTCTACATTTTTCTGTTAGTAACCTGTAATCTACCTGTGCGGAATAACGCTGCTGTTGAATCAAGCTTGTTTCATTTTCAGTTTCTGTTGACTTCACCTCTATTAACACCTTGACTCTTTTAAAATTATACAAGTACCGTCCTTTAAGAGAAGTAGTAAAAGTGGCAGGATCTGGAGGTAAACTGCTAGTTCTAGTTAATACATTATTTCTAATAGAGTTATTTTTTTTTCCATAACGAAAAACCAATTGGTTTGATGTATTTAGCTTGTAATCATAATCAACCTCATACGTGGGATAATTTTTATTATGTACGACAAAACTTCCCATTCTAATACGATAGTTGCTAGACCCAGAGCTGACTGAAATCTCTCCTGATGTTTCATTACTACAGCTATCTATAACATCTTTATCGTCAT
>NVWB01000240.1 GCA_002733575.1 Blastopirellula sp. | reverse complement strand
CAATCAGCAGAAAGCCGATTGGCAGGGCGATCTCCCAATGCAAACGCTTGGGGTTTTGCCGACTTCGCATCAGAACCAAACTGGTAATCCATGTGATTAACAACGTGTTCCACACCGCATATCCAATCGTCCATGCTTGCCCACTGGCCTGATAGTACCGAAGCGTGGTGGTCATCGCAATTTGTGTAACAGTAAGTAGTGCAACACCACCGAGCCCGATGGTAAAATAGAGCCAAAGTTTCCCCCAACGGGCTGGCATTTTCGACAGAAAATAACGAGCTTCCATCCAGTTATGAGGCCCAGCAAATAGAAACACCGTGGCAACCGAAAAACCCAGCGGTGCCCACCCGGCAATCAAGCAAGCCACAGTAATCATCAAGATAATGGACCCGGCAAAAACAGCCGAGGAATAACTGGCTGTTCGAATTGTGGGTGTGGCTGGAGCGGTCACAGAATTCATAAGGCGATTACCATGCTATTTAGTCGGTATCAATCGTAGCGTCATTTTCTTTTGACCTTTTTCTTCTTCTATTCCATATTAAGCCACTGGTTACTATAGCAAGTGAAAGTGCACACCCCGCAATCACCGTTCCCCAGATATCAAAAAACTGATCCACCGATTTTGGAATCAAGTCCGATCCACTCGGTAAAGAAGGATATTCATAGGGTGGCGGTATGTCGGCAATCGCGATTCCTGCCCCGATACTACATAAACATAAGACTAGAAGAAGTGTATGAATTGTC
This sequence comes from Blastopirellula sp., assembly GCA_002733575.1. Lineage (GTDB taxonomy): Bacteria > Planctomycetota > Planctomycetia > Pirellulales > Pirellulaceae. The sequence goes on along the minus strand of NVWB01000240.1, from coordinate 17,662 downwards.
ATCTCGATATTTCTTGTGATTAGTTTACTAGCTGATTTCGCCGAGACCAAATGATTCCAGCAGCAACGATGGCTAATGTCAATGCAATACCAGCAATTATAGTTTGAGTGGAAAATGAGAGGGACGCATCTGGCGGAGGTGGCACATCGTCTTCCATCGGAACAACATCAGCCTTGGCAAAAATCACCCAGGGCACCAATAAAGAGATCGATGTCAATAAGTGTCGGAAGTTCATGCGAATACTTTCACAAGGTAACGAAATAAGTAGATGGCTAAATTTAAACTGACCCAGCCAACTTGATTCCAATCATACCGCAGAACGTCTCCCACGAAACATAAGACGACTGAAAGTAGCATACAGTTTTCATCATTTCTTCATGATATCGAGCGTTTTTCAGCAGAAACAACGTCAGACTAATCTACTGTGAATTTAGACACGTTATCTATAACCGAATCTTCTGGTATTCTAACCTTTCGGTTTGTGCCTATTTCCAACGTATTCAATCCCCAACTGTGTATCATGTCTACCACTACTGCCCCGGCTCAAGAATCATCCACTGCCATCCAAACTACCGAAGTGTTAGCGCCGGCCGGTTGTTTTTCTTCGCTAACTGCTGCCATTCAAGCAGGTGGCAACGCGGTTTATTTTGGCTTGGCTCAATTGAACATGCGGGCCAAAGCGCGGCGGACTTTTGAGCTGGAGGATCTGTCGGAGATCATGACTCGTTTGCATGCCGCGAATGTCAAAGGCTACTTGGCCATTAACACCGTGATGTACGATCACGATTTGAAGCTTGTGGCCAAGATGCTGGATGAAGCCAAACGCTGTGAAGTTGACGCAATTATTGTTGCCGATATGAGTGTGGTGATGATGGCCCGAGAGCTTGGGCTGGAATGTCATCTTTCGACACAGCTTTCTGTTTCCAATTATCCCGCGTTTAAATTTTACGCTCAGTTTTGTGATCGGATTGTGTTGGCCCGAGAACTGAACTTGGCGATGATCAAGAAGATCCATCAGAAGATTGTCGCCGACGATCTTCGCGGACCGCATGGTCGGTTGATGGAAATCGAAGCGTTTGCCCATGGGGCGTTGTGCGTGGCGACTTCTGGTCGTTGTAGCATGTCGTTGTTCACCGATAACGCATCGGCCAATCGTGGAGCTTGCCGCCAGAATTGCCGCAAGACTTACAAAGTGATTGATGAAGAAACGGGCCAAGCATTAAAGATTGACAATAACTTTATCATGTCGCCCGATGATATCGCCACGATTGATTTTCTCGATGAAATGTTGGCCGCCGGAATTCATACGCTCAAGATCGAAGGCCGCGGTCGTTCGCCTGAGTATGTGTTGACTGTAGTGCGTGCCTATCGAAGAGCGGTCGAAGCGGTGTCCGCAGGCACTTACAACGAAGAATTTGTGTCTGGGCTCTACGAAGAATTGAAAGAGGTTTACAACCGAGGGCTCTCATCCGGCTACTATCTTGGTCGCCCTCAAGGTTGGTCTGGCGTGTATGGTTCGCAGGCCACTAAGCAAAAAATTGAAATTGGCAAAATCACCAACTTCTACAGCAAACTAGGCGTGGCTGAAATTAACGCCACCCACGGCGGGCTTTCGGTGGGAGATGAATACACCATTATCGGCCCAACCACTGGTGTGATTGAAGGCACAGTCGAAGAAATGCGACTCAGTGGCGAGAGCACCATCGAGTCGGTCGAAGCAGGCCAGGTGTTTTCAATCAAGACCGATCAACGCGTTCGACGCAGTGATACGCTGTATGTGATGCGTGAAGTGAAGCCGAGAAAATAGTTGCGTTATTATGATCGGCAAAAATCTCGTAGTCTGGCTGCTTGCCAGCCGACAGTGTGAAGTGCAATTGGATTGAAGGTCATGTAGATTTTCAACGCCAGTTGAACCGTTGCGTTTCTATATGAAAGCTGTTGAGTGAAGTCGATTTGCAATTCAGCACTGGCGAAGCCAGTGGCACACGAGGAGGAAGTGCAGTTACACTTCTGCCCTCGCTGACGCTTCGCGTTTGTGATTACGAATGGCTACGACTGTTGTCCCTTGTACAACTTGCGCCCAATGGCCGGGAAGTACGTGGTCCAGTTGCTGTCAGTGTTGACGTCTTCTTCGATCAGTTGGGCGTAACTGGCCAGGTGGGCGTCCATGCTGTCGAGATAGTTGAGGGCGACTGCTTCCAAGGTCATCGGAACTTTAGGGCTGCCGAACTCTAACTTGCCGTGATGGCTGACGACCATGTGTTTGAGGCGAAGGACCAGTTCATGCGGAATTTTATCTCCGCTCAGTTTTTCGGCTTCTTTGACTTTTTCTTCGACGATGTTGATGCCCATGACTAAGTGACCGATTAATTGACCTTCGTCGCTGTAGGCGAAACCTTTGTCGTAAGTGAGTTCGTCAATTTTTCCTAAGTCATGCACAAAAGCGCCCATCACTAACAGGTCGACATCGAGTTCTTTATAGAGAGGAGCAACCGCTTTACAGGCATCAATTAAATTAACCACATGGGCTAAGAGCCCGCCTTGGAACGCGTGATGATTTTTCACGCCGGCAGGGGCACGCGAAAATTTGTCCATAAAGTCTTCGTCGATCAGAAAACAATCGGCCAAGTTACGCAGGTGGACGTTACTGATGGCTCGCAATTGATCGGTAAGTTGTTTTTTTAGCCCTTCGATGTCCTCACCGCCGAGTTGATGGAAGTCCGATTCATCGACGGAGCTAGCATCGACCTTGTCAATTTGATTGACGATGATCTGCATGGCCCCGTTGTAGAACTGAGATTTTCCTTTGATTTTCAGATAATCTCCGTCTTCAAACAGTTTGTAAGTCTTCTCGGTGGCGTTCCACATCATGGCATTGGCAGAGCCAGATTTGTCGACCAGTTGAAGCTGTAAGTAGAGATTTCCCTGACGATTGGGCCGTAATTGCTTAGCCGAAGCGAGGAAAACTTCATCAACGTGGTCGTTTTCGCCTAGTTCGGCGATATTTTGGCGAGACATACTAGTCGGCTTTCAGACATAAAATGAACTTAATTAGGAGCATCGGATTCTAAATTTGCCGCGTGTTCGGTTCAAGGGGACGAACCAAGTTTGGCGGTTTGGCTCTATTCACTTAAAGCTGAGTTGTCAGCAAGGCAGTAAATCCCCTAGAATACGATGCTTGTCTGAACAACATTAACCTAGATCTATCCACCTTTACGCTTAAACATTCGAGAAACACATGGCAAAAGCGCCCAAAAATGCAATTACACCTACCCGCTCTGACGACTACCCTGAATGGTATCAACAAGTGATCAAAGCGGCCGATTTGGCTGAAATTTCCCCTGTTCGCGGCTGTATGGTGATTAAACCTTGGGGCTGGGGGATCTGGGAAAACATGCAGCATGTGCTCGATGGCATGTTCAAAGAAACCGGACACGTCAACGCTTATTTCCCACTATTTATACCTATCAGCTTCTTAGAAAAAGAGGCCGAACATGTTGAAGGATTCGCCAAAGAATGTGCCGTGGTCACGCATCACCGGCTAGAACCTGGCCCTGATGGCGGTTTGGTGCCTGCTGGCAAGCTGGATGAACCACTGATTGTGCGGCCAACCAGCGAAACAATTATTGGGTCAATGTACGCAAAATGGGTGCAGTCTTATCGAGATTTGCCCATCTTGATCAACCAATGGGCCAATGTGGTTCGTTGGGAACTGCGGACACGGATGTTCTTACGAACGACCGAGTTTTTGTGGCAAGAAGGGCATACGGCCCATGCGACTGAAAAAGAAGCAGTGGATGAGACTCGGCTAATGCTCGATGTGTATGCTGATTTCGCCGAAAACTTTATGGCCATGCCGGTCATTAAAGGCGAAAAACCTTCATGGGAAAGATTTCCTGGCGCGGTCTCGACATTTAGCATCGAATCGATGATGCAAGACCGCAAGGCACTGCAAGCTGGCACATCCCACTTCTTGGGTCAAAACTTTTCGAAGGCTCAAGAAATCAAATTCCAAAGCAAAGAGGGTGGCGAAGAATTTGCCTGGACGACCTCGTGGGGTGTTTCCACTAGATTAGTCGGCGGGCTGATCATGACGCATTCTGATGACGATGGGTTGGTGCTTCCTCCGAAGCTGGCACCACAGCAAATTGTGTTGCTGCCTATCTATCGAAACGATGAAGACCGTGACACCGTTTTGGAGTACTGCAAAACCCTACGCGAAGAACTGAAATCACAAACCTACGCTGGACGACCTGTTCGTGTGTTGATTGACGACCGTGATATTCGCGGTGGCGAGAAGACTTGGCAGCATATCAAAAAAGGTGTGCCGATTCGTGCGGAAGTTGGGCCGCGTGATGTGGCTTCCGATAGTGTGTTTGTTGGCCGACGCGACAAAGGACACAAAGATAAACAAGGCATTTCACGAGGCGTTTTTGTACAAAACATTGCCACTACGCTCGAAGAAATTCAAACCGGGCTGTTTGAAAAAGCGAAAAAGATGCTAGATGATAACTCTCGGGTGATTGATGACCTGGCTGAGTTAGAAGCCTTTTTCACCCCGAAAAACAAGAAGAATCCCGAGATTCATGGCGGGTTCGCCTCTTGCTATTGCTGCGATGACGCAGAGGTGGAAGAGAAGCTGAAAGAGTTGAAATTGACAGTGCGTAGTTTTCCAGTTGATGTCGAAGAAGAACCAGGCACCTGTATCTTCACTGGCAAACCGGCCGCACGTCGTGCGGTAGTGGCGAAGGCTTATTGATAGCGGAGTAAGTTGTTCAAGCAAGAAACAAAAATAGCCGGTTGATAATTCAACCGGCTATTTTTATATAAATTTGGATTAATTGGCTCTGATAACCGTACCATCATTCATGGCATTTAATTGAATCCAGGTAATCTTATCCATGGTCAGAGCAAACCCCTTCACTGAACCATCTGCGAAAACCGTTTGGCATACATCATGTGAAGTACTTGCACCAAGCCAGTCTGAATTGATTGGATCTTTGGAACGATAGACGGGAGCGATTAAATTTTGTGATCCACAGTTTGAAACTGGGCAATAACCTGTTGAAAAATCAGTGCCACCTTTTGCATCAACATATCCTGATCTTGTGGCCACTCCACTCATATATTGACCAACGAAGGCTGCACGAGGATGTCCTGAGTCGACAAAATCAACTTGTCCACCTGTAAATCCAGGTATTGTAACTTCGCTGACCATGATGGTATTTGACGCCCCATCCACTATTTTCGCCATCTTTGTGGCGATGGTAGGTCGAAAGATACCAGCCAAGTCCATCCGATTCATTCCACCTAAATAAGCAGGAACACTTGGATCAACAACTGGACGTTCTTCAGCCTGATCTTTGTTACTGTTTAAATCGCCTTTTTGCCATTGATTAATGACTGTCTCAGAAAGATATCCTTCACTACCAGCATAGTTTGTAACACCCACTTGGTTAGTCTCTGTAAGAGCCGCCTCATTCGGGTCTGAAGGACAAGTTAAAAGATCAAGTTTGACAGCAAGTCTCGCACTATTCGCATCAGCAGAAGATTTACCAACATTTAATGCGTCATAGAGAGCAGCTTGTTCAATAAAAGGGAGAATCTGAGCAATCCATGTGTAATGATTTTTTGCTCCACCCTTTCTAACTAGCACTGCCATAGGAAGTGATTTGTGAGTGCCTTCGAAATTGAGTAACCCTAACCCAAGATTCTTCAGGTTATTCTGGCACTGGGCTCTTCGAGCTGATTCTCGGGCCATTTGGACCGCAGGCAGGGTCAGACCTACCAAAATACCAATGATGGCAATCACGACTAATAGTTCGACCAGGGTAAAACCACTACGACGAACCCTACGCTCAGAAGGAGCGTACGTATTACTGAATAACATAAACTAAGACCTTTTTGGTTGATAAGTGGCCAGAAAAGATGCCTCTTTAGTGAATAGCTGACCTCAATACTTCTATTGTTACCAATTATTGTATAAATCTCAAGTGAATAATGTTCGATGCAGAATGGAATTTCGAGGAAATTTATCCGATTTTGCCTAGTTCTACCTCCCCTTATAACTACTAGGGTACATTAACCCCCAGTCCGTTAATTGGAATATCTTAACAAATCAGGCCATTCAGAGGCCAATTAGTGTGAACATAAGTAAGCTAGGCTGAATTTTCTTCATGCGTAAAGTTCTCCGTCCACAGGCTTCTTAGTGGATTCTAGCGATCTTGCATTCGATAAAGTCCTGTAACCCTGTGAACTTTACAGGTTGCTGCGCTGCAAATTTACATTTGTTAAGACGGGGGCTTTTGTAACACAAAAGTCAAACAAGTGGCAAATTCAAAGCATTGGCAAGTTCTGGTTCCACGGTTTTTAGTTCGAGAATCGTTGAACTAGAACGTTATCAACTATACAAGACTCTATGTGCACACGTATTTCCTGGGATAGGAGGGAGTTCAGATGAGAATGGATTTTAAGGCGGCTTTGTTAGCTGTCGGAATGATGGTCAGCGGATCGGCCATCGCTGGAGCTCAAGAAGCTACCGAGTATTATGAAGACGCCGGCAATGTGAGCTACACCAGCACGATTGCTGATGATGCAGCCGCTTGTGGCGATGTGGCCGCTTGCGGTGGAGCTTGCGACACTGGTTGCAACTCTTGCGGAAGTGGATGTGGCCTACTTAGTTGGCCTTGTTGTGGACACGGGGACGCTTGGACCCTGTTTCCTGAAAACTGCTGTGGAATCAAAATTGGCGGTCATCTTTCAGCGGGTTACTACGGCAATGCTCGTGGTAGAAACACCCAAACGGGAAATGGCCCTCTTGGATTCAACAACAACGCTCAAAATGTTGTGTTGAACCAAGTTTGGTTGTACGCTGAAAAAGAAGCGGATGCCGAAACCTACTGCTTCGATCTCGGTTACCGAGTTGATGGCATGTTCGGTGCGGATGGTCCAGACACTCAAGCTTTCAGTCATGGTAATCGTGACGTTTGGGACAACCGTTGGGACTCCGGTTCTTTCATGGGTGGAGCCATTCCACAAGCTTACCTAACGGCTGCTTGGGGTAATTGGAATGTTAAAGCTGGTCACTTCTACACCACTATTGGTTACGAAGTAGTACCTGCGACAGGCAACTTCTTCTACTCACATGCTTACACCATGGTCTATGCTGAACCATTTACTCACACCGGCGTTTTGGCTGAGTACAATGGTCTTGAAAACATGACCGTTTACGGTGGTTGGACTAACGGTTGGGATGCAGCTTTTGATACTTACGAAGGTGGAAGCACTTTCTTAGGTGGCGTTAGCATGGACCTGACTGACAGAACAAGCATGACTTGGATGGTGAACATTGGCGACTGGGGTTCACAGAACGATGGTAACATCTTCATGAACAGCTTGGTTTTCGATGTTGATCTAGGTTGTGGTTTGAACTACATCTTCCAGACTGATCTTGGTAACAATACCAACATCACTGGCGAACAAACCTACTGGTATGGTGCAAACCAATACTTGCTCAAAGAAATCAATGATTGCTGGAGCGTTGGTGTTCGTGCAGAATGGTTCTGCGACGAAGATGGTGCCCGAATTGCTGCAACTGGTCCAGGTAACTACTACGCTGCTACTTTCGGCGTCAACTGGAAACCCAATGCGAACATAACCGTTCGTCCAGAAGTTCGATTCGACAAGTTTGATGACATCGGTGCTGGTGGTGGAACTCCATTCGCTGACGGAAATCACGACGACATCATGTTCTACGGTCTAGATGCTATCTTCACCTTCTAAGAACTGCTGTTGAACTTAAAAAACAAAAAGCTGTCTAACCGCTGGTTAGGCAGCTTTTATTATTTCTTGCTGCGTTAGTTTATGTAGGTCAGTGCTCTGCCTGACGAGGTAGCAACATCGGTTCTCAATTTCCGTCAGGCACAACACTGACCTACTCAGGTTCAATCCAAACAAACAACCCTCTTGCCAACTTCGTCAACCCTGGTTGCAAGCAACCAGGGCTACCCGTTTAATGATAATTTATAATTGAACACATCGAGTTTTTGAAAAATCAAATGGGAAATCCATCTCACCCCAAGCTGGCCCTATTAATTGTGGCCTCGTTTAGTAAGTATCCAATCGCGTTAGAGTTTGGTTGCCAAGCGATGCAAGACCTTTATGGACCACTGGCGCTCAAGAGCGAATCGTTTGATCACTCCGAAACCAGTTATTACGCAGCCGAGATGGGCACGGAATTACGCAAAGAATTCTGGGCCTTTGAAACACTGATTGACCCCGCTTTATTGAGCGATGTCAAACTGGCATCGAACGCCATTGAAAATCAACTCAGTTCCACCGGCGAATACAGTGAAACCCGTCCTTTGAATTTGGACTCTGGTTACATCACGCAATCGAAGTTGGTGTTGGCTACCACCAAAGACCGCAATCATCGCATCTATTTGAAAGACGGCATCTATGCCGAAATCACGTTGCAGTGGCAAAGCAAACAGTGGAAGGCTTGGCCGTGGACCTATCCTGATTATCAGCGAGAAGACTTCCACCAGTTCTTCACCGAGTGCCGTAACTACCTGCGTCAGCAATATCGAACACTCGAAAGTTGAGCTCTGATGATCGATGCCTCGATAAACAATCGTTAGAATCCTTATAACTGTTTCTCTTATGCAGTAAGCAGTATGGCAATTGTCGTGAAGAGACTATGATGTATTGTTTGCCTTTTCCCACTCACCTACATCTGTATAACGCAAGTTTATCGTGTCCTGGAATTATCAAACCGCGCTGGCAATGATCGCCGCAACCGTAGTGCCTAGCTTCTTGCTGTCGCTGCTAACCACTGCGCTGGTTCGACGCAAAGCAGAGCAATGGGGCCTAGTCGACAAACCGAATGAAGAGCGGAAGGTGCATACCGAGCCCACGCCACTGGGCGGCGGCATCGGTATATGGGCCGGGCTGGTTGGCACTTTGATACTGGCTCAACTGGGCGTGTTGATTTTAACTCAGTTAGACCCTGCGAGTTTTTCAGACAACCGCTTTTTGAGTTCGCTGCTTGGTTATGCTTCTACCCATGTCGATGGTTTTTTCAGCCAGCTCGATAAACTTTGGGCCATCATCTTTTGTGCCACTACGCTGGCGGTTTTAGGTTTGGTTGATGACCGATTAGGCATCTCTTGGAAGTTGCGGCTAGGCGTTCAATTTGGAGTGGCGGCCCTGGTAGTGTTTGCCTTGGATTGGAAACTTAGCTTCTTTGTTGAACTGCCAATGGTGACCGAGTTGATCACCATGATCTGGATTGTGGGCCTGATCAACTCGTTCAATATGCTCGACAACATGGACGGGCTCTCTGCCGGAGTTGCCACGATTAGCTGTTCGATGCTGGCAGCCGTGTTATTGATTTCCCCTAGCGAAAAAGAACCGCAATTATTTGTGGCCGCTTTTTTATTAGTGTTGGTCGGCTCGCTACTTGGCTTCTTGTGGCACAACCGGCCACCGGCGAAAATCTTTATGGGCGATGCCGGCAGTTACTTGGTCGGTTTCAGTATTGCGGTGATGACCATTCTGGCAACTTTCGGCGGCTACCACGATGGTTCGCAGCATGCAATTTTGGCCCCGCTTTGCGTATTGGCGGTTCCGCTTTACGATATGGTGACCGTGCTTTGGATTCGCCTGCGTGAAGGCAGGAGTATTTTCAAAGCCGATAAATGCCATTTTTCGCATCGGTTAGTTGAATTAGGTTTCAGTAAAACTCAGGCCGTATTGACCATTTATTTGATGACGGCAACCAGCGGGCTGGGCGCTTTGATTCTACACAGGGTTGATTGGATTGGTGCAATTTTTGTGCTGTTGATGGTCGCCTGTGTATTGGCTTTAATCGCAGTGATTGAATCAACTGCCCGAAGACATAAGAATGGAACACCTGATTAATGGGTCGTAAGCGAGCCACTACCGCGAACAGTAACCAAGCGGATTTACTGTCAAATTTGATCCCCATCGCAGTGGTTGCGTTGGCCTGCATGACACCCCTGGTTTGTATCGAAGGCAGTCCTGCACTCGGCACCAGCTTACCGCTTTCACTGGCCTGGATTGGGCTGTTGATCGTGTGGGCCATTCAATTGCTATGTACGCAAGAGAAAAAAATCTATTGGAGCACCACCGAAACCGCCGCCACGGGCTTTATTGTATGGTTGGCGTTGTCAGTCTATGCCGTTTCAGGCGATGGATCGCTGCGTTCGGCCATCAATAGTTTTTGGGACTACAACAGTTTTATTATCGCCTATTTTCTTATACGCCAGACCTTTCGTTTTGATCAACAAAAGAAAGCGTTGTTGGTTACCATGCTAGGTATTTCTGTACTGCTATCCGTTTATGCACTGTATCAATCTCAGGTTGAAATCCCTGGCACAATTGCCCTGTATAATAGTGACCCTGAAGTTCATTTGATGGAGCAAGGTATTGATCCTTCACCCGACAATCCAATACGAAAGCAGTTTGAAGATCGGCTGAATAGCTCGGAACCAACTGCAACCTTTGTGCTGACAAACTCACTGGCTGGTTTCTTGGCAACGTGGGTGATTGTGCTGTTCACGTTAGTTCTATACTCATTGCTCGCGTTAGTTCAATACTTACTGAAACAAAAAGAACGCTGGAATATCCAGGATTGCGCAATATGCGTTTTGGTGTTAATGGTTTGCGTGTTATGTGCCTTGTTGATAATGCTCTGCTTGCTGACCACCAAAAGTCGAACCGCCTGGCTGGCACTGACATGTGGCATGGGGCTTTGGTTGCTTTATGGATCAGGAATTCGACATCTTTTGAGTTGGAAAATCCCCGCGGCAATTGCCGGTTGTTTGCTAATAGTTTTTGGCTCCGCCTTTCTCTTCGGGGCACTGGACCTCGAAGTTTTAAGTGAAGCCCCGAAGTCAATCTTGTATCGCTTGCAATACTGGCAAGGAGCATCAGGCATTGTGGCCGAACGCCCACTGTTTGGCAGCGGGCCAGGCAACTTTCAGAACTTCTACCCTAAATACATGAGTCCTGCGGCCAGTGAAACGGTCGGTGATCCGCATAATTTCATAGTCGAGTTAATCGCCATCGGCGGCTTGCCCATGATTGGCATATTGGCAATGTTTACTTGGGGGTGGATTCGGTTAGTTCGCCAATCGAGTGAATCAGTAGACTCGTCGAACAATACGCAAAGTTCAGCCGAAAAATCAAAAGGCGTTGATTTCCATACGTTACAACCGACCGATTGGTTATTGATCAGTGGGTGCGTTGCGGCATGTATGGCACCCATTTTTCGCGTTATTCTAATCGATAATACCTGGAGCCCCTTTCAAATCATCGGGACGCTAAATCCTTTTATGCTTTTGGGATTTCCGCTATCGATATTATTTGTCTTCAGCTTTCGGCGATGGGTTATCGAAGGTCAATGGCCACTGGCAACAGTGGTGGTAGCCATCGTCACGATGTTAATCAACTTGTCTGCTGCCGGTGGGATTGGGTTTCCAGCGGTTGGACTTAGTTTATGGATACTTCTTGCTCTGGCTGCAAATCAGCCAAGCGAACGACCCAAGAGCTTGCAGAAAATCCAGCTAAGTCTTTTGCCGTTAGGTGTGGCTATTCTACTCGGATTCGTTTGCCTGCAAACGGCCTATTTGCCATCGTCAACTGCTAATTATTATAACAAGCTCGCTCGTAATACTTCGCCTTTCTCCTACCAGCCAGTTATGAAATCCTTGCGAACTGCCAGGCACGTGGATTCTTATTCCGATAAAAGTGCGTACAATCTTGCTGAGTTCTATTACTACTCTTGGATGAGAATGCCCAAATTTCGTGAAAACATAAATTACGAGTTGAATGCGGCGATTGCCTTAACAATAGAACGCAACCCTCGTTCCTTCTCCGCACATCAGAATTTTGGCAAATGGTACTTGTCGATGTATCGCAAATCGGGCGATGCGAAACATCTTGAACTGGCCATTGAACACCACCGACGTTCTACGGAACTGTTCCCCAACAGGGCGATTTTGCATGCCGACTTGGCCTGGTGTCTTCACCTATCAAAACAAGACGAAGCGGCCGCTGTTGAGGCAGCAGAAGCCCTGCGGCTTGATGGGCTGCACGATCATTCCGAACGCAAACTGGGTGCAGTACGTCTGGTCGATCATGCGAATGAGTCGTCAATCACGGGTCAGCTTCCACTGCCGCAGCCGACTGAGTTCGCCGAACAAGCGATGCTATCACTGCGTAATGAGTAAATATAGACCTTTCCCAGGGTCAATATGTAGAAGTAGCGAGTTTGTTTCTGACAAACCTTAACCGTTGCTAGTAGCCAACTTACAGATACTGGACTATGATTGAGATTGATGCTTTACACCGAAGGTGTTTAACTCCAAAGCCCAGGGTCAGCGACGAAGTCGCGTCACCCTGGGTAGATGAAAATAACAATGAGCCAACCCTGTAGGGGTTGAACCAGGAACTGCCGGTTGTACAACACTTTCAGTGTTGATGTGAAAGCCAAACAGAACCTAGGGTACGCATTACTGCTTCGCATTCATGCGTGCCCTAGGCTTTGGAGTTGAACACCTTCGGCGTTACGAGCAAGGACGAATCGCAATTACACTTCGTCATCGCTTCCACCACAAGTTAAATAATACTACCTATCACCTGTTAAGGTTCCACTTCCATGAAACCGGTTATTATAATTGCTGTTAGCCTGATTGTTGGCGTTACGATTGGTTATTGTTCCTCGATTGCCAATACCCATTCGCTGAACGATTTTGGCCCCGTCACTAATCCTAATATCACACGAAGTGTCGAGAACAATAAACCTGCGCCTAAAGCGGTGGTGATCGGCGGAGAAGAGCATGACTTCGGCAGTATGGAACTAGGGGCCGTTGGCAAGTATACCTTTGTAATCAAAAACGAGGGTGATGCTCCTTTAAAGCTCGAAGAACAAGGCACCACCTGCAAATGTACGATCAGCAGTCTGGCGAACAATGAGATATTGCCTGGAGAATCGGCAAATATCGATTTGGAATGGACCCCTAAATCGTACGCGGCAGACTTCTCGCAAACGGCCACCATTGGCACGAACGATCCTCGACGTGCCGTGATTGATTTAATCATCAGGGGTTCAGTCACCGAATCACTTCATTTAGAGCCACCACAAATCAATCTTAGCAACATTTCCGCCAACGAATCAAACACAACTGAAGCAGTCCTCTTTTCTCACAAAATAACAGACTTGGAGATCAACAAAGTTGAATTTATTGGTGATCACTCCGACTACTATTCAGCAGAAGTCAAACCACTTTCACAAGAGGAACTTGCCGAACACAAAGGCGCCCTCTCAGGTCAGAAAATTTTGATCACCTTAAAAAAGGGACTGCCGATCGGTTCTAACCGAATTCAAATCAAACTGCATACCAATGATGAAAAAACGGAAGTCGAACTGCCGGTGACCAGCCAAATTGTGGGCGATATTACCATCGCTTCGGTCTCAAAATACAAAGTCATTCCCAACAGTAATGTGCTGCTGCTCGGTAATCTAAAAAGTAACCAAGGTGCCAAAGCGAGACTGAATGTCATCGCCAAAGGCCCATACCGCAATGAGATCACAATCAAAATTCACGAAGTCACCCCCAAATTCCTGAAAGTCTCCTTTGGCGAAGTGAATGAACTAAGCAACGGGAAAGTGCGAATGTTCCCGTTGAAGATCGAAGTACCAGTCGGCAGCCCTGCGGCCAATCATCTGGGCAAGCAACAAGGGGGCTTTGGGGAAATCGTTCTCAGATCCGAGGGGCACCCAAATATCGAAGAACTCGTGATTCGCATAAAGTTCTCCGTAGAGTAATTTTGCAAAATGAGGTAAAAAGACAGTTTCCGATACGCGAAGCTTTCCCTGAAAGCTGTGCCGTAGACCGTTTCAGTTCAATTCTTCATTGAATACCCACCCAATGAAGGGCTCCTTAAGTTGACTAAGGCAAACACTTTATGCGCTTTTTTCATTCCCTATTCGACCACGTTTTCGTGCTTCCGCTCGGTTTCGTTTTTGCCTGCGCACTTTGTGGCTGCAACAATCACTCCAGCCCACCCAATTCAGGTTCTGCTACAAAAACTCAGCCAGCAGAAACCACCGAACCAACCAAAATAGAACCGCTACCAGAAGAAAAACCAACGACAGACCCGCCTGTTCAAACTGATCCAATGCCAGTTGAAACCGGCCCCGCTGAGACTCCTCCTGCTGAGGAATCAGAAACAACAGCCAAAAATGAGACCGAATATTCTGAACTTTTCACCGGCTGGGACAAGCCGCTGTTCTCGTTGTTGGTCACCGGTCGGCAGCATGGATATATCGAACCGTGTGGTTGCACTGGTCTCGATAATCAAAAAGGGGGGTTGAACCGTCGGGCCTCACTGCTCAAACAGCTACAAGAAGATCGCGGTTGGAATGTGGTGCCGGTTGATGTTGGTAATCAAGTCCGCAGGTTTGGACGACAACCAGAAATCAAATTTCAAACTACCGGAGCCGGCTTGCAAGCGATGGACTATCAAGCCGTCACTTTTGGGCCAGATGACCTGCGGCTTTCTACCGATGAAGTGTTTGCCGGAATCGTGGGCGATGACCCTGACGACTTACGTTTTATCAGTGCCAATGTCAGCTTGTTTGGGGCGACTCCCCAGTTTCGCATTATTGAAGTGGCAGGCAAAAAAATTGGCATCACCGGCGTGCTTGGCAAAAGCCATCACAAAGCGATTTCAAATGACTTGATTGAAATTGAAGACCCTATCACAGGACTGACCGCCGCCTGGGCCGAACTCGAAGCGGCCGAGTGTGATCTTTACGTGTTGTTATCGCATGCCACGTTGGAAGAGAGCCGTGAGTATTCTCAAAAGTTTCCTGGCTTTCAACTGATTGTCACTGCCGGTGGTGCAGGCGAACCAACGCGACAGCCGGAAGAGATCGAAGGAACTGGCGCTCGCATGATACAAACAGGCACCAAAGGCATGTATGCCGGAGTGGTTGGCGTGTATGGCGAAAAACAACTTTCGATTCGCTATCAACGCATACCACTTGACGCCCGGTTTGCCGACACCGACGAAATGATGCAACTGCTGGCCAGTTATCAACAGCAGCTTGAAAGTTTATCGTTTGAAGAGCTCGGCATTCGTCCGATTCCCCATCCCTCAGGTCTTCAATTTGTCGGCAGCCAAGCTTGTAGCGAATGTCACGCCGATGAGTTTGATGTTTGGGCCAACAGCCCTCATTCGCACGCCACACAATCATTGATCACCCCGCCTGAACGCTTTCAAGTGCCCCGGCATTTTGACCCTGAGTGTTTAGCCTGCCATGTAACCGGCTGGGATCAAAAGTATTACTTGCCGTATGAGTCTGGCTATTTGAATCTCCAAGAGTCGCCACTCAAGCGAGCTGTGAGCTGTGAAAACTGCCACGGACCAGGCTCTCAGCATGTCGCAGCAGAGCAGGGCGATGAAGATTTTGACGAGACGATGATCGAGCAATTCCGCAAACAAATGGAATTGCCGCTGTTAAAAGCCAGAGACACTTGCCTGAAATGCCACGATCTCGACAACAGCCCCGACTTCCATGTGAAAGGGGCATTTGAAGAATACTGGGAACACATCAAGCATTAGCGGTGCTTGAAAACAGCATAGATTGGGTCTGATGATCCGATGTCTATTCAGAATCGCTATTCTCATCAGGTTTGCGACCTCGGAGCTTCAAACATAGCCCCCAGATGGCACCGCTGAACATAATTGTCAGAGTAATCATTATAACTGGCCCTAGATTGCACTCTTGATTTCTGGAATGTGTACAAACATAACATACAATTTCGCAAAAGGAACTTGCTTTTTGGGAAATTGCGGTTTTTATATGAGGCGGATTTATTAATTTGGGGTAGCGTCATTCTGATCCGTCCCGGTAGGGACGGCGGCACATAGCCTGGGAATTTATTCCCAGGAATCGAATACCTCTACACACAAAGTCCCAAAAGGGACGACGTCGAAAAGCGATTCAAAAGCAACTTCGCCCCATCCGGGGCTTTCTTGATTTGAATCCTTAATACCTGGGGCTAAAGCCACCAGGCTATGTGACATCGTCTCTACCGAGACTAAAAAGGATGCACAACAAAAACATTGTCTTCCCCCGCCAGAACTGCTACGATGCAATCTGAAAGTAGTAGACCGCTGGTGCCAGGAAGAACCACCGCATGAAATGGATACCCAAATTTCGTTTTAGCTTACGCACGTTGCTTGTTGTCACAACATTGCTTGGCGTTGTTCTGATTCCGCTGGCGGTGCGGCTTGAACAAGCTCGGCAGCAAAAAGAAGCGGTGGCTTGGGTGCTGGAGCATGGGGGGACGGTTTATTATGGAGGTGCTGAAGAATCGAACAATTTCACGGTTGAACCAGAATCATCATCTTATTTTTCTAAATACCCATCCTATCAATCAAAAACGCGGACGGCTTCCTGGTTAGAAGATTATTTTGGCACCGATTTTGTTTACTCTGTTGTTGGCGTTGAATTGCCTTACAGCAAGCCTTGGAAGTTGCCCGGAATAAACCTGAATAAGGATAATGATGAACTGGATATCTCTCCGCTTGCTGGATTACATCAACTTGAACGCTTTCGTTTCTCATGGCCAAGTGATGTCGACCTTTCTCCACTCAGTCAAATAACAACTCTTCGAGAGATTGATCTTTCCGACTCTGGTATTACTAGTTTGGCACCATTAGCCAACTTATCTAACCTTGAATCGATAAAAATCGATAAGTCTGGTATTACAGATATCTCGCCCATCTCCAATCTTACACAGATTACAGAACTCAATCTTTCATCTACCAAGATTGATACTCTTGAAGCAATTGCAAATTTCAAACTTCTCAAGTCGATCAACCTCAGCTTTTCAAAAGTTACCGATCTTGCACCATTGAGTCAGCTAGACAACTTGGAAGCTGTTAACCTCTCTTTTACGAGAGTACAGGATTTGACACCACTCTCCGAATTAAAGCAACTTAAATCGTTGAGATTTGAGCTAACTGAAGTGTCTGATATTTCAGCACTGGAGCATCTCACGAATCTTCGGTCTGTAGAATTCTCACACACACAAGTGAGTGATGTGAGCCCATTGGCAAATCATACAAAAATTCAATCTCTCACCTTTGACTCGACAGCAATTACAGATATTTCAGCATTGGGTCAACTGCACAACCTAAGTGAACTCAGTTTTTCAGACACAAAAATAAGTGATATTACTTCCTTGGCAACATGCAAAGAGTTATCTCAGATGGATTTCACAAACACACCCGTCACTGACCTCACACCCCTTGCTCAATTAGAAAAATTAATGGTGATTGATCATCGAATGATAGATAGATCTTCTATAAATTGGAGCAACAGCCCTATAAAATGGAGCGATCTTTCATCTCGATTGAAATATCCGACTGTCATTGGATACAACCCTTCCATTAAAACCCACCTCCTACTCACGAATTCAACAGTTTCGATTGACGAAGTTGCAGACCTCAAAGCTAGGTTTCCTAAGTGGAAGATAATCCTTTGGAATCCTAATTCAGCAGTCCAATGAAACGAACGAAAAGCAAAAGATCTACGTTCTACACGGTCAGCTTTTCTTTGGTT
>NVWB01000239.1 GCA_002733575.1 Blastopirellula sp. | reverse complement strand
CTAGTCGATTAGAGGAGCAACTGAGTTCGCCGAGCGATGAGCGAGGATGAAGAACGAAGGCGGTAGCAAGCGAATCACAGGCCGCTGTAACCTCTGATGGCCTCCGGCCACACCGGCCACACCGACGACGTTCCGAACGCGTTTGATTCTGAAGCAGAGTCAACTCCGGAATCGTCATCGCTGTCACCCAAAAATCTACTCGGCCAATAACCAATTTACCGCTTCTTCTGCAAAATCTTTGCCTGTTAGTCTGCTGATTTGAATTTGATCCTCCGCTTGGTTGGCCTTGTAGGCAGCGGAGAGTAACGCAGGTACAGTTTTCCCTTCGCCAGCTAGATACAATTTGCTCGGGGCAGCTACCGCCAACATCCCAGGTACATCGGCATATTTGGCTCCGCCACATAAGAACATTGGGTCACGGTAATCAAGCAAGCTACCGAAACGAAAACCGCTGGTGTCAATTGCGGCCCGGTCAACCACGTCTCGGGCTTGGGCTCTGGCGGCAGCGGCCCAGATGCCCGCTTGGCCGATGCCGACCAAGTCGACCTTTTCCGGCTTCATTTCGTGACCATCGATGAACGACACCACCGTCAACACATCGTGAACTCGTTGGGCAAACAGATTGTGATTGTAGCCGAATGTGTAGCCAGCGAACTCACGAGAGTTTTCGACTTTGCGAGTCTGCTCTACCGTTTCACCAGCATCCAGGAATTCACCTTGGCGGAACAGATCAACGCCGACCACTGTGGCCCCTTCATTCACCAGTCGCTGAACCGGATCGATTAGTTTGCCTGCTGCGTTGTACAGGTCATCCTTGCCGTTTTCGGTTAGCCAAATCACCGCCTGGCCGTTCCAGTTTTCGGGGTAGATGAACAACAGCGGCAGTTGTTCTTGTTTGCCTTGATCGGTGGTGAGTGTCAAAAGGGAAGCAATTTCCAAGTGATCGCCCACTTCTTCTTTGTTGATTGGTTCGTACTGCATGTCGGTTGTGTTGGGTAGTCCACGACCGATTAGCGTATCAATTCCGCCGCCCAGAACTCGTTGGAATTCTTCAAAGCTACCGGCATCAGTCGGGGTCAACGCGGCAATTTGCTTGTCCGATTGTTCGGTCATGCCCCGCAATAATTGTCGTTCAAATTCTGGCGTTGATTCTGGTTGAGGATGTTCGTTATTCCAAACCGTTAGTTGATCTTTTTCAAGTCGCTCGTAGGCCGGTTCAACAATCGGTTCTTTGTGCCCTAGTTTCAGGTGTTTGTTCAACCAAGGATACATGGTCGCACGGCTAACATAGTTGTAGTTGTGTTTGAAGTGCGTCAACGCGGCGAGTGTCACGTTGTCTTTGGCCCCTAGTAGTTCGTAGTGTTGTTTCAGTTCAGGGAAGCCTTTGGTTTTCATCTCCACGGTCCAGTCATCAGCAGCGGTCATCCCTTGTGGCTTCGGGGCAAACAATGCGGCGAATTCAACGTTGCCGGTATCTATTCGCAGCAGGCTACAGTTTTCACAAGTACAGCCACCTTGCATGGCGGTCGAGACCATCACTGCCGGAAAGGAAACCGCGACGCGTGGATCGATTCCGGCTAACAGCATCGACTGTGTTCCGCCACCACTTCCGCCGGTAACTGCCAAACGGTTGGTGTCAACTTCTGGCAGTGTTTCAAGAAAATCGAGGGAGCGAATCGAGTTCCAGGTTTGCAAGCCCATTACGTTTTGCAGATGGGCTTCGGCCTGTGGACTAAATAATCCCCAGTCTTTCAATTTGTTCATCTCTGGGCGTTGTTTGGCAAACCGATGCGAAATTTCGTACGGAATCTGCATGTTGTCGGCGTAACCGATCATGTCGTAATGAAACACAATGCATCCCATGCGTGCCAGTTGCACACAACGCGATTGAAGTGGCGAGCGTCCGCCATCTTCAAACCGCTCGGCTCCTTGGGTGATTTTGACGCGTGTGTTGTTCAGGCCATCGTCGTAGAACCGTCCATCGGCCCAATGTCCATGCGGACTCAACACGGCTGGCACTTTGCCTTGGATGTTTTTGGGTTTGTACAGGCTTCCGGTCACGTAGAAACCAGGCAGGCTTTCAAAGTAAACTTTTTCAATCGTGTAATCGCCCTGGTCAATCTTGCCATGAATTTTAATGTTCAGCGGGGTTTTCTTTGGCAGCGGCCACAATCCGAGAGAAACTAAGGTTCTTCGCTGAATAATTTCTCGGCGAATGGCCCAGTCCTCTTTTGTTTCTGAGACTTTAAACGGAAAATAACCGTTCAGGTCTTTTAGCGGTTGCAAGCGATCATCGGCCGGTTTTTTGCCTTCGGCGACGGCTTTCAACGGTTCGGCCTTCAGGTTATTTGCCCAAGCTACCGACAACACAAATAGACAAACAATCAACAAGCGGCGAGAGATTTGAGCGAAGTACATGGATGAGCCTCGAAAAGAAATGTGCAAATGGGGGCAGGTACAAGGAGTGAAACCTATAGCATGACCGATAACGACCCTGGAAATCAAGCAGGCAGTTCCCAAGAACTGACCGATCACACAGCCCCTAGTATATGGCCTGAGTGCCCAAGTTGCAAAAAACGGCGTCTCACGGTCTGCCCAGGCTGCCAGGAAGCGTCAGAAATGTTCCCTTTGGCCGATTATCAGGAAGACGGCATGCCAGTGTACAGCACCAGAACCGGCCAGGCCGAAGCCAGCAGTAATCCGCAAAAATACCCACTGCTAGAATGCACCACTTGCAGCGAAGTCTTCCGCCCGACCTTCTACCGCCACTGCGCCTGGTGCGGCCACGGGTTCGTCGACGGAAAAACCATCGACCTAAAAGGGTTCTATCTCCAACTAGAACGCCGCCCTGCGATAGTGTTGATTGCGTTGTGTGCAGTAGGGACGGCCATGTCGGGATATTTCTATTGGGTTTTGAATTGAATAGTATAATTATTAGTCGACTAAATCAGAATGATCTGAGAAAGTTCTTTCGCAGTTTATACTAAACTTCTCCCATTTTTCACAAGTACTACATTGAACGTTCCACCCATCGCATGTCCCTTCTTCACTAGGGTATCCTCCGCAATCTGTATAGATTGCTCGTGCAGTCTGAATTGTTTCCGTAGGATCGTATTTTTCTCCGCATGAAGCACAAGGAACGCTCTCTAATCTTTTCGCAAATTGAAACAACTTCTTTCTCTCGAATGGAAAGCGAATTAGAGATGGCAATCCGCCACCTAAAGCAATGATTAGCGTTGAGCCAAACAAGGTCAGCCAAAGAACTTGCCAATCCGTTGCTACAGCAAGGCTGTGGGTTGGCCAGCAGAAATAGACTGCAAGAAACAATACGACCAGTAAAGTAAAATAAATTGTAACACTGATCCAATCAGAGCGACGAATCAGTGGCGGCAGCTTTTTACTCTCTTCGCTTGGCATGATAAACTGATTCAATCGACTGAACGATTCAGTACAAAGTAAAGGATTTATTGATGTGTGATAATTATTCTATTACGTTTTGTCAATCGAGTCATCAATTTTTTTGCGAGCATTCTTCAGCAACTGCAAACAACTCCACCCTAAACTCATCAGAAACCTGAGCCATCTTAGTATCGCCAGCCTGTTGGATGCGATAGACCACGGCGATTCGATCTTCGAAAAATTGGCTGTTGCGGAGCGTTACATTGGCCCAAGGGATAAACCTGGTGCCGCCTAGTGCGATGCCGTTTTCAAAAAACTCGATTGAGCTAGGGTAGACTCGCCACAGATATCTGGCGTAGGCGAACCCGACAAAGCCGCCAATTTGAATGTGATAAATCAATAAGTTAGAGAAGTGTATTGTGTTGCTGGGGGCCAGTACGATGAACATAGCAAACGCCAGTTGCAGCAGCGCAATCAGCGACATGAACAGACAACTTTTAATCACTGGCCAGTGTTGCCAGCGAATTTGGCCGCAGAACGCATAGCCAACTTTCTTGCCCGATTGGACCAGCACTTTTTTTCTGCTGTGGACCGCATACGCGAGAGAGACACCCAACATCGTTACTTGTAAAAAGATTTCAAGTAACAGAATACCATGTTTTTCTGCCGGTAGTTCACGCAGATAAGGGGCCGCCATGGCCGAAAGCAATCCGGCCAACGTCACCAACGCAAACAAGTCAATTAAACTAAACTTCCGTGGGTTGTTCGATTCAGGGCTATCACCTGTGAGAGAATCTAAAGGAGCATCAGGCATTTGTTTTTCGCTTCATTGTTCGTGACCTTATGGTATCCTAACAATGTTTTCTATCGATAATTGTCCAGCATCGGCCACTTCTTCAAAGTGACTCTCAGTTCAATTTCTTTTCCATCTCGTAATACGATAAGGTCTATACTGTTGCCTGCGCGTTTGTTTATTAAGTGTTCGGTTAAATCGGCAAAGCTGGTTACCTTGGTGTCATCGACTTGGATGACTTCGTCTTCCTCCTCGGCATCAGCATCAGCGGCACCTCCGTCTGGAAGGACTTCGCTAAAGATACAGCCTCCCAAAGTTGAATCCGATCGGACTCCCAAGAAACCACCGTTGCGAAAGGGGATAAGGGAAAATTCGGACACGGCTTTAGGTAATTTCTCCAGCAATTCTATTTGGCCCTTTTCTGAAAGATTGAGACCAAAAAACTGGCATTTTATCAGTGAGGTCATGGTAGACATCAACGGAATTGCCTGATCGTCGAGCGGTAAATAGTAAAGATGAAGGGCCGTTAGTTTGGGCAAAATCGGAGATAACGCTTTTAGCATTTTTAAATCAACCGGTCCATCTTTGATTGACATCAAGTGGACGCTAGGCATTTTGGCAATTTGAACCAGCATTGGTGCCGAAATCTTATCGCCTGTGATAAAAACATCTTGAACGAAATCAAGGTGCTGTAAATAGTGGAGTTGATCGACCGTGCCACGGTAGTCGTCATTGATGGTAAGTCTGGGCACCACTCCAGGTGATGGACTGAACTGATTGAAGAGAATTCCCAAACTTCTCAAGACACGGATGGCCCGTTCTGTTTGTAGGGGGCCAATCTTTTTCAGAATGTCATTGGCATAGTCAGAAATGCGTGCCTTATCATCAACCGCAATTTTTGTTAATTGGCGCATCGATTCAATCTCGGCATCGATATCATCGCCGATGGCAAATTGTTTTAAGATATGAAGGCAACGCATCCCTTTTTCCAGGCTACCACTTGAGGCCGCATTGGCGATGGGGATAATGATCGAGCTATCGGCAGCTAATAAATCTTCTGTCGCGTTTTCTCGGATCAGAAATTTATTGGAGTCGAGTTGTTCGATCAGTTGATTAAGTTGCTCAGAGTTTAAACCCTGGTCTTTTTGTGCACTGTTTTTTTGTGCATTGTTGATGTTCTCCGTAGAGTCTGAACTTTTGGTTGGTGCTTGTTGCCATGCATTCACAGAACTGGCACTAAGCCAGATGCAGGCCGATAACAGAAAACAAATTGCGTTATTCAAGGAGATTGACCTCGAAAAAGGGGACTTATCGTAAGGGTGTACTTCCGTATTGTCGCTGGTTGATCACAATAATGCCAGGGGAATACTGGACTTGATCAACAGCAGATCGCTAGATTTACAGTTTCCGACCGAAGATTTTACTCAACTTTGTCCAATTATTAGTGCGTCTACTATTCTTAGCTTATGTTTACACCAGATCAATACGAGGTCCTCGATTTTGGGCAAGGTCGCAAACTAGAGCGTGTTGGCCCGTTTATATTAGACCGGATGAGCCCCGCTGCCGAGCAACATCAGAAATCGAACCCCGCGTTATGGAAACAAGCGAACGCACAATACTTGAGGACATCGAAACAATTGGGCGTCTGGCAGCCTGACAATGGGCTGCCGAAACAGTGGACCATTTCGCATCACAAAATTACCTTTGAAATAAAACCAACGCAATTTGGGCACTTGGGCCTCTTTCCTGAACAGGCAGAAAACTGGGACTGGATCGAGCAGATGGTCCACCAAGCTGGTCGACCACTCAAAGTGCTCAATTTATTTGCCTACACCGGCGGCAGTACATTGGCCGCCGCAGTGGCTGGAGCCGAGTTGACGCATGTCGATGCGGCCAAAAGTGTGGTCAATTGGGCCCGCACCAACGCAGGGCACTCTGGCTTGTCCGAAGCACCGATCCGCTGGATTACCGAAGACGCGGTCAAGTTTGTCAAACGAGAACTCAAACGGGGCAATCGTTATGATGCAGTGGTCCTTGACCCGCCCACTTATGGTCATGGGGCCGGTGGGCAAGTTTGGCGGTTTGAAGAAAACATTGATTCATTACTGACCGACTTGGCACAGTTGACCAATGACAGGCCCCATTTCATGCTGCTGACTGGCCATACTTTGGGTTATGGCCCAAAACAAATGCGTGATCTGCTGACGAAACACTTTCGCCCTATCAAGGCGAATCAGGTCGAAAGCCGGGCACTCTTGCTACCCAGTTCATGTGGTCGAGAATTATCGAGCGGAGTGATGTGCCGTTGGGTCAATCATTAGAAATAGTATTAGATAAAAACATGCGACAATCGATTACCAGTAGCACGAATCCGAAAATCAAAGCAGCGTCCAAACTACGCACTCGCCGTGGACGTAAAGATCAGCAGCGCACGATTATTGATGGAGTGCGCGAAGTCCATCGCGCTGGTCAGTCAGGATTCGCGTTTGAAGAGATCTATCTCTGCGAAGAATTGCTAACGGGCGAAGAAGCGGCTGATTTCGGAAAATGGATCGAAGCGAGGCCTGAACTGCCCGTGTTTGATTTGCCCAAAGAGATGATGGAGAAAATCGCCTTTGGCAACCGGGCCGAAGGCGCAGTTGCCGTGATTAGTTACCCTGAAAGAGCGTTGACCGAATTTCAAACTACGCCAACGTCATTGATCGTGGTGGTAGAAGGAATCGAAAAACCGGGGAACGTAGGTGCCATCTTAAGAACGGCCGATGCCGTGGGTGCCGATTGCGTGATCAGCGCCGATGGTCGCACTGATTTGTTCAACCCAAATGCAATTCGCGCGAGCCTTGGTACGATCTTCTCAGTTCCAATCTATGAAACGACATCGCAACTCGCAAAGCAATTTTTGCGAGAGAGAGAAATTCAAATCTTTGCAGCGCGAGTTGACGGCAGTTGCTCGTATCTCGAAGCCAACTACACCGGCGTATGTGCGATAGCCCTGGGGAGCGAAGCCGATGGACTTTCGGATCAATGGACCGGAGATGGAATTCAAAAAATCCATCTACCCATGCGCGGCATCGCCGACAGTTTGAATGTCTCCACTGCTGCCGCCGCATTGCTCTACGAAGTAATTCGCCAACGTGGTTAGAGTTGGTGTTATGCCGCTACGGACATTGATCGGGTAGCCCAGTTTGCTCACAAACTGGGTTGTCCGGTTTTTTTGATTGATCAAAAACAATGTTTTGATCAAGTGAAACCGACTGTTTGCCGATTAATGAGAATACCCAAGTGCAACATTATTCTCTCACGCAAATGCAAAGTTAATTCGATGAACAGATTTCAACTTCTTTCGCTGGCAGTGCTATCGCTGTTTGCTGGTTCCGCTGCTGCCCAAGTTCCTTGTGAGGTTTGTGATACCTCTTACTTCTGTCAAAGTTGTGGCCCTGGCACGTTGATGCAGTGGAGCCGGGGGAATAGTTTTACTGGTGGACCAGATTTGAGTTCGCCGCTGGTGACAGATCGCCCTGATTTTACCGAAGCATCGAGCACGGTTGGCCGTGGGGTGGTTCAAGTTGAAATGGGTTACACCTATGCCTACGATCAAGATGGTGCCGATCAAACTATCTCGCATGGATACCCTGAAGCCTTGTTTCGTATCGGAATGTTTGCCGAGTGGTTTGAGTTTCGAATTGCCCAGTCGTATGGCAGTGAGAGTATCAACGGCACAAGAACCTACGGAGCCGATGATCTTTACCTCGGTGCAAAAATCGCACTCACTCCACAAGAGTGTTGGTTACCAGAGATGGCCCTAATTCCACAAATGACCGTGCCGAGTGGGGCCAGTGAATTCACCGGCGAAGAAGTTCTACCAGGTTTAAACTGGGTCTACAGTTGGGAACTATCCGACAACATCGCCACAGCGGGAAGCACACAGTTCAATCGTGCGTTTGAAGACTCCACCAATGGTGCCTACACCGAATGGGCCCAGTCTTGGACCATTGCTTACACGCTGACTGACAAGGTCGGGGCTTACACCGAATACTACGGTCTCTATCCTCACAGTTCTGTTGCTGTCGACGCTGAACATTATTTCAATGGCGGGTTCACCTATTTGGTTAGCAACGATATTCAGCTAGATATCCGTGGCGGAACCGGCCTAAACGGAAATGCCACCGATTACTTCATCGGAACCGGAATCTCGATTCGTTTCCCGTAAAAAATGCTGAGAATAAACCCAATATCTCCCTATTACCAGCGAATACCCTTAGAGAACAAGTCTCCATTCGGCCTTTTTCTCTAGGGGTATTCTTATGTCTCCATGGTTCAGTCTGCTACTGCTTTTCCTTTTCGCTTTACTTGTCGTTACGGTTATTTCGCTAGTGATTTACCGAAAGAACAACGCGAAGCCCAAGAGAATTCGCTATGCAAAACAAAGCTATGCAAAACAAAAATGCAAGAAGAGTTTCTGGGGAAGACTATTTGAAGTAAGCGATATTGATCCCATCGAGTGGGGTTCAAACTCTAGCGGCGATTTCTCATCGCTCTCAGATATCTCATCTTTTGATGTCAGTGATATTGGGCATGATTAGTACGAACGATTCTACAACACTTCGATCACATGCAAAAACCAATATCCGTGGCCGATGATCACCACGACAGGGAGGATTAAATTGAAGCAGAGGGAAACGATAGATCCTTGAAGTTCACCATAATCATTGAACTTGATGCCGCCAGGGATATCATCTCGCATCATCACTCGGCTCGGGTTGTAAGGCTCGTAGAATAGCGGCTCGACAATGCCTTCTAAGTGTTCGGCATCTTCTAAATCGGTTTCTCCGGCAAACTTGCTGTGATCATGAGTTTTGGCAATCGCTTGGTAGGTGTTGCCGTCGTCGGCAGTAAAGTCAAACGTGTATTTGTAAACTCTTTGTTTATTAATACTTGTGTTGGTTGCTTCTTTAGAGACCAAAACTCCTGCGCCCATTTTTCCATTTCGCAATAGCCAGATACCTTTGAGGCTTTTACGAATACCAATGATCACAATTGTTAGCCCAACCACAGGAAAAATCATTGGAATAAACATGAACATCGGACTCATTAACGTCAAATCTTTAATCCGAGAACGACTTGGTTCGCTCGTCACATATTCGATAGTGACCTTTTTGTCGACAGAATACTGGCCTTGGTAAGCACTGGTACTGTCTGAGTGCTGCGTGTCATCAATTTGAAATTGATAGTGGCAATCAACCACTTTTCGTTCATTGATGGTCATATTGGTCTCTGTGATTTGCGTGATTTCAGCCTGTGCTTCGGTTAAATCTCCGCTGAAAAACACAAGGCTATTCAAAGCGGCCGATCCACCAAATATCCAAACAAAGATCATGCCAAACCCAAAGAAGACATAACCGAACCAAACAAGGGCCCCGGAAAATAATATCTTCAACCGAAGCGTCAGTGGCACATAACGCGGCAAGTCAAATACTGATTGACTTCCACTACCCTGCTGAAACATATTGTCGAGTTTAGGATCACGCATGGATGATTTTCCGATGGACTAATCAGAGTAGGGTAGCCCAGTTTGCTCGCAAACTGGGTTGAAGAAGTCAACAAGAGGTTGCACGTGGTGGAAGGCATTGAACAACTTGTTTTACAACTCAAAACGTATTAATTATGCCATCCGATAAAGAGTGTTCCACATTGAGCATGAAACCTCTTGCGGCTGGGCCGCCCAGTTTGCGAGCAAACCGGGGTACCCGAAAGTCTATTCGGATGTTTGACCAGACTCTTTTTCGTACCCGTATTTCTCGAAGTAAAAACTCCAGCGTGTTTCGACTTCTTCTCGGGTGACATCATCGAGCGAGTGTTGGTTCGGTTTGTACGATTTGGATTGGGCTACAGTTTCTTCTAGAGGCTCTCGAATGTTTTCAAAATCGCCCAAATCAAGTTGCTGGTAGATACGTTGAATTTCGCCCACAGGGTCTTTGACAAGCTCTTCATAGCTCGTTCGACAAATGCGGTCATCGCTCACGTGCTGTTCACCTTCGCGGTGTCCTTCGTACATTCGCTCCATGCACTCAAACACATAAGGGCCGTAGTCGAAATCTTTTTTCGTGATTTGCAATCCTTGCACTTCGTCCATCGTATGCCACAAACGCAAGGTGGAAGAATAGACTTCATACGGATTGCGGGCGATATGAATGAATTTTGCATCAGGGTACATCTCGGCCAAAACTTTGAGCCGACCGGTGTGCGTCGGTGATTTCAGAATAATCGGTTTGTTCTCTTGAATGGTGATCATCCGGATGAAATTATCTAAGCCAGCTTTCCAAGTCGAGAGCTCATCTTCGGTTAGACCTTGCATATCAAGATACTGCATGTTCACATTGCCACGATTGGGAAAGGCAATGCGTGTATAAGGGGATGGGATGCCCAATGCACACAGCGCAAACTCATCTTCTTGCGGACGACTCCAGCCCATTATCATATTATCCATTGGCCGCTGGCTGGGCATCAAAAAACCAAACCACCGGGAAAAAAACGAACCCAATAGCATGAAATGACATGGGGCAAAACATTGAATCGTGGTAGGAGAAGTGAAACGCTCATCCAGCGACATCAACTCATGTAGATAGGTCGTTCCGCTGCGCCAGTGCCCAAGGATAAATACCATCGGCTGCTTGAGTTCAGCTTCCTTTGCTCGCTGACCGTAAATCAGCTTCTGCAGAAAATACATCACGCTGTTGAAGAACGAAAACAAGAAAGCAAAAAATGCCATCGGAATTCGCAGAGGGTGAATCGCAAAGTTGTTTCTTGCTAGCAATCGCAAGTAGGCGATCATCCGCATGCCATGCCAGATTCGCGGACTGTACCAAGGATAGCTGTTGGCCTTAGGTTTCACTGACTTACTTGGCTGGTTTTTTTCAGGATTCGATGGACTCAAGTTATTTCTTCTCGGCGGTATGGCTTAATAAATGTTCGGCTCTTTGGATTGCGATCACTGCTCTGGCAACGGTACACCGCAAATAGCTAACTGTTAATCGTAACCTGATAGCATTGCTTGCAATAGTGTTGAATGTCTAGAGATTATCTTGAGCAAGCATATTTCCTCGATAAAAATGGGCCGCACAAACAGAACGATGACACGAAATGATCCAAATAAGCCTTGAATAATGGGCATGTACTGTAAATCGGTTCTCGTACTGATTCAACTAAAACCCAAGGCACTCTAACCACCATCGCTTAAAAGACTTTCTGAACTTGATCGATATAGACAGTTTTTTGTGATTCAAGTAATCTTCGCCCCTCCTCATAACTGCGGAAGTTAGGGGAGCCACTTGTTTAATTAATAATAAATCGGACCGGTTTGTGCCAGCATTTCTTACAAAATTAAAAGATCTGATCTTGCCCATTGGCATTATCGCCAGTGTGTTGGTGATTTTGATGCCATTGCCACCGGTGTTGATGAACTTTCTGCTTACGGCCAATATCACAGCCGCTGTGATCATCCTGCTTACCACCATTTACGTTAGTACTCCACTTGAGTTCAACATTTTTCCTTCGTTGTTGCTAGCAACCACCTTGGCTCGTTTAGTTTTGAATGTTGCCACCACTCGGTTGATTCTGACAGGTGCTAAGGAACATGGCATGGAAGCCGCTGGTGCAGTGATTCAACGCTTTGGTGAGTTTGTTGCAGGCGACAAAATCTTGGTTGGTATTATCATCTTCGTGATCATTGTGGTAATTCAATTTGTGGTGATCACCAAAGGTGCAACCCGAATTAGTGAAGTGGCCGCCCGATTTGCGTTGGACGGAATGCCAGGCAAGCAGATGGCGATTGATGCCGACTTAAACGCCGGTATTATCGATGAAGTACAAGCTCAGCAACGACGTGAAAAAGTGACCGAAGAAGCTGACTTCTTTGGAGCCATGGATGGTGCATCAAAGTTTGTACGTGGCGATGCCATTGCGGGTATTGTGGTCACTTTGATCAATATCGCCGGTGGGCTGATCATTGGTGTAATGGATGGCATGCCTGTGTCCGAGGCAGCCGAGGTTTATACAAAACTAACCATCGGTGATGGTTTAGTAAGTCAGGTACCCGCCTTTTTAATCTCATTAGCCGCTGCCTTATTGGTGACTCGAAGTACCAAGAAAACGAATCTTCCAGCGGAATTCTTACAACAACTATTTTCTCGTCCACAAGCATTGATTGTTGCCGGTTGTTTCTTAGGGGTACTGATTATCACAGGGCTTCCCACGATGCCCTTACTATTGATTGGCGGTAGTTGTATCGGGATTGCCGTAATGATGAAGAAGCAAAATACGGAAGACGCAGCCAACGAAGAAGCCGAGAAAATACAGCAAGAAAAAGAAGAGCAAGAAGAACAGACTCAGCAAGAAGAACGCATTGAAGACTATCTGGCCATCGACCCGATGGAGATGGAATTGGGCGTAAATCTTGTTCGCTTAGCGGCCCCAGATCGCGGTGGCGATTTACTACCACGCATCACCGGAGTGCGTCAGAACGTGGCGGCTGAGATTGGTATAATTTTGCCGAAAGTGCGTATCCGAGACAACATGCGATTGCCTGAGAATCAGTATCGCATCAAAATTGCTAACAGCACTGTGGCTGAAAACACCGTCTACCCTGATCGCTTAATGGCCATCTCAACCGGCAATTCCCAAGGCAACTTGCCTGGTGAACCAACGCGAGACCCGGCATTCAATCAGCCAGCAGTTTGGATTGAACAGGGTGTTCGATCACAAGCTGAAATGATGGGCTACACGATTGTCGAACCATCCGCAGTTCTAGCTACACACTTGCAAAGAGTCTCACGAAAACATGCCGACGAGTTGTTGACCCGCGATGCAACCAAGCATCTGATTGATGAATTAAAAGAAGATTCACCTGCAGTGGTGGATGAGTTAATCCCTGGCGTGATGAAAATTGGAGAAGTGCAAACCGTACTGCAACACTTGTTGCGAGAAGAAATCCCCATTCGTCAATTGGCTCTAATTCTAGAGACCTTAGGTGATCACGCAGGCCGCACCAAAGAACCGGTCTGGCTCACCGAATTCGTACGTCATCGCTTGGCTAGAACGATTTGCACGAAATACCGTGACAAAGAAAACAAAATGTTTGTGGTGCCGATGGACCCTGCCATGCAGGACCGAATTGCCTCTGGCATCGATACCGAACGTGGCGCGTTTGCCCGGATGTCGCCACAAGCGATTGGGTTAACCTGTCAGCAAATACTTGAAGGCATTGAGAAATTAACCGCTATTGGCAAACCGCCAATTGTGCTGGTAAACCCTCAGATCCGACCAGCGTTAAAACAGATCACGGGCAGCAATATCCCCGATTTGATCGTACTTAGCCACAACGAAATCACGCGAGACACGATCATTGAGTCGGTCGGCATCATCACTGAAGTAACACCAGGAAAACCCAAACCAGGGAAATAAGTCAGCAAAACATTTACTGACAATGAAAAAGTAGAGATATGGATATCAGAACATTCCGCGCTAAATCGATGCAAGAAGCAATTGAATTAGTCAGAAAAAATTTGGGGCCTGATGCGGCAGTGCTGCATAGCCGTCAAGTTCCCCGGCCTGGAATCACGGGATGGTTTGGTGCGACAGAATTAGAAATTGCGGCATCAAACGAGGCAAAATTAAAAAACCGCTTGCCGAGTTTAGAAGAAGAGATACTCGAAGATATCGATCCTACTGAAGTGCAAGACCACGTTGAAAACGATAATCAAGAACGCTTAATCGATGGGCTTGTCTATCACGAAGACGATGAACAACCGGTTGACGAAATGGCGAGGTTCGATCCATTCTCAACAGGCCAAGATTCGACTTCAATAAACTCTGACTTGTACTACCAACTGATCACCGCAGATGTCGAACCAATCACGGCTCGGCGTTTGACCGTTGAGTTGAGTAAACTACCGAATAGTAACGATGCGGAAGTTTTGTTACGTCAAAAAGTTGCTCGCATGTTTGATACAGGTAAAACGCTTTCACACCAGCCTGGCAAACAACAAGTTGTTTCAGTTATCGGCCCTACCGGCGTAGGCAAGACCACCACGATTGCAAAGTTAGCAGCCAAAGCAAAATTTGAGCAACGGAAACAAGTCGGCCTAATTACTGTAGACACGTATCGTATCGCGGCAGTTGATCAACTTCGCACCTATGCTGAAATCATGGGCTTGCCGATGCAAGTGGTCTCGACCCCCATGGAAATGCGAGAGGCCATGCACCAACTGTCAGGCTGTGATTATATTCTGATCGATACCGCAGGCCGCAGTCCTCGTGACGAATTGCAAATTCAAGAACTGCATTCGATTTTGCGAGCAGCATCGCCCGACGAAACCTATTTAGTGCTCTCGGCCACTAGCAGTAATAAAGTGCTGCAAGACGCGGTCGAGCGATTTGCCAAAGTTGATCCTACGGCATATGTAATCACCAAACTGGACGAAATCCAGTACCTGGGCAATGTATTGAATATGGTCACAAGACACGCCAAGCCCATTAGTTACATCACCAACGGACAAGATGTTCCTCACGCGATTGCAATCGCTGACCCCATGGAACTCGCCCGATTTATTATTTAGAGCACAACTGATTTCGCACCAGAGATATTCGACACCTTGCTACCCGAGTTTAAACGTATGGAAACCCAATCATCCTATCGAGATCAAGCCACCTTGCTGAGAATGCTGGCCCACAAGGCCGTGGTTCCAGCAATGGAAAGCTCTCCAGCAGCACCCATGGCTGTTTTGCTAGGAGCCAAACCTGAAATCGGAACCACTACGCTCTGTTTGAACATTGCAACTTCGATGGCAACGCAAGGCAAAAGAGTGGTTGTGCTTGACCTAGACATTCATTCCACAGGCATGGCACAAGCAACCGGCAAGCAGGCCCAAATTAGCATTTCCGATCTGATTCAACAAAAACATGATTTGCACGAAGTCTTAATTGCCGGACCTGCTGGCACGCTGATTCTACCGACCAAGACAGAATCAGCAGCAGAATTCACCTTTGGCCACCAGACTCTGGTTCGCTTTGGGCAACAACTAAAAAACTTGGGCAAACATGCCGACGTACTATTAATCGACGCCGGAAATGAAATTACCATTGTAGATCATTTCTTATGGGGAATGGCTGAGCAATTTGTTTTAGTCTCTTCGGCCCACAAAGAAGCGATCACCCAAGGCTATGCAAAAATCAAACAGCTAAACCAAGACAGAGCCCGACCTGACATCTGTACGATCGTCAGTCGATGTAGTTCGGCCAATGATGGTGATTTGGTCAACCATGGACTAACCAACTCTTGTCGAAAATTTTTGAAATTACCGGTGCAACCCTTGGGTGTACTCAATTTTTCACTTGAAGTGAATGCGGCAAATTTGGCCGCACAGCCGTATGTTTTACGGTATCCACATGCAAGCATAACAAAACAAACTAGCGAGATAGCTGGCCTGCTTTTGCAGGGGCTTCCGCACAACGAAAACCTGATGTACCAAGGTGCCGCTTAATACTAGCAGGCACCATGCAACTACTATCATTGCATTCATTATTTTACGCAGGAGACCGATATTTGAAAAGATTCGCATAAAACGCAGATTCCATTCAATTCGGAGATGTAAACAACCGATTGAAAGAAATACTGATAGGTTCGCTTTGTGCGGATCAACTTTGCGGGTCACGACGATTAGACAAAATTCAAAAGTATGAATCGCAGTTACGCTGGCACACTCGGAGTTGTCGCTTTCATTACCGTACTGATTCGGGGTTTCCTCGAATGGGGTGGTTTTGAATCGATCATGTTTTCCGCCGTAATTGCTCTGTTCCTATTTGCAGCAATTGGATATATCGTCGGCAGCGTTGCGACTCGTATCGTTGATGAATCGGTTCGTAATAAACTGAATGCAGAGTTAAACGCGCTCCAACAAGAAATTGATGAGCACGGCACAGAAGAAGCGACACCAACACTAGGCTAGATTCTGGCCGTTGATTTTCAAGGATTGAAACTCAACTAAAGGAATCAAAATTGATAAAACCCAAAGGCGAAGTTGGGTGACTGTGATCAGTCAATACTTCGAGAAAAATAGAGTGTTCGAACCCCTCGGACATAATTGAGATGGATCTCAGGAAACGTAGCCAATAAAGCGTTTCACGGAGGATTGCATGGCGACAACCACTGCGACCGATGAAATACTAGAAGTATGGAAAGCTTACAAGCTAGACTCTTCTCGTAAAGAATTAAGAAATCGGTTGATCGAGCGTTATCTCCCGTTGGTGAAATACAACGGCGAAAGAATTTGGGCTCGCTTGCCAGAAGGCGTCGAATTAGACGACCTTATCTCGGCAGGTGTTTTCGGATTGATGGACGCAATCGATGCTTATGATATGACGCGTGGCGTCAAATTTGAAACGTATTGTGTACCTCGTATTCGTGGAGCGATGCTCGATGAATTACGATCGATGGACTGGGTTCCTCGTTTAGTTCGCTCGAAAGCGAGTAAACTGAACGAAGCAACACGTCAACTCGAAGCTAAGTTTGGGCGAGCCCCGACCGAAATCGAGATGGCCGGTCACATGGAACTCACGGTCAAAGAGCTTGAGAAAATGATGTCCGACGCAAACGCCGTTGGATTGATCAGTCTCAACAAAAAATGGTATGAAACCGACAGCTATAAAGATGTTCGAGAAATCGATATCTTAGAAGATGGCAAAGGCGAAGACCCGACCCGGCGTATTCAGAAAAACGATCTGATGCGATTGGTCACCAAAGGCTTAAACCGTAACGAACGCCTGATCATCATTCTTTATTACTATGAAGAATTGACGATGAAGGAAATCGGATCGACCCTCGATCTAAGTGAAAGCCGCGTCAGTCAAATGCACAGCAGCATCGTGCAAAGACTCCAAACCCAACTAGGTCGCCGAAGACCGGAGTTTGGTGCCACGACCCTGTCCTAATCGAATTTCATTTCGACACGTTCGCACTGATAAAAACATAATATCCACAGACCTCGGTTGATCATCAACCGAGGTCTTTTTTTGTTCAAAGCGAACGCAACTCCAATACGCCCTCTGTAATAGTCCGTATTTCACGGTCTTTCCCTAAATCACAAGCGTGAAGCGTCAGCGAAAATGTGCTTCCTTGACGCATGCCACTGGCATCTTGCCAGTGCGGAATTGCAAACCGACTTCACTCAACAGCTTTTATATTGAAGCGTTACGGTTCAACTTGTGTTGGGGATTTACATGATCTCCGATTCAATCACAACACAATCTGGCGAACAGCATTGAAAAAAAACCTCACGCCAAGTCGCCAAGAAGAAAAGTAGGATTTTGCCACGAAAGACACGAAACTCACGAACAGTTTTGCTTCTGACTCTTTTCGTGAGTTTGGTGTTTTTCGTGGTAGAACATCTATGAAACCACGTGATCTTTCTCATGCGAGGTCATTTCCTTGGTTCGCTGATTGCATGACCTTCAAGAAAATCGTAGGGTGGCTGCCTTTTTAGGCCAGCCGCCTGTTTGTGGGCGTTGTATTCAAAGAACATTCTTCACTAATAAAACCCTCTCTCTCATCTAAACCAATCAATATCGATGGAATGAACCAAAGCCGTATATGATACCTCCCCCTTAATGAACTTAAATCAATATCCGGGCGGCTGACCTAAAAAGTCAGCCACCCTACAAAAAATGAGCCGATGGAGGAGAAGATCAAACGAATGCGTTTCGATCTGCCGCCACAAAAAAGCCGGTTTACGGATTGATGGGCGAAAGTGTTTTAGGCAAGGCAGAACGCCGCGTGTGACCTCTTGTCGAGTTCCTCGACCCTGGTTGCGAGCAACCAGGGCTACCCGGTTTCTCTTCTTTTTCTTGGCTCCTTTGCGCCTTGGCGTGAGTAATCATTTTGCAGTTCCGCACTGGCAAGATGCTAGTGGCACGCGAGGAGAAACCCGCAATTACACTTCGTCCTCGCTGACGCTTCGCGCTTGAGATTATGAAAGCTCCACAAGCACTCAAACGAGATCTGACAACCAATCATCGTCATCGGCATTTGGCAATGCCGCAGGCTTCGAAATCGGTTTCGTGGGTGCTTTTTGTGTACTCGTTTTTCTCTGATCCGCAGGCACCGCCCTGCCCTGCTCTTTTGTGGCGGTTGTGGCCATTGGCGATGGCGAGGCATCCGGCATTGGCTC
>NVWB01000238.1 GCA_002733575.1 Blastopirellula sp. | reverse complement strand
CCATAATCTTCTTGATGTGCTAGCCATTTTAATTGTTTTTCATTTTCTAAAGCTTCGGTTGGTGAAATGTGCCACTTACCGGTCATGGCTGTGAAGTAACCAGCTTGCCCTAGCACTTCTGCGGAGGTCACGGCATGACTCATCCCGGTATCACCGGCGGCGATGCAGTATTGCCCCGTCAACAGCGATACTCGCGAAGAATGACACTTTGCCGTGTTATAAAACTGCGAAAACCGCAATCCGTGCGACGCGAGTGCATCAAGACGCGGCGTTTCAATCTCACTGCCATAACAGCCCAAGTCGGAGTAGCCGAGATCATCGGCCATGATCAAAATGATGTTGGGTTGGGGTTCCCCGGCAGCTGAATCGGTTTCCCATGTGATCATTAAAGTGGCCGCAATAAGTGCCGTTAGGTGAAAGCGAAATAACTGATTCATCATAAGATCGGGCTCCAGGAAATGAAAAACCCCTCGCCGGTTTGGCGAGGGGGCATTTGGCGTCGAACGTCTCGTTGTATGCGACTAATTATTTAGCCTTGGCTTTTGCTGGTTTCTTCTTCGGTTTTCGGCCAGGCACTTTCTTCGCATCTGCCGGTATCGGAGCATATTTCAGCGACAACATTCCGCCCACAGGCAAACGCTTTAGTTCGACATCTTTCAACTGAACTCGCATCGCTGGTCCACGGTGAACTTGCAGTGCGATAATTCCCTTCATCAGGCGTCCTGCTTCATCGTGGTCGATAATCTCGGCGGTAACTTTTCCATTGAGTTTGTGTACCAGTATGTTGCCAGTCGCAATGATTTCAAATGTGTTCCACTCTTCCAACTTGATTTGCTGCACAGGGCCGGTGGTTCCCGTGATCCACTTGTCGCCTGCGTTGTCGACAATCACCTTCTGACCATGCAGGGCCACAATTCCACGTCCACGTTCGTGGTACAGCATTCCGTTATTTTCTGGTTTGGGATGAATGTCTAGCTGATATCCACCGACCACAAACTCCCCTTCGTCTTTGAGGTGCTTCGAGCGATATTGGATACCCGAGTTGCTGTTGCCAATCAATCGTACTTTGGCGCGGAGATGAAAGTTCGCGACTTGGCCGTCCCAGATCAGGAACTTGTTGTACTCTAGCGGTGCTTCGTCGGTGGTCACACCGGTGATTGCGCCATCCTGCACGGACCACAGTTTGGAATCACCTGACCAACCCTTTAAAGTCTTGCCATCAAAGATCGACTCAAATCCTGGCTCCGCTGCAAGTAGTCCGAGACTAGGCGTGCCGATTAATAAACTCAGTAATAGAATCAAATGGTAGTGTCGTATCATGGTTCTCTCCGGTTGGTTTCTGTAATTAAGTTCTCTGTTTTTATTCGCTACTGCATTGTAGAAGAAGCCCTAAGACTCCTCCTCTCTTTCGGTGTCTAGTCCGTAAATACCTTGATTGTCTTTCGCTGTTTCACTTCATACCAGTCGTCTAATGCTGCTGCCAATTCCTTGACGACTTTTGGATTTTTTCCTGCCAAGTTTGTTGCCTCTGCCGGGTCGTCCTTCAGGTTGAATAACTGAGGCCGCTTTTCTTCGCGTGGGTGTGTCGTTTTGTAGCGGTTTACTACTCCATCATACGTCAACAATAATTTCCAGTCGCCACGAATCGCCCAGCGGAACAGCATGGTGTCTTCGTGGTTATCCAGGTTTGCAATGTCGTGGGCAAATGACTCACCAAAGATGGTATCTCGCTTGATCGGCTTGCCTTGGGTCATGTTGGGCAGCAGATTCAAGCCGGGTAGGTTCGAAGGAGCCTTGACTCCCGCTGCTGCCAGCATGGTGGGCACCAAGTCGATGCTGCTGACTAGTTCCTTACGATCTGCTGGCTTCAGCGTGCCAGGCCATGAGAACATAATTGGAGTTCGGACGCCGCCTTCATAAGGTGTTTGCTTTGAACGGGGTGCGTAACCACGTTTGCCCGATTGCTGTATCCAGCCGTTGTCGCAAACGTAGACGATCAATGTGTTTTCACGAACGCCTTTATCGTCTAGATGGTCGACTATTTCGCCACATGTCTCGTCAAACCATTCGCACATTGCGTAGTACTTGGCCACATAAGTGTCGAGCCCCATGGCTTTATATTTTTCAAACAAGCGAGCCGGTGGTGTGTGTGGCGTGTGAGGCATAAATGTCGCGTACCAGACAAAGAAAGGCTTGTCCTCTTCAATTGCATCATCGATGAAATTGAGCACAGGTGCTAAGCCTTCACGGCCAATTTTCAAGCCATCGTCACCATGTCGTCCGCCTGGTTGTGGAAAACCACGTGTCATGCCATGAGTGAAACCACCCCGCTTGTAATTGCCTTCCCACCATTTACCGCTTTGATGACTAAGGTATCCTTCGGCACCCAACAGCTTCGGCACGGTTGACACCTTATCGATATTCGCAATGAGCTTCGCACGTGCCGCTTTGTTTGCAGCAGGCGACTGGTTGTAAACTGCTGGCGACGGATCGTTGCCTGTTACCCCGTGCTGCGAAGCATAGAGCCCCGTTATCATGGTCATCAGCGAAGGCCGACACAACGCAGTAGGCACGTACCCACGACGAAACACGACGGATTCGCTCGCCAACTTATCGAGGTGCGGGGTATCGATTTGTTCGTGACCCATGAACGAGTAATCGGTCCACGATTGGTCGTCCGAAATAAGCATCACGATATTCGGCTTGTCCTGTGCCTGCACAGAAAAACCAGCGAATACAAATAAGATAGCGAATAGATGTTTCATGAATAAATCCAAATAAATTGTAAGTTGCGATATTTTAGAAATGATTATTTTCAGTGGTGTCCGGTAACTTGCGAAATCTTATTCAGCCTTGCTGTTCACGGCTGATGGAATCTGGCGGAATCCTCAGCGACGATTGATGAAATCATAAAGGCTGTCGTGGAACCCTCCCTGGTAATGCGGGATGGGTAACGTCTGCATGAATG
The DNA here is from genome assembly GCA_002733575.1 of Blastopirellula sp. GTDB lineage: Bacteria > Planctomycetota > Planctomycetia > Pirellulales > Pirellulaceae. The sequence goes on along the minus strand of NVWB01000238.1, from coordinate 15,451 downwards.
TCTCCAGTTCCTGGCGTAGTTCACTGGTCTCCTCAGGCATAATTTCGGTAAGGTTGACCGATTCATGGAAATCCTGCTCAAGGTTAAAGGCGGCCGGTTTCTCCATTGTAACATCAAACAGAAGCTCTTCGCCATTCTCATGACGCATAAAGTTTAGCTTACCTTTTGTAATGGATGCCGTGTTCATATAGCGTTGATACAGGTATCGGTGCGAATTACTTTTTTTTGCCGGTCAAAAAAGGAATCAGATTCACGCCATCAAGCATGGAATCCGCAGTAGGGTTGGCTCCAGCGACAGCCATAGCGGTTGCACCAGCATCTAGCGTGCTCACGCCCTTGTCATACACTTGAGGCTCAATGACACCTTTTCAGTGAACAACATAAGGAATTATAGAACCCCCTTCAAGAACGGCGAACTGCCCAAGAATAGCGGATTTCCAATATCCGCTTGATGGCACCATGTTTGTGGTAACCATTAAAAGGTCTTCTAGACTATTGAAATCGCTAGAAGCCGCGACTCTCTTTTTTTGAGGCAACAACTTCGTCATGCTCATCTAAAGGAAGGCTGCAACCGCTGCATTCAACGGATGGAGGTCTCTCGGTATGCGATAGTGATTCAATGGTCGTTAATTGGCGACACTTGGTGCAGCGGTAAATCAAAGGAGCCGAAGGCTTATTCGGTTGATAGGTCATAATTCAAGGGCGTTCCGAGCAGAGGGTTCTTTAGTTGTGTTACAAAATTTCTATCAAATTAAATCAGTACTTATAATTCGCGGTTTCCATCGACTTATGGGGTAGAATTATGGATGGTGGCTCAAATAAATAGATTCATGACTTGCAATTACTTTCTAAAAACATTGTTTTTTGGGTGACAAATTCTCTTCGGTTTTGTGCCGCGATCATCTGTCTAAAAGTCTTATGGCAAACCACCGCATTAACCCGACATTGCAACCTGGAAATCTTTTAGAGATGAGAAGAAACTTGAAAGGAGAACGGATTACAGACCACGCAAGTGACTACTGTGATATGACTTAATGCTTGAAAAGATTGCTGGAAAATTTGGGTCGATTATTGGAATAGGCTTAGAACTAAAATTCAGATTTGCGATCTTGAGAGCATTATTCTGATCGCTAGAAGTGGTTTGGATGCCTTTTTTTAGATTTTCGAGTGCCAACGAAATAGTTCATTTCCCCCTATTTATTAGCTAGAAAAATAAGCAGCAAAATGCAATAATAACCATATACCGAATGGTTATTAAGTTGCTGCGACCCTTTCAAAAATCATTGCCATAACCCTGGAGACGATGCATGTCGCAAGATGACCTGACTGTTTGGATCGAGAAGTTGAAGCAGAGTGATGACAGGGCTACGGATGTGATTTGGGCTGAATGTTTTGAGCGTTTGGTAAGTTACGCCAATAGCAAGCTGGGAAATCTTCCGCGGAGAGCGACCGATGAAGAAGATGTTGCCCTGAGTGCGCTGCACAGTTTTGTAAGGCAAGCCAAAGGGAATGAATTTCAACGATTATTAGATTCTAATGATCTGTGGCGTTTATTGTTTACCATTACCTCTCGCAAAGCGGTGGCAGCACAGCGGAAACATTTTGCCAAAAAGCGAGGTGGAGGCAATGTTCGTGGTGAGTCTGTTTTTCAGCAGGGAGAAAATGATGGTCAGGCGAATGGATTAGAACAAATCTTTACAACCAAGCCATCTGCTGGTTTTGCGGAATCTTTGGGTGAGCTATTAGATGAACTCATTGATCAACTTCCCGATGACCAAAATCGCAAGATTTTATCCATGAAACTCGAAGGCTACACCACGAGAGAGATCGCGGATGAATGTGGAACTGTGACACGGACTATTGAACGGCGATTTGCGATTATTAATGAATTAGGACGTCAGATTGCAGATAAATATGAGTTGTCTTAATCTATAGTAGGGGCAGTCGAAGATGGCTTCGGTATTTCGTAGTAGACCTTACATTTCGGTAGGGCATTCTCAAAGTCGGCAATGCCTGATGCAGTAACCGTTGTGCCTGTTAGATGAACCGTCCTCAGCATGGTTAATCCTTTGAGTTTTTCCAGTCCCGTGTCACTAATCTGAGTGTGAGAAAGATGCAGGTTCGTCATCTGTGTCAGTGCCTCGATATGCGACAGACCTGCATCACTGATGGGGAGGCCATCGAGTTGAAGAACGGATAACTTGGTTAGTTTAGTGAGATGCACCAGACCTGCCTCGCTGACAGAAGTGTAATTGAGACTAAGCTGCGTCAGATTTGTCAACTCACTGAGATGTTCTAGTCCTATGTCGGTGACCTGAGTACTGGCTATATGAAGTAGATCCAGATTTTTCATTTCATTGAGATACACCAAGCCGGTGTCACTAATTTGAGTTCCGTTGAGTCTAAGATCTCGCAGGTTGGTTAGTCCCTTGAGATGTGTCAAACCGGAATCATGGATTTGCTGTTCGCTGAGGCTTAATTCAGTCAGGTTCTTCAACTCTTTAAGATGTATCAGGCCCTCGTCACTCACCTCGGTGAAAAAGAGCGTAAGCAGGGTTAAATTGGGTAACCCCTTGAGATGCTCCATGCCTTGGTTGTTCACACGCGTGTTACTAAGGTAAAGCTCTGTTAGATTTGATAGCCCTTTGAGGTGTATGAGCCCCGCGTTACCGATAAAAGTCTTGTAAAGGTGAAGTGTTCTCAGGTGCGTCAGCTTAGAGAGATGTTTTAGATCTTCGTCAACGAGTCTACTGTTATCATGCAAATCAACAACAGTAATGTGAAAAGGTTCTACAGGCAATTCATCAATTGATTCAATGGTCTCAACGGTACTGGTGTCGGTGTTGATCTGTGTCCTGATGAATCCGCCAATACCTATTATCCACTCGGCCACTTCACGCTCGTTGTCGTTGTTGACAGAGTCTTTCATGGTCGGCTTAGTTCGATTTGACGTAGCTTGCTGCGGCTTCTCTAATTCTCGAACAATGCGAAATCCATAGAAGAAGGTTTTATACGTTTTACTGTTATAACCACGTACTGCCGAGCGATTAAAAACAGTTTGATCATGAAAAGAACCACCCCGCACTCGCACCTTGGGCCCGCCAGCAGCCCCAGTAGGATCAACGATGGCAAGTTTCGAGTACGAACCTGCCTGGTCATGGCACCACTCCTTAACATTACCAAGCATATCAAACAGCCCAAACGCATTTGGTCTTAATTGTCCAACGAGATGCGGACTGCGACGTGAATTTAACGCATACCACGCATACTCGTGAAGAGAGGACTGGTCGTCTCCATGATAAAAACGAGCAGAGCTTCCCGCACGGCAAGTAAATTCCCATTCAGCTTCGGTTGGCAGACGAGACGTTACACCCTCTTCTTTAGATAGCCACTGACAGAGAGCTACCGCATCATTCCAAGAGACATTGACTACAGGGTGATTGTCGGTTTGCTCTAAGTTGAATCCAATGTCTGAATTCCACAGAAATTCAGGAGAGAAAACCCACTTTCCATCTATTAAACCGTTCCCTCCCTTTCCACCTTTTTCAGCATCTGACTGATAGTTTGTCGATTCTACAAATTTTCTAAATTGGCCAAGAGTCACTTCATGGATACCGAAAGCGATTGGTTGCGTGAGTGTGACCAAATGCTGAGGCCCTTCTAGCGGAATCTGATCAAGATAAACAGTGTCAAGGTTTGCCTCTTTCTGCTCCTTCATCAACTTTGCAATTTCTTCTTCACTGCTACCCATCATAAACTTGCCAGGGGGAATGACTCGGGATTTCATCCCGATGCTGTTGGTGGTTTCGACTTCAGTGCCCAGGTAATCAGCCCAGGCCTGTGGATGTTTTTTAGCGGCGATTTCATCAAAAGGAGCAATCGCCGGCGCCGGTTTATTTAAGCGTTTTTGGCCGATGACTTTGGTGTCATTTTTTACAACCACATTCCCTTTGAGCAAATCGACCTGGATTCTAATCACATCATTTTTTTTCAAGATCAATTGATTGGTACTAAATCTCAGATCACCTCTTTGAACTACCAACGTCTGATTTCCGAGAGACAGCTTTACATCTTTGCCATTGTCGGCTTGAAGTAGTGTGATGTTCGTTCCTTGAATGGAAACTTGAATACTTGGGTCATTGATTTCTAGCCGAATAACGCCCTGCGGAGTATCGATATAGTAGACGATGCCAAAAAATAGTATCGTGAAACCTAATCCCAGTAACGCCACTTTTGAGATCCAGTTACTTGATTTGCCATCATCCAACGGAAGAGGAATCGTTGTTTCAGAAGTGGATACCGTATCGAGATCCACAGAATTCAGTGCCACGGTTTCATCGAATTCTAGAGAAGTCGGTGCTTCTTTCAGTGTTAATCCCGCTGGGAGATTTTGATTGTTCTTGAGTAACTGTTGTAATTCGTGAATGACTTCTGTCATGTTTTGATAACGATCATCGGCATGCTTCGCGACCATTTTTTGAAAGATGTGATTAAGATCTTCGGGGAGTTCGGTCAATGAATCCGCTAAATTAGGTGCCGGTTGTTGACGATGGGCCACTAAACGGTCGACTATCGATTCTTCATCAAACAGTTTTTTACCGGTGAGTAGATAATAGAATGTACAACCCAAACTGTAGATATCACTTCGGGCATCCGCTGTTTTAGAATCCCGGGCTTGTTCAGGCGCAACGTAGTCTATCGTCCCCATGACCACGCCTGTTCCGGTTAAATCGGTCTCTGCAACTCCATCCTTAGACTTCTCTGGCCGAAGCTGGGCGAGACCCATGTCTAGAATTTTGACTTCGTTTTTGTCAGTCAACAAGATATTGGCCGGTTTGATGTCTCGATGAACGACTTGATTTTCATGTGCATATTCGAGCCCTGTCGCGGCACTGATAATTATGGGAACTGCTTCCCTAATCGGAAACGGACCGTTTTCTTTGACTAGCTTGGCTAAGTCGTTTCCTTGAACCAGTTCCATGATTAAGTAATGCGTGTTTTATCAAAACCAGCATCGTACGAAGTAACAATGTTTGGGTGAATCAACTTGGCTGCGGCTTGAACTTCACGCTCAAATCTTGCGACTCGACTTGGCGAATTTGACACATCGGCAGGCAATATTTTTAAGGCCACTTCTCGTTTCATTCTGCGATGTACGGCCTTCAAAACTTGGCCCATGCCACCTTGCCCTATGTGGTCAACAATAACGTAGTCACCCAGTACCAGTGGCACAGATGGTTCACGTGAAGTTAATAACTCAAGCTGATATTCAGTCAGCTCTCCGGTAGAAAGCAAGGTATCTTTCAATCGATTCACCGTCTCGACTGTATCGATTTGCGAGTTGCCGAGAGAGGTCAGTGAGGCATCAATCGATTTTGAGCCTATTAAATCTGAACTACGCAGTCGGGCAACAAATTGTTGAAGGTTCACGCAGTCTTCAGGGGCCACGGAGCTAAAGATGGTTTCAATCAACGCATGATCTTCTTTGAACTGGTCAAGATAGTCTTGCATGATCACAGGCAGCTTTGCTTGACGCCGGAGTTCAATATCGAGAATGATCAACTCTTCCAACAACTTGGCTCGCTCTGGCTCTGCCCAACCGCCCAAACAATCGGCGATCTGAGTCGCGTTCTCGGCTCCCCAATTGGCTTCAAATTCTGTGCCTGCCACATCAATCTTGTTCATCAACTCGAAATCGAGAGCTGGTTGGTTGGGCTGAACTTTATCTGGTTGATTCATGAGATTCTCTGATAAGTTAATCATTACTTCGATTGAGGTAAGTTCTATAGTATATATGGCCAGTTGCAGTATAAGCAACCTTCGTTCTATTTATTACATAGAAAACCGGTGCCGAATACCGACACCGGTTTGGTGCCTTCGGTAAGACCTTTTTGGCCTCTCCGTCGAGGGTCATTGCGGCAAGCATCGACCAGCATTAGTTTCATCGATGCATCGCAGAGTTATAGTTGATCGTAAACATGGCTCAGCGAGATCAGAGAATCAGGATCACCCAAGTCGGCATCGGTAGAGCACAAATAGCTGGTCGTATCCAGATGAACCCTGTGCCCGCTGAAGGCCAGCACCAGCACGTCATCTTCTTGGACTAGCCCTAAGATGATTTCGAGTTGTTTATCGATGTTCGACTTAAACGGTTGATATCGTTTATCGGTCGCATTGTCGTGCAATACAAAGACTTGATCTTGAGGAAAGCCTGAGGCCACCAGATGCTTTTGCAGTGCCAACTGATCGGCCCCACAATACTTGAGGTCAGTCGCATCAATATAATCATCCACTCCAATCAAGATGGTCCATTTATGAGTATCAGGCTCCACCTTTTCAGCAAAGACCACCGCTTGCCCAATCAAAGTCAGCACCAGGCTAACCGAACAACAGATTTTAAAGTTCAATGCAGCACGCATCATATTGATTCCTACAACAACAAATTTGACTCAAAACACTCAGGGAAATGTGCTTCCTACTACTTGTATGGCAATCGAGTGGTAGAACACGACAGGGGAAATTGGTTTTTCTGAAATAGTGCGATACAGGGAACAACGCGAACGGAATGAAATGCCTTAAGTTGTTTGGTTGCATTCACTTGCCGCTAGTTTGTTGGAATTAAAAAAGGGCTGAGAAAACAGCTCTTCTCAGCCCTCATTCACTTTGCCTGTGGCGATAACAGGCTCTCGTTACGGTCGCAGATAAACAGTTCCCAGGCTGTTTGAAAGCACAGGGTTCTGGCAGCCATTCTTGTAATTTTCCTCGACATACTTGATCACTCTGGGTTTGAGGTATTCAAACGCAGTTTCAAGTGTCACGCCTTGGTCAGATTCTAATTTCTCAAGTAAGAAGTGGGTCATCACGCTAATCTTGCCGTTTCGGTGTACCTTGGAGGTTTCACTTGCTTGAGACGATAACAACAGAGCCGCATCTCTCTGACCGATATCCTTTGTGCGACAATTTTCACTTAGATAAAAATCAAAGTTGTTTTTGTTTTGTTCAACGGATTTTCCAGTTGCTTGACCGCCTGCATGACAAGCATCAATAATCACGACGACTTTACGTTTGTCGAGTTCCTGAATCCAGCGTCCAAAGGTATCGTCTATTAGAATCGAGTTTTTAATGCTCGATAGAGAGCTACCATCAAAATCATAGGGGATAAGGAGTTCATCCTCCCCATCACGTTCGTCTCCATTGTCATCTGCAATTTGCGAACCATGACCGGACCAGTAGATGAATACTTCGTCTTGAGGTTTTGAATTAGCGACCAGTTGGCTGAATGCTGAGCGGATTTTCGATAGGGTTGCGTCTTCATTCGTGAGCACGATTGCTGCATCGAGATTACCTTTTTTGAGCATGAACTTGGCCAGTTGCTTGGCATCCTGCTCACATGCAGAGAGTTCTGTAACGCCTGGGTCCGCATATCTGTCAATGCCTACGAACAAGCCTAAACGGTGTTGCTGCTGAATTGGCTGTTGAGGCCTTGCGTGAGTTGTGATGCTTACATGGTGCTCGGCCCATTCGTTTGGTTTTTCTTTTAACTCGACATCAATCGCCTTGAATAAATCAATCTTTTGAATAGGAGTCGCATGAAGATTTGTTAATGATTTGACGCCGAAGTCTTTCGGTGATAATGGTGCAAGCGAAACAATGGCAACAAGTCTCTCTTCACCAAACGGGGCCCCAACACGCAAGTTGAAGTCGGCAGTTTCGGCTGGAACGGTCGTCTTGCAGTGTGCTTGAATTGCGTTGTTCTTCTGAATCTTGTTTGGGAACACGCAAAGAATCTTTTCATCTGCTTGAACATAAAACAGATAGAGATAACCATCTTTCTCTGAAACAACATCAACATACATCAGATCACGGTCAACGTAGACATTGTCGTCATGATCGACATCGACTCGCACAATAAAGCTAGGATTCTCGTTGCGGATTTTCTGTTCCACAGCAAGGCCTCGCGGGCGTTTATCAAAACTTTTTAGTGAGAGTTGACCTAGTGTTTCTTCTACAGCAACGACTGGCTGAAAAGTGGTTGCCACAAGACTGGCCATTAATGCGGAAATGAGTAGGTACTTCATCGTTCTTTTCCTTGAGTAAACCGGGTTGGGGGTTTTTAATTGTGTTGTGTGCGAAATAGTTTTTATGGTGAAGCTTTTTGTATCTGTTGCGTTGCTCTATTCGGTTTGCGTTGGCGTGGTGTTTCCTGTTGCTGACTGCTTGCCTTGGGTTTGTCGGTATAGAAGGTCACTTGGTCTTGAGCGAATGGACCCAGAACGTCTTGCGGCATTGCTGCTTCAAGTACTGCCTGTACCAATTCAGATGGCTGCTTCATCAAGTGATCTTGAATCTGTTGACGTTGCGTAGGGTGCAGACGTAATTTTGCCGAATGTCGATCTGGTGCTTGCGACTCTGTTCGCTGTTGTTGCTGAGGTTGAACAGCGAGCATTCCACTGAATGAGAGTGGTGAAGTTGTAACGATTGCTTTGACACGAGTTGTCCCCTGAGGCCCAGTCACGGTAAAGCCTTGGCCTGGCTTGTCGGATGGAATCGCTACCGATTTATCTACAGGCACCCGGTTGTCTTCCCCTTGACGAGGAAACAGTACAGAGGGGTTGCCTTGAGCGTCGATTTGAATCAGATACAAGTAGCCTTTTTTTTCTGATGCACAGCGAACGAAAAACTGTTCGCCGACTTCGTAAGTGCCACCATCAAACCGATCAACGGTGATATCCAGGCCGAAAGAGGAAGTTTTGTTTGCCACTAGCGAGACTAACTCCATAGGGCTGACCACAATCGGCTTCGGATCTGATTGCGTCGTCGCCGCCACCGGTGTAGTGGTGGCGACTGGTTGTATAACAGGCGGCATGGTTGGAATCACTCGTTCCGGAACTGGTCGACTTTCTGGCTGAGTGAAGATTGACTGGTTGGGCTGAGAGCCTGAGACTAGTTTCATTACCTCGCTATAAATCACTTCAGGGTTTTCAGCCACTGCAACATACGGATACCAGGCAAAATCGGGGTGGTCTTTTTTGCTTCGTCCAATCCACTTACCTGAGCCCATTACCACGGCACCATTTCGCATCGTAAATGTGAATTGGTACGTCTGCTTACGCACCTTGGTTCCTTGATAGTTCGGTTGAACTGCATCATCGGCCATGAGCAAGACCAACTGAGCAATCTGCTGACCACTGTTTCCACGTGGCCGGTATTCGATTTCATAGGAGTAAACAGGGAAGTTCCACACTTCGGGGCCTGCCTCTACATCTAACACCAACGGTACATTTTGTTCTTTGACGTAGGTCTTGAGCAATCGCCATAGCGTACAGGGAGATAGGTCTTTTTTATCCTCTGAGCCATTCTCATCTCCAAAGCGATCTCCATAGCTATGGGCAATATCACGAGTGTGACAAGCGGCCAACAACGCCTTTTGATCACCGATCGATAGGCTCACCTGCTGGCCTGATGCTAATTGAATTGTGCGAACTTGATTCGGTTCAACTTCCATCACAGCCGAAGCAGACCAAGCGTGACAATATCCCCACCACTTAGGCGTGTCCGAATTGGTTGGGTGATGTTCTTGCTCCCAGGCCATGGCAGTGTGCCCAGTCAATTGATCTAGTTTTGCGAGGGGGCCAAGCATTCGGCCTTCGCTAATCGGCCACCAGTATCCAGACCAAGGTTTTGTTGAAGCCTCGGCATTCTCCAGGGGTTTCACCTTGTTAAACGGCTTTGTATTGTTAGATTCAGAATTGATTTTCGGCTTCTTCTCCTCGAACGGGATCACCTTGATTAAGCGTGATTGTGTCTGACCGTTATCAGTGAAGATAGGCCAAGGGCGACCTGCTTGCCACAACTGACGCACTTGGCGATCATGTGATTGCAAGTTCACTTCAAAAACAGGTTGCTGTTCGATACTCTTAGCAAAACGATCATCGAGCAACCCCTTGATTTGATCTGCCTTGGGTGTGGAAATGGTTTGCTTCACTTCGCTAGTAAAACGAATATCACCGATTGCCTTCTCGCTACTGAGACCCGTAGAAGTTACATAACTGAATGAGCCAAGGTTTTTTGTGTTGTTGCTTGCAACTAACAGTGGGAGGTCGACAGGCAAGGCAGTGAGTAGAGCCAAGACCGGGGAAGCTTGCCCTTGAACGCCATGATAGTTCTCCGTTACTGTACGAAAACCACCTGCCACTGGCATCTGAGTTTCTAATTGACAAAGAGTGGCAGTTGCTTGATCAACCCAAATTGTGGTTGCCGGCTGTTGTCTTCCTTTTGCCAAGCAAAGGATCTCTATCCGATAACAGGGCCGCTGCTGAATCGTTTCAATACTTGCCACGGTAAAACGCCAGCGAATAGCAGGACTTCGCAATTTGTTATTCGGCGAATCCGATACTTGCTGTTGCAAGCTTGTCGTCTCTAGCACCCATTGGTCACCCACACTCCATTTTGGTTTCTGCACGTTTGCAATGATGTCGGATGGTTGCTCAATTGGCGTGGGCTCATCGGCAGAGACGCCGACAAAGAGTGCCATTGTCAGCAGTAGCAGTATGCCACTTAGTCTGGTAATCCTATGCTTGTTCATTTGTTTACTCCTCAAAATTAGCGAAAATGTTTTTGTCTTTAACTCGAAGACGCATCTTTTCAAGTGAAGTTGCGCGGTGTTGTGAAAAACTCTGAAAATCACTTGGACTCGTATAGGAAATTCTGAATTCTCTCTCGTAGTTTCTTGTCCTTCGTTAGTTTGGCAGCCAGTGACAAGTGTTGATGGGCTTCGGTTGATCGGTTCATTTTTTCTAAAACGATCGCTAAGTTGATATGGGATTGAGGATCAGTAGTATTCTGCTGAAGAACGGCCTCGAAATTCTTAATCGCAGCGTCATATTGTTTTAATTCAAACGAAACGAATCCCAAGCCGAGATTTGCTAGAGTATCCTCTGGATTTAATTTCAGAGCCTCATTGAATTGATCTTGGGCCTGACTCAATTGACGTTGTTCAATCAAAAAATGGCCATAATTAACTCGAAGCTGAACGTTATTTGGAAATTCAGTGACCGCGTTGTAGAACTCATCACCGATCTTCTCGGAAGCCTCATCCATAATGGGAAATGATTTAACGTAAGAGGTACCGTCTAAGTTGAAACCATGGTCAAGCAATGTGTCATTCATGGCGAATGCGAACTCATTGGGTAAGGCTCGTTCGGCTTGTATCTTCAAGTTCCACAATCGTGGCGATGCTGAAACACGGCGAGTAACGCGATGCTCAATTGCGATAACATCTGTGTATTCTTGACGTTCTAAATGGCCAAGAGCAAGTTGATATCCAGCCTTTTGCATCATTCTCTCAGCTTCAATTTGAAGCTCACCAGAGAGCTTATTCTCATCAAGTAAAGTTTCTAGGCGAGACAATGCCAGCTGTGCATTACCAGACTCAAGATCACTCTGGGCTACAAATAGCGGTCCCTGGGTCGGCTGTGACCAGAGTAGGAGGACTACCATGGCGGCTGTGGCTGCGATCATTGGCCAAATTTCCCAGTTCAAAGATTGTCCCTGCTGTTTGATAGACGCAGGTTCGGCCTCGATCTCGGGTGCTTCAATCTCTGGAAGTATTAATGCTTCGGCCTTTACCATTCTTGCAAGTTCCTTGCGGCAGTAGGAACACTCGGACATGTGTGTAATTAATTCGTCGCGTTGTTGCCCGTCTAGTTCTCCAATCGACCACGAAATCAGTAACTCATCCTTGTCAATAAAATGAGGGCCCGCGGCAACTGTCGAATCGAGAGCAGTGCGAAATAATTCGTGTACGAGATTTACATTCGATGGGTTCATCACTTTTATCCCTCCCCACGTTGTTGCTTGAGTGCTTCAATTAATGCCGTTGCATAGTCTGTCTGGCTGCCAGGTATTTGTTCAAGGCAATCTTGAAATGATGCTCTTTTTTGTTTCGATTCGGCATGTTTGACGGTAAATTCTCGTAGTCTAAGTAGGGCTCTATCTCGCCTATGCACGACCGTTCCCGGATGAACGCCCAGGATTGCTGCGGCTTGATTTCCTTGGAGTCCATCAATGTAGAGCCATGCCAGTAATAGTCGCTCTTGGGGAGTAAGGTCTGCCAGAGCTGCTTCTATAATCTCACGAAACAGGCCAACGCACTCCATCCGATCAATGTCCTCAGATGCTTGATCGACCGTTGTTGCAGAGTGTTCATTCCTACTTGCTCCTTCTGGCAAAGGGCGACGGCGTAGGAAATTCCAAAGCACTGTACCGAGCCAATTTTTCAGAGCGCATTTCCCTTCAAAGCGATCTAGTTTTCCAGAGGGCTTCGTGTAACCGGCCAGATAATCAAGGAACTCATTCCACCAGTCATCGGTGTCGTTAGGGAAACGCGTGTTGACCTTGCCAGACAGCTTTTTGGCATACTCAAAGTAGTCTGCCTCGAACTGTTCAGCAGCTCGATTCGCTTTATTGGTTATCGCAACGGCCAACACAACATCTCGTAGTGGGTCGCCGCCCAAGTTGCCACCTTTTCGGTAGCCTCTTCCGTTTTGGATATGTTTGGCAACTTGACATCCTTCGATCTGTTCTGTCTCAGCCGCTTGTGCCCAATGATGGCTCCAGCAGGTCCACAGTCGTGTCAGGTAGACCGAATGCAACGGCTGAGCAGAGGTAACCGTTTCATCACAAACTGATTTTGAGCAGCTCGATAGCCCAGCTATCGAGCTGCTCAACAAGCTGTCCGCAGCCTTCTTCCCAGGGCTCCATTTCTGGCTGATTTTCAAGCCAATATCGATCATTCTCAAACATGCTCAGGTTCCAATCGGTGAAGCCAGAATTAGCTACCACATATCAAAGAAGCGGCTCGGCAACCGATGTTGCGCGATATTCTGTATTTCTCGTGAAAGAAACGCTCTCTAACACTCTCATGGCAGACAAGAGAAAGAACCCGACATGAATTCTTAGTTATTTATGAATAAGAGGAGCCTGAGAGGATAAGAAGGAGCCTGGATATGGTGCAAGTCGTTGTATTTAAACAACTTACGGCCAATTAGTCAGTTCGGAAACTATTGCTGAACGAGGGCTTCCTATTAAAAAAGGTGTGTCGGAATTGAATCCAACACACCTCACGTAGAGTCCAAATCATAAGAAACTACCCACTAATTGGCCTTGGGGATTTTCCCGCCAGTCTTGGCAACCGGAGGATCTATCCAACGATAGCCAGGGTAGTCAAATTTTGGTAATGGTGTACCACTGTTACTTTTCGGCGGTGCATAATCTTCACCAATGGATAATGACGAATCGTCGTTATTCTCTGGATCTAGCAATAACCAATCGCTGTAGTCAACCTCTCCGGTTTCAAGATCAAACTGAAGTCGACTCACATTGATCTCAGCAACATTCGGCAGCCGATTAGGAGTAAGATCAATTTTTTCCAGCCAGTTGAAAACTCATCACTTCCGTGTTTAAGTCGCCTTTTAATCGGGGATGTTGAGAGTCACTAAATGCTTCCTTTACGAAATCTTCCGTATGTTTTCCTGAATATAAATACAACTCGGTCAACGAAACCTGATTATCATTGTTCACATCTGCATCACCCTGTAATCCTTTGAGGAAATAGTACATAAATACTCCATGACCAAGATCAGGGTGTTCCTGAGCCTGCTCTCCGGCAGAGCAACTTGTGAACTGAATAATTCCTTCTGGAATTTCCTGACTGAGTGAACGAGACAAAGATCGATTTGCGTCTTTGATTTCTTCTACGGTTCTTGGTGTACAACATTCAGGCAGGTCTCGACAGGCATCAACAATCACCAATCGCAAACTGGCTCTTGCGCGATTGATTTGTGCATAGATCTTATTCAACGAAAGCATCGAGGTGTCATCATTCAGCTTTGCATCACTTGGGCATAGATACGAGGTCTCACCAATCTGAACTCCATGTCCACTAAAGGCAAACACCACCATGTCGTTCTCTTTCACCTGCCCCAAAACGCGAGCCAGTTGCTTCTCAATGTTTAGTTTATTCGGTTGGTTCTCCCTTACGTTAGTGGTCATCAAAACGACTTGATCTTCTGGAAACCCCGAGGCGATGAGGTGTTCACGCAGTGCAATCTGATCAGCCCCGCAATACCTAAGGTCTCTCGCTATCGAGTAATCGTCGACACCAATCAGTATCGCCCAGCGATTACTTGGCTCCACATTCTCTTTTCTCGTTATAACTTTTTCAGACCGTGCCGTTGATTGATGACAAACACTTGACAGCAGCATCAGGCCAACAAACAACATTGTTTTCATGCTCAGTAAACGTCTCATCAGATTTTCTCCAGTAATTTAGTTGGGTTAATGGAACTTGAGGGAGCGGCTCCCTGATACTCTTATGGAAATCGAGTTAAAGAACCCGACAGGTGAAATTTGGTTTTGTGAAGAGTTTTGATGTTAGTAGGAATATCCCATCCTCCTTAAAGCTGCCCTGGCGCTGTTTGTTCCTGCCACATCTGATCCATTAATAGCTTTTCGGAACCAGTTCGCTGCCTCGCTATAGTTCCTTGCAACTCCTCTCCCATTTTTGTACATCATGCCAATATTGTGTTGTGCAGTTGAATCACTATAATTCGCTGCCTTGCGATACCATTTTAGGGCCTCACTATAGTCTTGTCTGACCCCTTCACCTTCCTCATACATTAGTCCAATGTTACACATAGATACTGGGATATCTTGCTGTACTGCCATGCGATACCACTTCATTGCTTCAACATGGTCTACTTGAACACCGATTCCATGATTGTACTTCCATCCCAATTGATGCTGTGCGTTAGGATCGCCTAGTTCAGCAGCCTTGCCCCCAGCAGCAAGATCCCTTGTAACCCCTTTGCCTGTACCATACATGTATCCAAGATCAGAAAATGCTGGTGCATACTGTTGCTCGCTTGCCATACGCAACCATTTTACTGCCTCAGTGTCGTTAAGCTGAACTCCTAATTCTCTTTGGTACATCATTCCAACACAACGTTGTGCATGTGCATAATTTTTAGAGGCAGACCTCATGTACCATTTAAGGGCTTCTTTACTGTCTTTCTTGACTCCTAATCCATAATCGAACATGACTGCATATTGACTCTCTGCAACGGGCTCTCCTTCCTCAGCAAGACTACGCAGTGTGGGCATGGCGCTATTGAACCAATCTGTTGCTTGATTTAAGTCTTTCTGAATACCGTAACTATCTAGGACAAGGAACAAGCCGACAAAAGTTTTCGCCAAGGTATGCCCACGATCAGCCGCTTTGCGGAATAGCTGATAGGCTCTGGGGTAGTCCAACAGCATCCCATCACCCAGATATAACTTCAGCGCCAACTCATAGTCAGGGTCTTCCGTTTCAACAATTCCAAATTCAAGTGATTGAATATCACCTTCGACACGCATGAAGGGTCTCTGCGAATCGTTATATTTTCGGGCG
>NVWB01000237.1 GCA_002733575.1 Blastopirellula sp. | reverse complement strand
AAAAAAGGCGGCTGATGAGCGGCTGCCTTTGAACGACAATTTCTAGATGGTCCGTTGTAGCGGAGCCCTGAAAGTCTATTTGAGATCTGGCACTTCAGAGCCTTTGCGATGTTCTCGTTTGAGGAAGATTTTGGCGTCTTCGGCATTGCTGCACTTTGCATGGGAGCATCCGCAGCACGACGAAGACGTAAAGCGAACCAAGCAGAAGCCTAGGCATCAGGCGAAACGATAAGACGGGTGGCATTTGCTGTCCGTCTTTTTGTTGATGGTGTTATTTTGTACACGCTTATTCAAGCCTACTGCCCCCTCAATGAATTAGTTGACGCATGAACACCATAAAGCGATTCAAGGGCCATCCAGTGGCCTCTGTGAGGACGTGGCGATTCTCTGCACTCGCCCACTGTCAGGATGTCGTTTCTGCTCCCGAATAACACTTTGGCCGAGCATCCGATGATTGACTGTTTTGACGAACAGGGCAGAAGCATTTTTGTATACAAAACCTTCAACCCGCGTGCCACTTCAAACGCCAATCCTGAAATTGAAACGTTCGATTTTTCGACGGTAGCCATGATCTCTTGCGTGTTACTCAACACGTCCAGTGCTTTATTACTTGCCTGGCTGCCTAAGTCTTTGAGTGAACTAGCAAAGTAGCCGTGTATCCAGCAAAGCCTTTCTCAGATAGTAATTGACTAGGTCACAAACACTTCATTTTACTAAAACACATGGTTTTATGTTTGCATGCCGCTCCGAATGTGTAGAATGCGGGTTTCTTTTTTCTTGCCAAGTAGCGTTATTGTGAGCGATTGATGGCTGATTCTGATAAAAACGACCCTGATTCGATTAAGCGTTTGCAAAAAATGAATCAGAAGACGCAAGACTTCAGTAACCCGCTACCATCGACCGAACCACTTTCTACGAATAGTCCGAAACCAATAAGAACATTGGTCCCTACAACCTACTACAACCGATTGGGAAGGCGGGATGGGTGCTGTTTGGATGGCCGAATAGAACGAACCCATTCACCACCGGGTCGCGCTCAAAATCATCAAAGCCGGAATGGATACCGGGCAAGGTCACATTCAAATCAAATGCAACTGGAATTATCCCTCCCATAATCCCGGAACCTTGTGTCTTCATTATTGGTTCAGAAGATTCGTTCGCATCTTGAAAACCACGACCCTGTGCAAATCGATACAACACTGGCTGATAGATTTCCGTAAATTCGGCCCAAGCTTGTTGATTGGTGTCATCCTGTATTTTCAGCAACAGGCTCTCGCGTGTTGTTGGCATCTCGCTCATCAACGGTTCCTCCAAAAGACTACCACAGGCAGAAACCTGCAATCTGACAGATATTCTCGCAGATTTTCAAAGATTGGCTATAAAAGAGTGTTTTTTGTGTAATCTGCTTAGTTCTTCCGTGCTTTCCACTCATTTCTTCAATGATCTTTTCCTTGCAAAATTTCACTTTCCTGAAACACTTCGTTATTATCGGTGTGTAACTCTATAGGAGAAATAATGTGATAGGACCAGAGACTCGGCATTCCTTGCTTGTGCAGCTGCAAAATTCGTCGCAACACGAGTCATGGCAAGAGTTTATCGAAATCTACGAACCACTGGTGTACCAGTTGGCTCGTAAAAAGGGGCTACAACACACCGATGCCCTCGATTTAACGCAGGAAGTATTTCTTGCTGTTTCTCGGTCAATTGAACGCTTTGATCCTGATCAGTCCAAAGGCTCGTTCCGCGGATGGTTGTTCAAAATTGCTCGCAATTTGATGATCAACTTTCTCACGAGACAAAAAGAGCCACAGGGTTCTGGGGACACCGGCATTCACGCGATGTTAAGTGATCTGCCTGTCTCTGACACCGAGGCTGAGACGCTGTTTGGAGTGGAATACCAGCGCGAACTATTTCGTTGGGCCGCTCAGCGAGTGAGGCAAGATTTCCAAGAAGAGACTTGGAGAGCCTTTTGGATGACTGGCGTCGAAGGCGAGACCATCAAAGACGTGGCAAAAATGCTTGGCAAAACAACCGGAGCCATTCGCATTGCCCGCTGTCGTGTGATTGTTCGCTTGAAGCAGGAAATTTCACGATTCGAAGAATCGAACCTAGACTAAGGAGTACATTCTGATGGTAGCCGATATTCATTACAACGATGAAATGTTGCAGCGGTTAGTCAACAACCAGCTTTCGTATGATAAGGAGCAGGAAATCACAGAGCATGTCGAGTTGTGTGAAGAATGCTTGGCGAAGCTTGAGTTGCTGTCAGAAGAAAATGTCAACTGGAACAATGTGCGTAAGTTACTTCACGCTCCGATGATGGACACACATTTCTCGGCAGATACCTATTCTGAGAACACCGAACCAACGCACGAACAACGTGCTCTCGAATTTCTACTTCCTAGCGAACGCCCGAACTCTCTAGGTCGTTTTGGCCGTTATGAAATTGAAGAAGTACTAGGCCGCGGAGGCATGGGTATTGTGCTTAGAGGATTTGACCCGGAGTTGAATCGATATTCGGCAATCAAAGTTTTGGCCTCGGAGTTGGCCACCAGTGCCTCTGCCCGTTCTCGATTCTCGCGAGAAGCTAAATCAGCCGCAGCGGTGATTCATGAGCATGTCATCCCGATTCAAACGGTGAACGAAGAACGTGGGCTTCCTTACTTGGTCATGCCGGTAATTGAAGGGCAATCATTGCAACAACGTATTGCTCAACAGGGCCCGCTGGAACTCAAAGAAGTGTTGCGCATCGGGATGCAAATAGCCTCTGGCTTGGCGGCCGCCCATGATCAAGGACTCGTACATCGAGACATCAAACCGGCCAACATTCTGTTAGAGAACGGAGTCGAAAGGGTCATGATCACCGACTTCGGTTTAGCCAGGGCTGCCGATGACGCCAACATGACGCAAAGCGGTGTAATTTCTGGAACGCCCCAATATATGTCGCCAGAACAGGCGCGTGGTTGCTCGATTGATCACCGGTCTGACTTGTTCAGCTTGGGTAGTGTGTTGTATGCGATGTTCACCGGACACTCTCCCTTTAGGGCCGAGACCACGATGGGCGTCTTAAACCGAATCACCAATGATGATCCGCGTTCTGTCAGCAGCACCAACTCCGATGTTCCGCTGTGGATGCAGGCAATCATTGAGCGTTTGCTAGAGAAAAAACCTGAAGACCGGTTTCAATCGGCCACCGAAGTTGCCGACCTACTCGGAACTTGGCTCAAACACTTGCATCAGCCTGATGTCGTTCCGCCGCCGGCTCCTACTCCAACTACGAATTGCGTGAATGCACGCCCTCCCATTTCGCGTTGGTTGATAGGAGCAGCGGCCGGAGCATTTTTGTTTTTTGCGGGGATCTTTATTGTTCTAGAAACCAATAAAGGCACGCTTACCATTGAATCGGCACTCGACAATGTGCCTGTCATCATTCGGCGAGTTGCCGATGGAAAAGTTGCCAAAGAACTTACACTAGAACAGGGCCCTAATTCAACCCGAATTGCCGCAGGCGAATATGAAGTGGAGATCAAGGGCAGCGATTTTGATTTAGTAGTGGTTGATGGCAAAGTCTCAATTATCGCTCGCGGAACTGGTGGAGTGAAGTTGGCGAAGAGACCGGCAACTCCTGCGAACGCTCCCCCCCCCTATGTAGGAGACTTGGCGCTATCATTGAGCAATCATCCCAAAGAAATCATCAATTCGATTGGGATGAAAATGGTTCTAACTACAGTGAAAGTTGCCACAACCTCCACCAGATTCAAACCTCTCAATCCAAATACTTCTCGCGCTCAGCAACCGGTAACCACAACCCACTTCTCAACCCGGTATGCTTACATTAGTGAGTTTTTTGTCACACAATCCCAATGGCAAGTCATCATGGGAACTCAACCATGGCAGATTTCGCCTAATGCACAGCAAGAGTTATCCAAGCCAGTGCTTCACATGTCAAAAGAGAATGCCTGGAATTTCACAAAAGGCCTGAGTCAGAAGGAAGGACGCAAGTATCAGCCAGCGTTAGGACAACCCTACTTTGGACCATCTTCGGTAACGACAGTTCCTGGTGTGAAGAAATCAAATCCTACCGCTACTTACGATTACAGTCGAGGTTTTCGCGTGTCGTTCTACTTGGAACCTGATTTATCATCCACGCCTAAACCTAGTCCGTTGCCTGGCCCTCTTGCGACAATACCTCTCCCAACACCTGCTGCTAACCCTGTCCCTGGATTCCCTCCACAACCAATAGTTAGTCATCCTAAAGAATTCGTCAATTCAATTGGGATGAAAATGGTGTTGGAAAAAAATAGTACTATTCTTTTTACATTCCATGATCAAACAAATTACATCAGTACTTACTACAGTGAATCGAGAGTAACACAAGCCCAATGGCAAGCTGTGATGGACAATAAACCATGGGGAAACTTGCCCAAAGAACAGCAAGGGGGCAACCTCCCGGTACTCAATGTCTCGAAAAAAGAAGCTTTGGAGTTCGTAGCTCGCCTCCTAACCAAAGAAGGGCGATATTATAGGCCTTCTTCAATCTCTTTATTAGGAATCGATTCCATGACGCTTCCTGGAACCAAATTTTCTTCGAGGTCTTCCTCGCTAGATTCCTCGCAACATTTCTCAAAAGATTCCTTTGATACTCACACTCACAGCCAAGGCTTTTATTTGTCTTTCATTTTCAGGCAAGATCTCATGAGTTCCTTGGGGCTCACTCCTTTCCCTTATCCAGGTCTACATGATCCAATTTACTCACCGTCTTTCCTTAACTTTCCTTTTCTAACTCCACCAATACCTAAAGCAGGGTCAAGCGGTATTCCGAATCCCAATAGTAGTCTATTATCCGGCCCAATTACGACATCTCCTGAAAGGACCAAATCTAGCATTGAACTTATCCAGCAGCTAAGTGCGATCGTGAAAAATCAGTCGGCACCCGCGATAGTATCAGTCAATTCAATTCAGCATCAAAAAACTATAGCACTACTCAACTTGGTAACTAGGCACATTCGAAATGGGAAATTTCACGATGCCAAGGATTTTCTAGAGCAACTCGTGAAGATGGAACCTGATCACAAGGTCTACCCAGGTCTTTTAAAGACAATGGAGCTGCTCATAAAAACCGAAAAGCCGCTGATTGAGATCATTGCAAAGTTCAATCAACGGAATGCGAATCACCCAATCGGAAAAGACCAACCACCACTGACCGAAGACGAACTGATTGCATCCATGGACTGGGGACTATCTTACCAGGTATCTGAAAAATATGGGTCTTGGAATATCAGGCGGATGAACGAGGAAGCATCTTTATTGAAAATTCTGAGACAGCGGGTCTTGCCCGTGGGTTGGAAGATTGAGGTTACGACAGGCACGGATCTTGAACAAATTCAGTATTGGAAAATTGAATTGCATTTAAAACGATCCGATGGTTCTGATTTCAAACACGTCATTCGAGATCGGGCCATCGCCTTGATTGATGAGGACACCGGCAGAGTTATTAAGCTTCCAGAAATAGATGAGCCGAATCAAGACGTACAGCTCTTGTCGGAAGCCATAACTTACTTTAACAACATCTATCGCCATCACCCGATAGGTGAAAACCAACCACTATTGACTGAACACGAGGTCTTGGCTGCCATCTGGCGTACGAAATGGAAACGGGATGATTCGCCTGTTACCATCGAGGAATTCGCCGAGTTTCAGAGAATCCTCGACACGAGAATTCTACCTAGAGGGTCAAAGATAGAAGTGCTGACAGGATTTCAACTCAATGCAATGCAAGAAAGCAAGGCTTGGTCGGTTCGTATTGTCATGCCTCGTTCTACCAAGCCAGGGCATACCTATGCTTATTCGATCCGACAACGCCATATTCGATCTCAGAAGGTTGAACCTAACAGCATCTCGTGGGGACCAGTTGCAGAAAATGGATTGCAAGCTGGCGTTCGCTTAGAGCCCAATAACCAGCAGTATGTGCCTGGCCAAAAAGTAATTCCACAATTTTTCATCCGCAATAAGAGTAACAAGGAACTGGCGATCACAGTCCCTCGTGTCGTTGTTTCTGGCAAAGCCATGATTGCCGCCGATGGAGCAGGTGTTCCGATTCCTATTGAAAGTTCTCAGTATTATATTACTCCTAGTGGCTTGATCGGATCAACGCTTCCTGCCGATGCGGAACATCGAGTCTATGGATTCCCCATCTATATCGGAGGCCCTCTACGCAAGAATGAATTTACGCTGTTAGCAAAATCGGGACAGCAAGTTCATACACACTTTTCTCTCACAAACTACGCCGACCCGAAAGCGAAGAAACTAAAGACTGGTACAATTCGATTTACCATGTCAGAACCAGTTCAAAGCAATAACACAAACTTACCAATCTTGTCCGAGATTCCTTATGTTGGTGACTTGTTCAAGGAAAGCCAGTTGAGCACGCCGCAGAATCTGATCGCATCAACCCGCGCATTTGAAGTCATTCGGCTTCGTTTTGCTAATGCAGCAGACCTGCTTGTAAAGATTAATAAGGAATTCCTATCTCACCAGGCTCGTCCTCCTGAGGAGGGATTAAAAGCAGGACACGGCAAATTTTCTATTGATGTCGATGGAGAAAAAAATCGACTGATTCTCTATGCCACCGAATCTGAGAAGAAGCTTGTGATGCAAGTCGTTGAGAAATGGGATGTCGATTCTAAGAAAGAACCAGAGGGGCAAGCCAAATCTTCAAAACTAACCGAATTGTTTACCCTCCAGCACACTGACGCTAAAGAGATCATAAAGAAAATATCAGAGACTCTTAAAGACAAATCTAATACCGCCAAAGCCGTTCCACGCGTTTGTGATTGACTACCCAGCCTTCAATACGCAATAGGCCTGTGATGCGGCGATAACCGTAACGACCATAGTCACTGGCTAACTCAATCATGCGTTTGACTAAACGTGGTTCATCACTCGATACGTGAGGAGCCCGACGCTGTGTGCTGCGAGGCTGACCTAAAACTTGACAGACACGTCGCTCTGAGAGTTTCTCTTTTCCTATTGTCTGTCGAACATGATTCACTGCCTTACAACGCTTGGCCGGGCTCAGAAGTTTCCCGAAGCGGCTTCCTTTAAGATTGCTTTGTCCAATTCAGCTTCCGCTAACAGCTTTTTTAAACGAACATTCTCTCGTTCGATCTCTTTGAACTTCTTGGCCTGATCTAATCGAAGACCACCGTAAGACTTTCGCCACTTGTAATACGTCTTGTCAGCGATACTTGCCTGACGACAAGCCACTTTTACTGAAGCTCCTTGACTGATGAGAAACTCAATCTCTCGCAGTTTGTGAATAATCTGTTCCGTAGAATAACGGACTTGAGCCATCTTTCTCTCCCCACGATAAGAACTGAAACCAGTAAAAAGTCTATTAAATACTGGTGTCAGTTTAAGGGGCAAGGTCACCTAAGCACTAACTTGAATTCACTCTAAATTGCCAAGGATCATGACGATTTATTCATCGAATTTCTGATCGATCGCGACGTGATTTCAACAAAACTAGTGAAAGAATCTTCACGGTGAAGATTGCTGGACTAGTACATCAGGGAGAAGTAAAGCAGTTGAACCATTATTAAATGTGATCCTGTTGACCATGGATGGAAGAAGATAAATCTCAAGATCAAGAAAACAGCGAAGAAGTCATTCGAGCATTATTCCGACTAATTCGTCAAACTGAAGAAATGGAGCGGGAATTGAAAAATGCTCTAAGGCGACGAGCGAAGAAAAAATCGGAGTCGTCCAAAGAATGAAAATCATTCAGGCCGACTGTTTGGAGTGGATGCGAAAGCAACCAGACAATTCGGTCGATTTAGTGATTGGCTCACCTCCCTACGCTGAGAAGGGGCTGCGATATAAAGGGAATCGGAAGGTGATAAGTACAGATGAATGGGTTGATTGGATGCTAGAAGTAACCAAGGAAGCGGTTCGCATCAGCTCAGGCTGGGTTTTGTGGGTAGTCAACGGATCGGTCAAAAACGGACAATATCTACCAGCTTGCGAAGGATTAGTTTGGGAGTGGTATAAGCAAGGTGGCGAATCGGAGCGTTCTTGCATCTGGCACAAGAACTCTCTCCCCAGTAATCGTGCATGGTTTATCAATGATTGGGAATTTGTGCTGGCGTTTAAGAAACCCAACACTCGACCACTCTTTAATTGGAAAAGCGTAGCACTCCCACCAAAAAGAGATTCAACTCTAGCATTTTCACACCGAGATTCACGTGGTATTCGAATGAGCACCAAGAAATCACTACCCAACAAACTGGCTCGCCCACGCGATGTCATCCGAGTAACGGTAGGGGGCGGTCACATGGGTCACAAATTAGCCCACGAAAATGAAGCCCCTTTTCCATTGAAGCTCGCCAAACATTTTGTGAAAGTCTGCTCAAATCCTGGAGACCTAGTGCTTGACCCATTTGTAGGCAGCGGAACAACACTTCATGCCTGCAACGAAACCGAAAGAAAAGGCATTGGAATTGATGTCAGAAAATCACAGGTTCATCTGAGTAAGAAACGGCTAAAAGATGTGAATATGAGAAAATGCTAGAATTCTTTTGAACTAGAACATAAGAACCATCATCGATTTAGCGACCAAAACGCGACCAATACGGCAAATATAAACGCCCTGCCAATTAAACACGTCAACTCTTAAAACATCTTGTATATTAGACTATTCGTATTATTCCACCTGTTTTTATAGAGGTAAAAATTAATAACGCGCTAGGTTCAAAATCCAGTGGGGGTAACCCCGTGCGGGTTCAAGTCCCGCCTCTGGTATTATGTGGCCACAAGTGGTCAATAAATGCCTGGAGAGTCCAGAGAGTCGTAACATATCGACTCCCTGGCCTTCTTCGTTTCTTGAGCAAGCCCGCTTTATCAACAGGGCTTCGTGGTCACTGGTGGACAAGAGAAGCCTCCAATGGGCAGCACGTTATACAACAAATTGTACAACACCTGAGAATTTAACAGGTAATTACAGGGAGTTATTGCAACCTAAAACCGGATGATACCGTCTTGTCTTAGAGATATAAAGTCAGGGATTCTAGGTTCGCCTACCCATATCAAGAACTTGTAGATAGCAGTTCAAATAATTTGCATTATAATTGACCAACTGGAACGAATGTTTTAAGTTCTTCTTGATGGACAATTGCCACATTATTGAGCAATTGAGATCCACCTATAATAACCTCCGAAAGTCGCTTGGCTAGCACAGTAACATCCGAGAACTACAGCATGTTCTGGAGCGAGCCTTGATTACATTCAAGGCTGGTAAATTACGCTTGAATCTGAATTATCAGAAGGCTGAGAACGAGCCACGCTCAAACCCGGTAGGAACTTCATCTGCAACGCCAGCAGACGACATACTTACCCTGTCCGATCTTCGTTTGTTAGAGGCAAACAACATTCGCCGTGCTTTGGAACTCACAGGCGGAAAAATTTATGGCACAGACGGCGCTGCCAAATTGCTTGATATGAAACCAACCACACTTGCCTCTCGCATCAAGAAACTTGAGATTGATTAAGTGTCTTAGCTAAAAATAAATTATTACTAGCTGCCTTCACCTTCTGTGAAGAGAAAGCAATAAACGACCGGTAATACTAACATTAATCTAACTCTTTTTGCTCTACACTTTTCGACGCTCGATCGCTAGGCTTTTCGACAGCTATCCATGCCTTACTCCGACTGAGAGTCTGGTCAAATGTTTGTCCTAGGTTCCGCAGAAGGTTGCGTGTACGACTTCATTGGGTAACGGTGCGTCTTCAAACTCGGTGAATTCCGCATGTGCGGTAAACGGGTGTTGCAGCAAATCGTTGAGGCGATGAAAGGGTGCAAAGTCGCCATTGTTGCCGGATCTGATGGCTTCCTCAATACGATGGTTGCGCGGAATAAAGACTGGGTTCGTTCGGCGCATCAAGCTAACCACTTGGCTGTGGTCGCATTCGTGTAGACGTGCCCGCCAAACGGTCAGCCACTCGATGATCGCATCGGGTTGGTCGAACAGGGAAATGACTAGGCTGTCGTTGCCACTTTCCAGCGTATCGGAGAGATGGCGGAACACAAGCGTGAAGTCGGCATTGCCCTCTGCCATCGCTACGAGCAATGCTTCCACGATGCTCCAGTCAGCGGTATCGCCAGCCTCAATACCAATCTTTGCGGTGTATCTTTTTTGCAGTTCGGTTTGGTGGATGTCGGAGAATGTGCCGAGAGCACTTTCTGCTTTGGCTATCGATTGTTTCAGATCGTCATCTAGCAGAGGCAGAAGAGTCTCGGCGAAACGAGTTAAGTTCCATTGGCCGATCGATGACTGATTGGCGAAGGCGTAACGTCCCTGGTGATCGATCGAGCTGAATGTTTTCAACGGATCATAGATGTCCATGAAAGCGCACGGACCATAGTCGATAGTCTCGCCTGAGATGCTCATATTGTCAGTATTCATTACTCCGTGGATGAATCCGAACTGCATCCAATGGGCGATCAATTTGGCTTGCCGCTCAATCACTCCGTTGAGTAAACCGAGGTAAGGGTTTTCATGATGTTGTGCGTCGGGATAGTGTCGCTGAATGGCATAGTCGGCGAGAACCTTCACGTTGTCGTAATCCTGGCGAGAAGCGAACCATTGAAAAGTGCCGATACGAATATGCGATTGTGCGACTCGCGTAAAGACTCCACCAGGCATCAGACATTCGCGTTGCACTTTATCACCACTTGCAACGGCGGCAAGTGCACGGGTTGTCGGCACACCGAGTGCAGCCATGGCTTCCGATACAATATATTCGCGCAAGACCGGACCTAGTGCTGAGCGTCCGTCACCGCGTCGCGAATAGGGTGTTGGACCCGAGCCTTTCAGCTGGATGTCGTGGCGAACGCCATCATGACGAACGACCTCACCGAGCAGAATCGCGCGACCGTCACCTAGTTGTGGTGAAAATCCACCAAATTGGTGTCCTGAGTAAGCCATCGCCAGCGGTTCAGAACCGTCTGCAAGTTGGTTGCCTGAAAGAATCGCGAGACCTTCCGGCGAACCAAGTCGTGCGACATCAATCCCAAGTTTGTTTGCCAAGTCATGGTTCAGACGGATCATCACCGGCTCGCTGACCGGGGTGGGTTTGATCCGCTCAAAGAAAACATCCGGAAGGTGGACGTAGCTGTTGTCGAAGGGTATGGGCATATAAAGGTAATGTGAGAGGGGGCAACTGGCCCAGAAACGTTCGTGAATATGTTTACACTAGTACTATCAGAAATATATCACGAGTGATAGCAATTTGTATGCAGTAGGAGTCCATAGAATTAGCGAATTTGCTTAAAAGATAATAGGCGTGACACTCGTGACGACTTACAGTTACTCCATGGCGTTCAAATGACCATCGAAAGTTGCTGGGCAAGTACACGGGCTCTCGATCATGCCGAGTGACACTCACACTGCAACTGACATTGCCCGATGAGCCTAGTTCATGCTAACCCGTTGCGAGATATGACGAGGCAATTATTGCGGTGATGCCCTACTAAATTTCACTGGCTGGCAATATAAAAGTGAAAGTATTATTTTGGTATTAGTTTGTGGTATAGTAAATCCAACCACGAAAGGAAACCATGATAGAGAAAATCCTCGATCTTTCATGATGTCGCCGACATGCACACCGAGATTGCACTTAGAGACTTATTCGCCCTTGGTTGCTGGCTTCACTATATCGGCAAAAAAGAAGAGGGAAGAAAAGCTTGCTGGATTGCGATAGTGGCTGCTGAATGCCCTGACGGTACAAAAACAGCGATCATCAATCATCTAGACTCAGGGGGATGAAAAGATCTTGTTTGAGGCTGCCATGCCTCACAGTGAGATGAAATCGTTGCTCAAGGGCATGAGGTGAACGGCAACACTCGCATCCTCAGCCGTCTCCGCTTGTTGTACATTGACATCCTTCACCTCCTTTCGTTTGAGTTTTCCGGTATCGGGTTTTCTGATTTGTTTTGGTTGGGTAAGTGTTCGGTCGGGATGATCAACGCCTTGAATGATTCAGTCGGTCACACTCAGAAAGTTGCGTAACACTATTCCATATCGAACCGGATGCCCTGGGCCAATGGTAGGTCAGATGAGTAGTTGACTGTGTTGGTGACTGTGTTGGTGACACAACGCATGTAAGCCTTCCAAGAATCTGATCCAGATTCACGTCCGCCACCGGTTTCTTTCTCCCCTCCAAAAGCACCGCCAATCTCAGCACCGCTTGGGCCGACATTTACATTTGCAATACCGCAGTCGCTGTACTAGCCCAGCGACCTTCGTCGTGAACATCCTTTCACTAGTTCAGTTGCCATCCTGAGGCGATCACCTAGAATTTCAATAAATAATCGATCAAGATCTTCGACTGTTATGAGTGAATTCGTCGCGTATGGCAGTTCAATTTAGAAAAATTATAATTGACCGACAACCTCAAATGGTTTAGATTATTCTTGATGGATAATTTCCATCTCCAGGGTGATTTGAGAATCATTTATATGAACCACCGAAAGTCGCTGGGTTACTGAAGGGGAGATATCTTTGCCTGACAACGACTTAAGAACAAAAGAGGAACTCCTCAGTGAAATTGGGAGGTTGCAGCATCATGTTGAAACTCTTGAGAAGACGGTGGCACTACACATAGATGATGCAGAACGTCTGCAAGAGTCAGAAAGACGAAGTCGTGCATGGCTTGAAAACTCACCGGTATGCACAAAAATTGTAGATCTAGACTTTAACCTGAAATACATGAGTACAGCGGGTGTTGACGGTTTGAATATCAGTGACATTGAGCTGTATTATGGAAACCCCTATCCATTGGATTTTTACCCACAAGCTTTTAAAGATCAAATGCTTGAAAATCTCGAATGGGTCAAACAGTCAGGTGAAATTACGACTCAAGAAGCTTCAGTGACTGACATCGACGGGCAAGAAATATGGTTCCACTCAACACTTGTTCCAGTCAATGATGATTCAGGAAACATTGATTATATCATCGTTGTATCTCTTGACGTTACAGGAAGAAAAATTGCAGAGAAGAAAAACCAAGACGAACAACAGCTCCTCCGACGGTTACTCCAAATCCAGGAAAACGAACGTCGCATGGTTGCCCATGATATCCACGATGGTTTTATACAGTATGCACTTGGAGCATATTTGCGTTTCCAAGGAATGGCAGCCCAACTAGACAATAAAGCAGATACTGAAAGTGATATTGTGCTCATTGAGAATTTTCTAGGAAAAGCAATTGCAGAGGGTCGTCGTATGATCAATCACTTAAGGCCTATGGTGCTTGATGAATCTGGAGTTGTGGAAGCAATTAAGCATCTCATTGCAGATGAAGTGGAAGACCATAATTTATCAATTGACTACCAACACGATGTTAAGTTTGAGCGACTAGAACCAACTCTCGAAGGATCTATTTTCAGAATCGTACAGGAATCACTAAATAACATTAAACAGCATAGCCAATGCAGACATGCTTCTGTCCAGTTAATACAACATGGCACTAATTTAAATATTGAAGTGGCAGATACTGGAATTGGCTTTCAAACAGAATCCGTTTCATCTAACTGCTTTGGCCTTCGAGGAATATGTGAGAGGGCACGTCTATTTCAGGGTCATGCACAGATTGAGAGCAAACAGGGTGTGGGAACAGTCATTTCCGTGACTCTTCCAATCATCACAAATGCTAACGAATGAGAACTTTAGGATAGTGAATCTCTGAGTTACATTATTATTATCCAGGTCGCATCCGTTCGATGGGATGATATTGAGGACGTCCTGAACTGGCCCCTCGACCTTCGACGTGAACATCCTTTCACTAGTACAGTTGGAATCACGCAGCTTAGACGGTTGTCTTTGATTCTAATTGCTTCGAAACAAGCCGCTTAAATCTGTTCACCCAAAAACACCGGCTCCCGATCATGCCGAGTCATTGTGCACTTCCCAGAGTTCCCTCTGCGGTGTACTAGCCCAGCGACCTTCGGCGTGAACATCCTTTCACTAGTTCAGTTGCAAGCCTTCTTCTACATAAATTCGATAAACCAGCTTGTGATTCACTTTCCATCCTTCACGAAGCAAGAGGATATGTAACCGCCGATAACCGTAATGCACACGATTCTCCACTGCCGGTTGTGCGTTGCCGCATGCCGGTAAGCAGAACAGCGGTTCAAAGGCGGAGTGACTCGCCAGGGCCGCTTAACGCTGGTTGAGTAAAGCATCTCCGTATCATGATAATGGTGCGCTCGCGGCATACCCATGCCACGAGAACGCCCGTCTGTCGTGGTGGAGGGGTGAAGACATAGCCTTAATCGGATTCAGTAGCGACAGACCGTGTTGTCATTACGAGTCAACGCTCTGTATCAAGTTTGCTGAGCGTTTGCTGGGACTTGATTGCAGTCTTCTATTCTCTTGCTATTCACACTCTGTAATCTGTACTCTCTCGGGCCGGGGCCAGTCGCGGAGGGGGCAGTAACTAGGGCCTATTGACGCAAGGCTATAAATGACAACAGCTTGCTGTGCTAGTTCAGATTACAAACGGCAAGCAAGCCTCCCTTATGTGAATAGGAAGCAATAAGCAACCGATTAACCTACTATCACTTAACCCACCAGCGCCACGTTATTCAACTACCATTCACATCTACCATTCCATTGAGCTAATTGACAATCACCTAGAATAACCTCTGAAGGTCGTTGAGCTAATACACCTCCCGGCGATATGATCTGTAAGAGACAAACACCAGCCGACTGAGAAGTGCAAATTCCGTGCGATTTCTGTTCTTTGTGCTCATCGGAGTATTACTACCACTACCCTGAGTCTGGCAGAAACCGAAACCTGGAGCGTAAATGAGTTAATTCAAAAGAAGCCTGATCAGAAGGAGCTGTATAACAGTCTCTGATCAGGCTTTAAGGCACTCTGGCAAGTAACTAGATTGCGTTCGCTTCACTATCCTCAGCATCCTGATTTGGCTGGCGATGATAATTTGTGTGTAGCGAATCCCAATCGACGATTAGTTTTCCGCCTTTGCTTTCGTGTTGTTTGGCCCAGTTTGAGAGCAAGTCAAGACAGGCATGATCGATGTGGTTTAGTTGTTCAAAGTCAATGTGTAGTTCCATATTTTCCGGTACTCGCTCAAGTTCGGTTGCCAGCACAGGCAAGCGAATGAATGTTGCAGATCCTTCTAGTTTCAAAGTGGCAATTTGCATTTTTTCATCCAGATCAAGTTGTACATTTAAATGCGAGAACTTGTAGAGAAGCTTAAATGCCGACAGCACAATGCCAGTGATTACGCCGGTAAGCAAATCGGTGCACACGATGGTTCCCAGTGTCACAAAGTAGATCGCCACTTCGCCCCAACCATATTTCCGGAGTTCTCGAATTGCCTTGAAGTTAATCAGTTTGAAACCAGTGTAAACCAGCATAGCGGCCAACGCTGCTGTCGGGATCATTCGCAGAATAAATGCTAGGAATGCCACAAAAACCAGTAACCAGGCCCCGTGAAGTATTGTCGAGAGACGTGTTTGACCTCCAGCTTCAACGTTAGCCGAACTGCGTACGATCACGCCTGTCATTGGCAATGCGCCGAACAGACCACAGATCATATTTCCAATTCCTTGGGCTGCCAATTCTTTGTCGTATTGCGTTCGAGTATGCGTTTGCATTTGATCAACTGCTGTTGCACATAGAAGTGTTTCTGCACTGGCAACAATCGCCAGCACAATCCCGGCTTGAAATACAACGCTTAGTTCTACTGATTGAAGAACTGTAAGCGATGGGAAATGGATTTCGTTCCACAAGTTGTCGGGGACTTCCACGTAAAGTACGGGCAATTGCAGCATTGCAGTGACACCGGTTGCAATCACCACGGCAACCAGTGGCGCAGGCACTAACTTTAGCCGAGAGGGAACCAACAATTTCCATAACAGTAATGCTACGATGGTAAGCAACCCAATTTTGGCTGCCCAATCGTGATTTTTAAGTTCCCCGAGTACACTTTCTAGACTGTGCTGCAAGTTTGCCTGGGCTGCTCGGACTTGTTCCGTGTTCCCATTCTGCAAATCACTCAGTGCTATCTGGCTTTGTTTTAGCGAAAGAGCTGTTGCGTCTTTCAAAGCGTTTGGATCACGTACTAATTCAGAGACACCCTGCGAATCGAGTTGCTTCACCAGGGCTGTAAGTCGATCCGTTATTTCCTGCTGCTTCATCGCCAGCGGTTCTAGATCGGTATTATTCGCTGGAATTAAATCTGGATTTTCTGGATCGCTTGAACTCGCGGGAATCTGTTCGGCAACTAACTCGCGGAGTTGTACTTGTTGTTCATGCAAGGCTCCAAAGTCTTGCAAGAGATCACGCCGGGCAGTTCGCTTCTCAGCGGTACCCAGCACAGGCATCGGCAGGCCCTTTTGAATTGCTTCGGGTATCGACATCAAATTTGTGATCCCGTTTCCTTTGGGCGAGTCGTCGACCATCACATGAAATTGGCTCGACAAAATCAATACCCCGATGCCGGCAAGCATACCGTGAATCACGGCAGGCGAGACGGCTCGAAACCACCCCCCATATCGCAACAAGCCCGCGATCAATTGTAGGGCACCTCCAATCATGACTGCGATGCCGAGTACTTCCAGGCCATGATGCTGCACCAAATCGTAGACGATAACCGTTAGGCCTGCGGCCGGACCACTTACTTGGAGTGGAGACCCGGCCAGCCAACCGACCACGAGCCCACCGACAATTCCGGTGATTAGCCCGGCAGCTACCGGTACGCCAGACGCGATAGCGATCCCCATGCAAAGCGGCAACGCCACAAGAAAGACGACAATGGATGCCAATAAGTCTTGCCGGACAGCCGAAAACAAACCACCCTTTTCCTGTGATTCGCGTGTTGCTGCTATTTCTTTTTCCATCAGAGTCATATTTTTTCCTAGATCAGGTTATTTTTTAATGTGTGTATGTATGCAAGTATTGAATTTCAGATCATTCAACCGCTTCGTAATTAGGGACTTGTTCTTTCCAGAGGAACAAACCGTCCTTCTTGTGGTCGATAGCAATCGACTTGTCCAGTCTCGAACTGGTAAACCCAGCCATGAAGATTCAATGCATCTCTACCTAGGGCTTCAGCTACCGATGGATGTGTGCGTAACTGATCAAGTTGAACCAGAACATTTTGTTCAACGGTTGCGGCCAGACGGGCAGCAACATCGGTAACATGTGCGTAGTTCTCCTTGATGATTTGATGGGTCAATTTGGCATGATCTAGCCATGAAAGAACCGCAGGCAAATGTTCAAGTTGAGGTAAATCGAGCAGCCCTGCCATGGCTCCACAATGCGAATGTCCGCAGACAATAATGTCTTTCACTCCGAGTACTTTCACAGCGTATTCAATCGTGGCTGCTTCGCCTCCATCGACTGCTCCATACGCTGGCACAATATTGCCAGCATTGCGTAAAACAAATAAGTCACCTGGTTCAGTTTGAGTGAGCAAATTGGGATCAATACGAGAATCAGAACAGGTGATCATCAAAGCATCAGGGTGCTGTCCATCTTCGAGCCCTTCGAACAACTCTTGCTTTGAACCAAAAACTTGGTGTTGAAACTGGTGTATACCTTCAATTAACTTCTGCATAAAGAATATCTCCACAACCAATTGAGTTAACAGCGAAGCCACAGGGGACGCGCACAAACACGATTAGATTGAATTGGTAAGATTAGGAAGCGTCCCCTAGCAAGAAGCATGCGTGTGCATCGAGTTAAATGCTCAGCGAATGCGCATTCTCTCTCTAATATAAGCTAGAGGAACGATAATTTAAGAAAGCTTATTACTGATTAAATCAGCAGCGGTGCACAGTGACCATTAAGAAGTTGATGGCCAGCGATTGTCGAGATGGGGGAACTGTACGAAGTAAATCGACAGAGATAATCGGCTTCTGAAACCTGATACGAGACATTACAGCGTTTAGGAGATGAACTGCGGCGACAACGTGATGAGGAAGTGACCGCTCCTTCCTCAGAAGTTTCTTTCGATTCCTTAAAGGGAGACTCACTCTCCGCTGATTCCGCCCAAGTTACCGAGGAAATTTGTGGAGAAAGCAGAAAGGAAAATGCAAACAGACAGACCGACACAGTTGTGAACCGAGATATCATATATTCTATCGTTGATCGTTCTCCGAACAGCATCTAAGCATTTACCTTAAGGTTTCAGACAATTGTTATCGAGTAATCTATGACAATAAGACATTAGAACTCACACCGACTCTAGTAAAGCCACAGAATCTTGTCAATCTAGCTAATTCCCCATATCGACATTTTCGCCGAAGATCTTAAATCCTCTACAGCAATCACTTTCCTTATCAAACCAACTTCCAAATCGGGTCGCCTGGGTGAAGTTTTTTAGCGTGTCTAGGTGCTCTGGGCCGTTTACCTTGCGATTGATG
>NVWB01000236.1 GCA_002733575.1 Blastopirellula sp. | reverse complement strand
TTTCCCCCCATCAGAAATCAACCCGAAGGGTAGCCCAGGATGCTCGCAACCTGGGTCGGCGCAGCCGACAAGAGGTCGCAAACAGCGGAAAGATTTTTCACGAAACTGATCCATAACCCTCTGGTCCAATTTACAAAACAAATGTAAGGCACGCCGGGTGTTATTGTTTGGGATGATTTGAAGCCGACCGCTTGCTAGTTCTGGATCAAAATAGCAATTCATACTCCCATCACACTTCACACTGGCGAAGCCAGTGGCACCCGAACAGGGCTATTGGTGGTGTTGAAAGTTCGTCAGTATTACCCGTCGAGCATTTTTCTCTTGCTCACGCTCGATTCTCACGTTAGCATGGTTGCTAACCAGAAAGAGAAACTACGCCCTATGAAATGGATTCCCAGATTTCGATTTAGCATTCGTACGCTGATGATCGTTACGGCCTTGCTTGCGATAGGATTGTCTTTTGTCAGCAGAAGAATCTACAAAGCCCATCTGCAGCACCAAGCGATTGCGCACGTTCTAGAGCTAGAGGGTAATGCGAGATATCAATACGAAGATTACTCGAACCATACCGAAGAAGAACCAACTGCCCCAAAGTGGATTAGATCGATTTTTGGTGAAAACTATTTTGAAAAAATCAGGTCTGCCGGGGTGAGGAAAGGAACAGACCTTACCATACTAGCCAATCTTGAAGAACTTAAGTCCCTGGCTTTTTACTCTGGTGCATATGGAGACCTCTCACCACTGTCAGGCTTAAAGAATCTTGAGTCTCTGACTTTTTATTCCGGCGTAGATGAAGATCTCTCACCACTGGCAGGCTTAAAGAACCTTGAATTCCTGGTATTTGGAGATGGCGAACTCGTAGATATATCTGCATTGGCTAAGCTAGAGAATCTTGAACAATTATATATCTCAGAGAACAAAATATCTGACCTCTCGCCATTGTTGGGTCTTAAGAAGCTTTGTGTAATAGATCTCACCGACAATAAACTCACTGACATTTCTCCACTAGCTCAAGTGTCAAATCTATATCGTCTTTCGCTCCACTATAATGAGGAACTGACTGATATTTCACCATTGGCTGATTTGAAGGATCTTCATTACCTACATATCTCGTATACTCAAGTCACCGATATTTCCTCTCTGGCTGGAATTAGCACATTATACAAACTATCTATTTCAGGAACGAATGTCTCAGACATCTCTCCCCTGGCGAATTTAACGAATTTGGTGGTGCTTGAACTATGGAAAACAAAAGTCACAGATATCAGGCCGCTTGAAGGCCTAAAGAAACTCGAAGATTTGGAGCTCAGTGAAACTAGTATTTCAGACCTCACTCCACTGGCGAATCTAACGAACTTAGAGTTTCTTGATCTCAGTGAAACAAAAGTGACAGATATCAGGCCGCTTGAAGGTCTAGAGAAACTCAAATATTTGGATCTCAACAAGACCGATGTAAGCGAAGAAGATATTGCTATTCTGAAACTGGCCTTGCCGAACTGTAGCATCCAATCTGACTTCACTATTAAACCACCTCCAAGTGCAGCTCCGGCAGATTCAGATCCGTTTGGTGCTACGAATTAGCAAGTGCAGGATGATTGAACTAAAACAAAAAGCTCTCCAATCGACTGTAACTTTCACGACCAACCCATGCAATCAAAACGCAAACGTGTTGCCGCCATCCATTTGATTGTGTGGTTTCAATCACCATCGGCCAGATGCCATGCCCTCATTACTTTTGCGTGGGCATGTTTTGGATCAGATAAATAGATTTGAAAGAATTTGATCGTCGAGAATTGTAAGCGTCGACGGAAATCGACGGTATCATGAAAACGTCAAGAAGCGGGCATCCCATTCATGAACATAAGATTTTCGAGTTTTAAGATGGTCAGTTTGCATTGCTTGAAGTTGCTAGAATAATACTTCAAAAACATGCCCACGCGAAAGCGCGAGGGCATGGCACCTTGGCCGCGTAGATTCTTCAGTTACTCACTGGTGAGATCGAAGTTGAGCGTGTTCTCGCCTGATGCGATGGTTTCTTTCAACTCCGATTCGGTGTTGTACTTGGCAGGGACTCGGATCTTGGGTCCTTCTTCATCAAGCGACTCGCCACCGGTGATGCGAACAATGTATTCGCCGGCAGGTGCGCCCTCTTTGAACCCGGGATAGAAGAGTGAGTACTTGCCGCCCTCAAGGGTATATCCGGTGGCGGTGGTGCGGTCAGGGGCTGAGCCCGTTGGCTCGAAGTTGACTTCGAGGCCTTGGACAGGCTTTCCATCAAGCGTGACGACGCCAGTGACGGTTGACATCGAGTCGCCACCGCAACCGACAAGGCAAACTAGGCTGGTAATAAATAGAAAAGTTGGGATAGCTTTTAACAACAGACGCATGATCAAATCCTTGAGAAATCGTAACCAGATGACAATATGGTTGGTACCGCATTATCACCTGGTTCGCTAATAATTGTGAACACTAAGTTACGTGTCGATCACCTTAGAATGGCGATGCGAAAACATTACCATCGTTTCGAAGACTTAGTGGTTTTAATACATTGTTTCTGTCGGTCGTTTCCGAAAGAAAGTGGACCGATGCATCCGTGGTCAGCGTCATCACGCCACCTGGGTGCAAGCTCGACCAGCCTTTGCCGGCGTTTTGTGGCGAACCAGCAGCCGCGTAGTCGAAATTCATTCTGAACGCAGCGCGAAAGAGTGTTCGTAGCGTCGCCTGGTTACCGTAGCTGTCGTTCTTTCCAGCTCCGAGCCAGGTTGCGGCGTGCCCCTTTGGGTACTCACGTTCCGCGACGAGCAGCGTGTTGCTGGTTCCATCGGTGCAGGCGGATAAGTTCTTGAAACTATTGCCCCAGAGCATGCCGCCTGCGTCGTTATCTTTGACTGGATAGCCCGGGGTGTTGCTCCAACCGGCGCAACCGACGTAGTTGGACACGGCAACGTCAAAGCGGTCGGTGCTGCTGAATTTTTGACTTTCGGCCAGTTCAGGGGCAGCGTCCGAAGGGCAGATGTACGCATCAATTCGCTGTTGCAGCAAGGCTTTATCGGCTGCGGTGGAACCGCTATGGTAGCGGTCGTAGAGCGGGATGTTACCCGGATCGAGAGCGTCGTAGAAGTTTTGCTGCTCAATGAAGGGGAGAATCGCGACGGACCAACCGTAGTTGGATTTGCCGTTTCCACCACGATAGATATATCCGGCTGGCAAGGCGAGATAGGTGTCGTGATAGTTGTGCAGGCCAAGACCAATTTGCTTGAGGTTGTTGGAGCATTGCATACGTCTTGCGGCTTCTCTCGCCTGCTGAACCGCTGGTAAAAGTAACGCAATTAGAATACCAATAATGGCGATTACCACTAACAACTCAACAAGCGTAAAACCACGAGAGTGGCGTGAACTGGAACGCATTAAAAACTCCTTAAAAAAAAAGACTGATGAATTATAAAACCATTGAGTTCTGGACACAATAAATTACAAATCTCATGGATGTATATTTCACTGAATTAAAAAAATAGACTTGAGGAAAATAATTACTAGACAGTTTCTTCGTAGTAGCTGCACGGCAGGATTTGGTTGGGGGACTCGGGGATTACATCCGCCTTTGAATTGTTCTCCATAAGAACTTAACCTGAGCTTTCCCAAGATTCGTGGACACACAAATGATTTTTCATTTGAAATTTTATGGCTAATTATGAGTTACTCGTCTGAAGATATCATCGACTTTAAAAATGATGTCGAGAACCGTAGGGTGGATGAATCTTTATTCATCCACCTTTGAAAGATTCTCCATCACACATAACAATCGATTTTAACATTCCGTTGAAGTGAAGATCAATTGAAAAACCGTTTGAAGGTGGATGGAAATAAAAATTCCATCCACCCTACCTGACAGCTTTTAGCTATAATAATCAGTTCAACTTTGTAACCGCATAAATCAAAGAAACTTCTGCACCAAGAAAAAGGAACATTAATATGAAACATTGTATCGTGTTTATTTGCCTGATCGCATTAGGTTGGGCAAATTCGGGGACCATCGCAACTGCGCAAGAGGTTCAGAATCTAGAGCGTGATGCTAGGACCATCAAATTAATGTCGTACAACCTGAAGTTTGCCAGTCCCACGTATAAGCCATCTTGGGAAGTCCGACGCGAAATGCAGGTCGATCTGTTTCGTCAATACAATCCTGATATCATCGGAACGCAGGAAGGGCTGAAAGAACAGATTGATTATTTAGCGGATCAATTGACCGATTACGTTGTCATTGGAGAAGGCCGAGAAGGGGGAGACGATGACGAACACATGGCGATTTTCTTTAAGAAAGACAAATATCGTCTGCGAGAAATGGGAAGCTTTCAACTCTCAAATACACCTGAATTAATAGGAAGCGGACCCGACATAAATCCACGCATGGTCACCTGGGCTCGCTTGGCAATCATCAATCGACCTGCCGAGGGAGAGCCTGGACCTCATCCCTCGGACTACCGAGGGCACTGGGAGAATACCCAGGAGTTTTACGTGTTCAACACGCATTTATTTTCCCGTTCAAGTTACGATCAACTTCTGGCAAAACTAAACAGTTCTAAACTAATCATGGATCGTATCAACTCGCACAATCGGTTTGGTGGATGGACCAAAGATCGACCTGTATTCCTGATGGGCGATTTCAATTCCAAACCAGGCGGCGAAGTTTATCGATCATTCGTGGGAGATGAAAACTCAAAGAATCCGCTGTTACTAAAAGACTGTATTGAAGGCGGCGTCGGAATCGATTGGATTTTATACCGTGGAAAGGTAAAAGTTCTTTCCCATGAAGTCGTCGATTACAACGTCGATGGAATTCGACCCTCGGATCATAGGCCAATCCACGTTGAGATGCAGTTTCTAGACAAATGATCGAGTGCAATAACGCAAGGGTGTCATTACCGTAGAGTGTATGAATAAAGATTCATCGGCCCTATTGTATTCAATAAAGAAAGTATCTCACGCTAAGCCTCGAAGCCGCTAAGGGTTTTGAAATCCAACTTTCTTAGCGGCTTCGAGGCTTAGCGTGAGGACTTTTATTTTTTGAAAATTGCGTTGTTATTAATTCTGTTTATAGTGAAAAAACCGCTGTCAACATTGGTTGCTGACAGCGGTTTTACTCATTTGATATCAATTAAGAAGCATTGTTCTTACTTGATGAACAACATTTCTTGGTAAGTTGGAAGTGGCCACAGGTCATCGGCAACCACTGCTTCCAGTGCATCGGCCGCTTCACGAACTGCCAACATGGCCGGAAGTACATTGTCACAACAGTAGCGTGTTTCATCTTGCATGCAATCGGCACCACATCCAGCGGTTGCAGTTTCGAGAGCAGTGATACTGTCTAACAATGTTTTGATCAAGCTTGTGACTTCATTCAAGACAGTCGAATCACCTTCAATGCCAGCGGCCTTGAGATTGGCAGCGGTCGAAGCCAAGTCACCTTGGTAACGTGATGCAGCAGGATAGATCATGGTCTTGGCCATCTCAATCGTAATATTGGCTTCGACATTGACTGTCATGCAGTACTGTTCCAAGTAGGTTTCCAAACGACTCTCAAGTTCACGTTCTGAAAGAACATTGTACTTGCTGAAGAGTGCGATAACCTTTGGATCGGCCAAAGCAGGCAAAGCATCGGCAGTGGTCTTTAGATTCAAGAGACCACGTTTTTCAGCTTCTGCGTGCCACT
Source organism: Blastopirellula sp. (assembly GCA_002733575.1). Classification (GTDB taxonomy): domain Bacteria; phylum Planctomycetota; class Planctomycetia; order Pirellulales; family Pirellulaceae. The sequence continues at coordinate 12,815 of NVWB01000236.1, read as the reverse complement.
CGTCTGAGTAACCATCGCCATTGAAGATGATCGTTTCACATTCGTTGATGATTTCACTCAATAACGACTGAATGGCACCATTCAACTTACTGGAATCACCACTGGTAGCGGCTTCCAGTTGAGTTGCACAGTAATCAATCGATTCGGCAATGATAGTGTTCATGGCAACCAATGGACCAGCGATCGATTGGTTCGATCCAACAGCACGGAACTCAAAACGGTTTCCAGTAAACGCAAACGGGCTAGTTCGGTTACGATCACCAGCATCCATCGGCAGTGGAGGAAGCACATCAACGCCAACGGTCAATGGTTCTTTGGCAATTGAACTGTCAGCTGCACCCGTTTTAATTTGGTTAAATACATCGGTCAGTTGGTCGCCCAGGAAGATCGAGATGATCGCTGGAGGAGCTTCATTGGCACCTAAGCGGTGATCATTTCCTGCAGAAGCAACTACACTGCGAAGTAAACCTTGGTGATTGTAAACTGCACGAATCACAGCAGCACAGAACACAAGGAACTGAGCATTTTTGTGAGGCGTATCACCTGGATCAAGCATATTGCCTTGCGATGAACTACCGAGTGACCAGTTCACATGTTTACCTGAACCGTTCAGACCAGCAAATGGTTTCTCGTGAGTCAAGCAAGCCAAACCATGTTTAGCGGCCACTTTACGCAGCATGATCATGACCAATTGTTGATGATCAGTTGCGATATTGGCGGACTCAAACACAGGTGCAATTTCGTACTGACCTGGGGCCACTTCGTTGTGACGAGTTTTCACTGGAATACCCAGCTTGATCATTTCACGTTCGGCTTCAAGCATGCAAGACAAAACACGATCAGGAATGGCACCAAAGTAATGATCGTCGAACTCTTGACCTTTAGGAGCAGGTGCACCAAACAAGGTACGTCCAGCGTTCAACAAGTCAGGTCGTGCATAGTAGAAGTTTTGATCGATTAAGAAGTATTCTTGCTCAGGGCCAGCGGTCGAGGCAACATTGGCACCATCGGTTTGACCAAACAAGGTTAAAATTCGTTGTGCTTGAGTATTCAAGGCTTGCATCGAACGCAAAACAGGAGTCTTTTTATCGAGTGCTTCGCCTGTCCATGAAACGAATGCGGTTGGAATACAAAGCGTCGTTCCATTTTCGTTTTCAAGAATGTAAGCAGGGCTGGTGACGTCCCAGATGGTGTATCCACGTGCTTCGAAAGTTTGTCGAATCCCACCGGTCGGGAAGCTAGAACCATCAGGTTCGCCTTGAATTAGTTGAGCTCCACTGAACTCAGTCACTGCGGTTCCGTCTCCGTTGGGAGACAAAAAGCTATCATGTTTTTCAGCAGTAGCACCAGTCAACGGATAGAAAACATGGGCGTAGTGAGTTGCCCCTTTTTCAAGAGCCCAATCTTTCATGGCCGATGCCACAACATCAGCAATCGAAGCATCTAGCTTTTCGCCAGCGTCAATTGTTTTCACTAAGGATTTGTAAATGCTCTTGGGCAAACGGGCCTTCATCGTAGGCTTGCAAAACACGTTGGCGTTGAACAAGTCTTGTATTGATGTTCCAGAATAGTCTAATGCTTCTGCGCTAGATTCATGATTGATAACAGCAGAGATGGCCGCCTGACGAGCCGATCCAGAGGTCGAAGAAGTGCTCACGTAGTGCTCCTTGGGTAAATTCGAAAATCTTGAGAGATATATGAATGGTGCTGGGAAGCCTTGCCTTGGACTTCGTTGGTTTGAAGATAATTCCGCCGCTCCATGGCACCTTCAGTAGTCAGTTTTAAAAGAAGAGTTTGGCCTCAAATTAACTTGAAAACTGCTCTTCGACTGACTATTAGCCTGATGCAAAACTTTTGCAATTGATGATAACAGCAATCGATGTGCCTATTTAGCCAGGGAACCCATGATTTGGTAATAAAATAGATTTTTATCCAGTTATGGCTGGATAATCTACCTGAACCGCGTAATTTTTTCATCAACCAAAGTGATTGCCTAGTTGTTGTGCACTGTTTCTATGCAAGGTTGCATAGATTTGAAGCGGATCTTGTGTACTTAAAAGCTTGACTCCATGTAGTTAAATCTGTCATACTCGGGGGAACAAATTTCGGATCAGTAAGCTTTCCTTGGGCATCGACTTAATGCAACCCTTTCAATTTCGATTATTGACGCTCTTTGGTATTCAAGCAATCGTGGCGTTTGTCACTGTTCTATGTACACTTATTGAGGCCTATTCTTTCGCAGTTTTCTGTGGAATCAGCTTCGCCCTACTTTCGATATTCCTTATGTGGGCACTTCTCTACTCGATTGCCCCAGTGGCCACTAAGTATTTTACGGTACTTGGGTTTTGTGGTTTTTTTACGCTCTCAATGAGTGTTCTATACATTCAACAAGCTAGAGAACAGGCCCGTCGAATGGAGTGTACAAATAAGCTAAAGCAGTTGGCAATAGACCTTCAACGAAAAGAAGCTTCCCCCTTATCGTTATCTCGTCCTGATACTACCGCCCTCGATATGTGGTTTGCATCGATGAAAAACTCGAATATCTCCCCTGATGCCATCCCATTGAACTTTGAAAGTTTGGAGAGAGAAGAATACAAAGAACGAGAGCAATTCAATTTTAAGGAATATGAAATTGACTTATTTAAGCTAAAGCAAAGTGCTCGATAGATGCTAAGATAAGAGTTACTAGATTTTGCACAACAACGAGCCACTTACCCCCCTGCCCTCCTTAATAAACAACGAACTTGTCAGGTCTTCATCGTCTATTGCAAGAAAGTTGTTCCTCAAAACAAAAAGTCGCAATGAAAATATTCTGTACGATATTTCTGATTTCTCTCGGTCTACTAATACCTCAAAGCGTGTTGGGAAATGATGTTGATTTCAAAGCAACAATCCGACCGCTGTTGACTAAATACTGTCAAGATTGTCATGGTCCGGATGAGGCGAATTCTAAAATTCGGGTCGATATTCTCAACGATCAATTCCAAGGCAAGCAACTATTTGACTGGGATAAGATCAGTCATGTGATAGAGTCGAATGATGTTGATCTTCGTATGCCGCCAGAAGATGAACTTCAACCAACCCAGCAAGAACGCGAATTGCTAACAACTTGGATTACCAACCAAATCAAAACGGCCAAAACACGTGACTCTGTCAACAATGGCTACTCTCGACGACTGACCAAAGTGCAGTACAGAAATACGCTGCGAGATTTACTGCTGCTTAGTGATGACTTCACAGCGGTGCTTCCCAATGATGGTGTGACCAAAGAAGGCTACAACAGCATGGAAGTCATGCAAGTCTCGCCTTTGCACTTGGAATACTATTTCGAAATCGCCGCGAAGGCATTGGATCAAGTGATTGTTGACCCGAAACAGCCACCACAAATTCACAACTTTCGGATGAACTTAGGCAAAGACATCAACCCCGAGAATTTCAACGATAAATTAATTCTAGGGGCCGGTAGTCGCTTGATACCAGTCAAGAACTTTACCATCGAAGAGCTGACGCCTGAGAAAGATTTCCCTTTTACCTCGCATCGATTTCAGAAAAAATTCTCCTACATCGAAGGCTACATCGGCAACGGTACGATTCGCAAGCAGAAAGAGTTTATTGGAGTCTATCATAATGTATTTGCTTGTTTACGCGGGCAAGGAGGCTACACTGGTGGACTGCAAGCAGAAACGGTAATCGCCGATGGCCTGTTATTGCGGCCCTCGATTCCGAACACCGAAATTTTCATGATGGGCAGCACCTATGGCCCTAGCCCTAATTTTAAAATCTCTCTCCGAGAGTTACCCGTCCACGGAAAATTTCGAGTCAAAGTGACCGCTTCAAAATATGCAGACGCTTATGATTTAGATTCGAAGCATTCCCCGGTTGATCCCAGCCTGAATCAATCGACAGTGATTCAAATAGAGGATGATAGTTCCGAGACAGTGCAGATTCCAATGGATGGCATTTACCAAGTTGATCTTACTTATCAATCGACTGCCAAAAATGACACGATTGTGTTAGCACTTGCTGGAAGGCCGCAGAATTATCGCGTAAGCAAGACAGAAGAGACCACGACCAAGGCGTTTAAGTTGATTCAGCTAAAAAAGGGTAAGCTGAACTTTGACCTTCAATCATCAAACGCAACGACCGTTGAAAAAATTATTCTCTCCAAATTAGACAGCGCAGATCCGTTGGTTGCGACCTTTGAACAATTCAATCAACGCAGCCCACAACTGGGCGTTTACCTGGGCTTCCGCAGAGACTGTGGATCGGCTCTTTCGCCAGTGCAAATTGCTCAAACGGTTTCTTCTACGAAGCCCCAAGCCTACTATTTTGAAGATGCAATTTCCAATTATCCGATCTCGGTCATGGATAAAGCGAATAACAACTACTTGGCTGGTGTCAGTGAGATCGGTGTTCGCAATGAATATCTTGATGGCCGTGCTGCACCACGGTTGTTGGTTCATTCCGTTGAATTCGAAGGCCCTTTCTTTGAACTTTGGCCACCGAAACCTCACAAATCGATCTTCATTGATTCACCCCATGTCGATAGCCCTGAGATTTATGCGACAGAAGTGATTCGCCATTTTATGGAACGCGCGTATCGGCGACCGATTACCGAACACGAACTGAATCGCATCTACTCTGTGTGGCAAAAATCATATCAAGCCAGCACGAACTTTTATAGCAGTATCAAAGATGCCCTTACCGTCGTGTTATGTACCCCGCAATTTCTAATGATCACCGATGCAAGTACGACACCCGCCAGCGAGCAGTTAACCGAGTACGAACTCGCTTCAAAACTGGCTTATTTTTTATGGAACAGTTCGCCTGACGATGAATTGCTATCATTAGCAAAAGCGGGCGAATTAAGAGAGTCATTAAATAAACAGATTGACCGCATGCTGGCAGACCCTAAAAGTTCCAGCTTTTTCAACACGTTTGTCTCGCAGTGGTTGAATCTAGAGAAGATCACGACCGTCGAAATCAATCGAAAGAAATATCCTCGCTTGACCAAAGAGGTGAAGAATCACTTGCGGCAAGAGCCCATTGTGTTCTTTGAATATCTTGTCGACCACAATCTTGAATTAAGCAACATCATCGATTCCGATTTCATCCTCGCCAACGATGTGGTTGCTTCCTATTATGGGCTCGATTCGCAAGATAGTGGATTGAAGTTCATCAAGTCAGAAGTTCCTGCAAACCGGGGTGGCCTGCTAGCTCAGGCGGGCATTCTCGCTGGGCTTTCTAATGGCGATGAAAGTAACCCGGTGAAACGTGGTAATTGGATTGCTCGCAAAATCATCTCCGAACCACCAGGTGAACCTCCGCCGAATGTACCTGACTTAAAAGAAGTCGAAGGCGATTTTACATTAAGGCAGAGACTCGAAATGCACCGAAACAAGAAAGGGTGCGTCAAATGTCATACCAAAATTGACCCTTGGGGAATCCCGCTCGAACAGTTTGATGCGGCGGGCATCTTTCAAGAAAAAGCGGATTGTGTCTCGGAACTACCCGATGGGCAAGAGATTCAAGACTTTAAGATGTTGCAAAACTATCTAATATCAGACAAAATGGATCAAATTGCCATTGGTTTTATGCAACACCTTTCGACCTACGCACTTGGGCGTAGCCTGACGTTCAAAGAGTTGGATGATCTGAACGCAGAGTGTCGTGACCTAAAGCAAGCTGGATACCGGGTCAAAGACATCATTAAATCAATCGCAAATAGCCAAAAGTTTCAAACGAAGTAAAAGGATTGTAGGATGAAAAAGATCAATCGAAGAACTACCTTGAAAGGTCTGGCTGGAATTTCGTTAGCACTTCCCTACTTGGAAGTCATGGGTGATGAGAAGGCCGAAACCCAAGCCGCACCGAAACGGTTTTGCGCTATTTATACTGCCAACGGAATGTCGCTGCCGAAAGAGCAAAACAAAATTGCCGATTGGCATTGGTTCCCACATCAAACCGGCAGCAAATTTGAATTCAACAACTCAACTCGGCCACTTGAGAAGTTTCGAGATGAGTTGACTTTCTTCAGCGGTTTTCACCATACTTCAGGCCCGAAGTCCGATCCGCATACGTGCTCCGATATGTGGCTGACCGGTGCGCCTTTGCATAATCCGAAGCCCGGCACCTATAACACGGTCTCTTTAGATCAAATGATCGCCAGGCACACCAAGCAACATTGCCGGCAACCGTCGTTGGTGATGTCGATTGATGCCGGCGTTGGGTTCACCTCTCGCACAGGCACCATCTCGTACAACTTGCAAGGCAAGCCGATTCCGGCTGAGAATAACCCGCTGCATATTTTCAATCGCTTGTTCATGGGCAACGCCGACACGGCAAAAAAACAAAAGGCGTTGCTAGATCGTAAGATGAAACTTGTGGATGCCGTGCTTGAAAATTCCAAAGAGTTCAATCGCGAACTCGGCAAGACTGACAAACAAACTTTGAGCCAATATCTGACCTCGTTGAATGAGTTGGAAAACCGAATCAAATCGAACGAGCGCTGGACGGGGATTCCGCTAAAAAAGCAAGATTATACGAAGCTCGATTTTGAGTACGATCTTGAAGTCGATCCACTTCAATACTACAAAACCATGCTTGATCTGATCGCGTTGACGTTTGATGCCGACTTAACCCGTTCGGTCGCCTTTATGCTGAACCGGGAAGATGGCATGGGCATCAGCGATACCTTCCCGCTCAAACTTGGGCTGGCAAGATCGCATCATCAACTATCGCACGCCGGCGATCCGATTGGCCAGAAGGATTTTGCCAAGTACGATTTGTTCCTCAGCGAGTGTGTCGGGCATTTCTTAGAAAGCCTAACGTCTTACAAAGATAACAACGGCAGTTTGCTAGACAACACCATGGTCCTGTTCGGTAGCGGCGCCAGTACCACGCATAACTCTCGCAATCTGCCAACTTTGTTAGCCGGCGGCAAAAACATGGGCGTCAAACATGGAACGCACTACCACAAAGATGGCGAACGCTTGAGCAATCTGTATCTCTCGATTATGAAATCAATGGACATCAATATCAATCAGTTCGGTGAAAGCACGAAACCGATTCAAGCTGGCATTTTTGATGTCACGTAATCGCCGCTTGCGTAGTGCTATTTAATATTTTGTGTTCCGGGTATTCGCAAAAAAACAACGGAGAATCACAAGTCTTATTGCGAAAACTCGGAACACAATTTTTCAAAATGCCCTAATCGTCCAGTTCGCGGATAAAGATATTCGCAAATTCTACCTTGCAACCATGATGCTGTAATGCGATGGGGCCAGACTCTGGCACACCGGGTAACTGGGCGTTTTCAATAACGGTCTTACCGTTCAAGACTACAGTCAGCCGGTCGCCACGCATGGTGATATGAAATCGATTCCATTTGCCGATGGGTAAGTCTGCGTTTTCAGATGGAGTCACGCCAGCACGCACTTCGGCAGGTTGACTTTTATCGTTGCGATAGCCGTAGACTTCCCCTGAACCACAGTTCCAGGTCCACATGTTGATTTGGCTTTTGCTGGAACCACGAAGATAGACTCCACTATCTAAATCGGGCACTTCTACTTTAATCTCGTTTCCATCTTCGTCCAACTTGTAGCTCCCATCGGGTTGAACCAACTGACGTGCCCGCGTTGGGTGTTTGGCCAGTTGATCTTTGTTGTAGGGAAAACGCCAATCGATGATCATTTCGAAATTGCGGTACGATTTTTCAGACCAAAGTTGGGCATCGCCATCACCCCGTTCTCCGTCATGTTTTAGGGCCCAACCTGCTGGAATCCAATGATCAGCGTTTTCGGTTTTCCAGCCCGTCAGATCGGTGCTGTTGTACAGGGCTTTGAATCCTTGGTCTTTTGACGCCACCATGGCAGGATCAATATCTGTGGCAGGCAATTCTTTGATGCGAATGTTACGAAAATCTACGGGTGAACCTTCGGACTCTAGTGAGATATAGCCTTTGCGTGGATTACACTCTTGACCTTGAGTCACAATTTTACCGTTGACGGCCAAAGAGATATTTCCATCGATGCAAGTGATTCGGTAATGATTCCATTCTGGTGATCCTTTCATCCTTTTTTCGGTCGGAAACGCTCGCATGCCATCTCGCCCATTGATCGGCTTCATGGTAGCTCCCCAAGTTGGAAAGACATCGCCATCGCTGGTGTACCAGCTTCCCTCTCGCCCATCCAGAATTTGTACTTCGATTCCTTTTAAGAATGGGGCCGATTGTGCAGGCAGCGGATTGGCCCAGACGAAGATGCCCGAGTTTCCTTTCGGTTTGAGATGACGCCACTCAAGTTCCACAATGAAATTCTGATACTGCCGTTCGGTTCGCATCATGGCAATCGGTTGACCAGTGCAGTGGATCATGCCATCTTTGACCGACCATGTATCAGGACCACCATTAATGTTGACCCAGTCGGTGAGATCTTTACCGTTGAACAGCGGAGTGAACCCGTCCTCTGTCTCTGCAAAAGCAAGTTGTGTTGAACAGATAATCAGTGAAAGACTGAGCAAGAACTGGCAGGCAAATTTCATGGTGGGCCTCGATGAATTCTAGAGAAGGTTAGTTGAAGTACTGCTAGCCTATACCGAAAGCATTGCAATGTGAAGACAAGAACTCTCTTCGCAAGCTAAAAAATGAGATTCTGCTACTGCTGCAAAGAGGTCGCAGGCGTGTATTGGGCTATCAGGGAGATCAGTTTTTCTCGATCAATCGGTTTGGTGGAATAGTCATCACAGCCTGCATCAATGCACTTCTTGCGATCACTCTCCATTGCGTGGGCCGTTAGTGCAATGATGGGCAACTGATAGCCTGCGTCTCTTAACTTTTGTGTTGCCGCATATCCATCTAATACAGGCATCTGCATATCCATTAAAATTACATCATAAGGTTTCTCAGTTTGCAATGCTTCGAGTGCTTGCTCAATTGCTTGCTGTCCATTTTCTACAATTGTGACACTGGCCCCTGCTTTTTTCAACACAAACGAGATCAATCGTTGATTGTCTGGGCCGTCTTCAGCTAGCAAGATATTACTGGTGATTTTCGTAAGTTTTTGTTGAATTGGAGGATGATTTGTCGTTGTATTTGAGGGCTCTGATGTCGACTCTGAGAACTCAATTCCTGTTAAACTGCCTACTTCAAAACAGATTCTAAAAGTGCTACCTTTTCCAACATCACTGAATACGGAAATCGAACCATCGAGCATTTTTACTAAGCGTTTGGTGATACTGAGCCCTAGGCCAGTGCCGCCGAACTTACGTGTGGTGGAGCTATCGGCTTGTGCAAAGGGTGTGAACACTTTAGACAATGCTTCTTTGGAAATGCCTATACCTGTATCAATGACATCAATTTGCAATTGATGTTCACCAGACAGTTCAAAAACCTTGGTAGAGATACAAACACTTCCAGTTTCGGTGAACTTAATGGCATTGCCGACGAGGTTCACTAAAATTTGCCGAAGTCGAGTGGGATCAGTCTTGATCGTGTTGGGCATTTCGCCAATGAACTCTGAATGCAATTTAATTTTTTTGGAATCGGCTCGGACTTGCATCAGGGAGATGACATCCGTGATGAGTGAAGCAGGTGAGCAATCACGTTTTTCAAGTTCCAATTTGCCAGATTCAATTTTTGATAGGTCTAGAATGTCATTGATAATGTCTAGTAAATAGTTTCCGTTTCGTTGAATGGTTTGAACCGCCTGTTTACTCTCAGGTTCCTCGGTTTTATCAAGTAAAATATCGGAGTATCCTAAGATGGCAGTCATTGGCGTGCGGATTTCATGGCTCATATTGGCCAAAAACTCACTCTTGACTTGGTTCGCTTTTTCCGCCCTCTCTTGAGATGCTAACACTTCCTGCATGGCCAAATAGCGGTCAGATACATCCCGTGCAATGACGGAGATGCCGACGACTTCATCTTCTTCATTTTTGATCGGAGAGATGTTAAGTGAGACATCAATCGGAGTTCCGTTTTTAGCAATTCGAACGGAGTCATAATGCTCTGTTCGGTGACCCTGGTTGACCCATTCGAGTAAATTGGCATCTTCATCCTTGAGGTGGTCCGGGGTGAGTATCGAGATCGATTTACCAAGAACTTCTTCACGCTTGTAGCCAAAAAGATGTTCGGCACCTTTATTCCAATAGGAAATCATTCCATCAAGAGTCTGAGTGACAATGGCGTCATCACTCGATTCCACCATGGAATAGAGTTGTGCCAATTGCCGATTTGCTTCTTTCTTTTCCGTTAAATCGTGAATCATTCCAGAGAATAATCTTTGATTATCAATCCAGATTTCGCTGACAGACAGTTCAATTTCAATGATCGAACCATCTTTTCTTTGACCACGAAGCTCACGGGTAACGCCGATGATATGAGACGATATGTTGTTGAGATACCCTTGGATGTAATCATCGTGGTGGTCTCTATGTTTTTCGGGCACAATTATTTTAATGTTATTACCTAGCAACTCTTTGGTCGAATAGCCAAACATCTTTTCACATGCAGGGTTCACCGATTGGATGATCCCTGATTCATCAATGGAGATAATTCCATAGAGTGCGTTGTCGAAGATGGCATTTGTTTTCGAGGCTTGGTCTTGAGCCTTATTATTTCGATTGCCCCTTGTATTCGAGAATTGACAACAATACCAAGTGATGACTGTTGTTAAAATTACTACGATTCCAGTGAGAAGAGATTCCAGCCCAAAAGAAAGAGAAATGGCTTGGGCATTTAATATCAGGGAAACAACTACTGCGCAGATAGCGATTCCTGAAACCGTTAAAGTCAGGCGGTTCCATTGAAGCGAATTAGCGTTCAGATCGTTGTTGGGGGATTCCAGCGGCATACGACTTTTCAAGTGGTTAAATCAGAGAATAAACGAATTTGAAAAGTCTAGGTTCTAACTGAACTATTAGAAGATCCTTTCATTAAAGATATGTCTGGTAGTGATGTTCGACTCTGTAGAAGCAGAGCAACCGTTACAATCGGCTACCAGCATCTCCCCTGTTACCATGATGAGAAAGGCTAGTTAGGTGGATTTCCTGGAGCGGTTTGTTGCGTTGGCAGGAATTGAGGCCCAGTGGCGCCCATCGAGAGATAGATGCTCATCAATCCATCCACCGACATATCGACTTCTTGGATGGAATGGCAGGGCATGAAGAGAACTCCGCCGGTCATCGGAATAGGAGAGGTCGGTACATAGATCACTTGATAGAGGACGCCATTAATATCAAACTTTTCAGGGGTGGGCATAAGTGCCAATATTCCCGATCCGTTCTCTTTGCCAAACACAGCAAACACGACACTCATCCCTTTGAGATCGCCTTCATCTTTTTTGTCTAGCATGCCTACGAGCTGACTGGCTGTATTGTAGAGACTTCCAACAAGCGGCAGCCGACTAATCACCATCTCTACCATACCATGCAAGAACCTCCTTAAGCCAGATTCAACTAGCACACCAACAACGAATATAAAGATGAGAACGATTATCCAGCCCAAGGTGTAGGTAATATACCATTCGGCTTCAACTCCACTAAGAAGTTTGATATTTGAACCAATTAGTGTTTCAGGACCGACAATGCTGTCTAGAAAACCGGCCATCCAAATGACGATTCCGACAGTAATCACCAGCGGCAACAGGGCAAAGACACCGGCCAAGAAATAGCCAATCAGCCTGCGTCTAGTTCCAGAGAATAATCGGTTCATCTGTGCTCTTTTCACAAAAAAAGGAAGCCGGTTTGCACTGTAGCGGCAAACCGGCTTCCTATATATCGTTACTTGAGCATCGCTCGTGCCAGTGACACTTGGGAATCGGTTACTTTTTTGGACCAACAAGTTCAATTAAATTACCATCTGGATCACGTACAACGGTTAGAAAGACACCGGCGGGCAGTGGTTTGGGAAGTCCGACTGGTCCCTTGGCGATCGGTTTTGCTTTAGCTTTCGTCAAACGAGCAATCGCTGCATTCGTATCTTCAACGAAAATGGTCAGATAGCTGAACCCTAATTGAGAGTGAATGTGTGAATTATCACTCTTTTTGCTTTTGACACCTGGAAGCTGCATCAACTTGATTTTTGTCGATTTTTCATCGTCTTTATCAAGCACAACAACTCGAATATCAAGTGGCTGACCATCGGTTAAACCGGCCGCTTTACAGAAATCGCCAGGAACAGAAAAACCATCAATTTCAGTAAAACCAAGGGCTTCGGTATAAAACTTGACTGATTTATCAGCGTCTTTGACAACAATTCCCATGTCAACAGTTGCACTGGCAAATTCGCTTTCCTGGGCGAATACCGTGTTGTTGTAGCTGCTTCCCAAAACGGAACTGGCAATCACAGCAATGGCCAAGCAAGCAGAAGAAATTAGAGGCTGGATTCGGTTCATGTTGTGTTCTCCAAAGGTGAAAAAGTATTGAATTCAGTGATCGGTTTAGAATCGGAGTTGAAGTCAGATTTCATTAACATTGTAGTGTAGCATCCTACCGGTGTCCATTTTAGGCAATTGTCAAGTTAATTCGACACTTCTCGCTGAACTCCACCGAAGACTGCTTGCTACGGCCACAAAACCCTATCGAAACCGTGTTCCCTTGTCATTCTGTTTGGAGCCAATCGATGGTTATTGTGCGTCACAAACAATCGAAAAATAAATCACGCGAAGCCTCGAAGCCGCTAAGAGGTTTTGCTTCACACCTTCTTGGCGTCTTTGCGCCTTCGCGTGAGAATCTTTTTTTCGAAATGATGAACATGATCTACAAGATAAAGTCTGAAATCCAATCCTCTGTTTTCTCTGTGCCTCTGTGTTTAAAAC
>NVWB01000235.1 GCA_002733575.1 Blastopirellula sp. | reverse complement strand
TTCAACCGCGCCCATGTTGTGGCTGACGAAAAGTACCGTCCTGCCACTTTTTGCCACGTCCTGCATTTTGCCAAGGCATTTGTTTTGGAACATGGCGTCACCGACCGCCAGAACTTCATCCACAATCAATATCTCTGGTTCTAAATGAGCCGCAACGGCGAAGGCCAAGCGGACCATCATGCCGGAGGAGTAGCGTTTTACGGGGGTGTCTAGGAATTTTTCTACTCCGGAGAATTCGACGATTTCGTCGAATTTGCTGTCGATTTCTCGTTTGGTCATCCCTAGGATGGTGCCGTTCATGTAGATGTTGTCGCGGCCGGAGAGCTCGGGATGGAACCCGGTGCCGACTTCTAGCAAGCTAGAGACCCTACCGCGAATCACGGCCCGACCGGCGGTAGGTTCGGTAATGCGGCTGAGGAGTTTCAGCAGCGTACTTTTGCCGGCTCCATTGCGTCCAATGATGCCGACCACGTCTCCTTGGTTAACTTCAAACGAAACATCTTTGAGAGCCCAAAAGACGTCTTCATCATCGGTATCCGCTTTTCTAACATCTAAGCGGCGTAGCTTTTTGAAGTTTTTGAGCGGGGCCTTGATCCACGAGGTGGCCATGCCGACCAGGGAATCTGGCGTTTCATCTTTGAGACCCAGGCGATAGGCTTTGCCTAGGTTTTCGACACTGATAATTGGATTGGACATGTTTGCTTAACTATTAGGAATCTGCGCAGCTTGAACTACTTCAAGTATAATTTGAATACTTAAAATTACAGGTTTTTAGGCAACATCGGCAAAGATTGACTCTTTGCGACGGAAGTATAACAGCCCTGTAACGGCTATAACGATTGATGAGGCCAGGCCGATGCCGATCAAATCCCACGGCATAGGGCGACTGCTTAGCAGAGCCGACCGCATGCCTTCGATGACGCCAACCATGGGATTCAAGGCATAAAAGTACTGCGGGTTAACGGTGACACTGCCGAACAACGGATAAGTGTTGGGGATCAAACTGGCCGGATAGACCACAGGTGCCGCATACATGAGTAACTGAACGACAAAGTTCATGGCATGCTTGACGTCTCGATATTGTACGGCAAAGGCAGTTAGCCAGAGACCGACGCCAGAGGCGGTTAAGATCATTAACAGAATCAACAACGGCAACGCGAGAATTCCAAGATTGGGTATCATCCCGTACCAGGCCATGAGCCCTGCCAACAAAACCATCGCGATCGAAAAATCAACCAGCTTGGCAACCACCGCAGATAAAGGAAGTAACATCCGCGGGAAATAGATCTTGCGAATCATATCGGCATTTTGTACTAAGCTGTTGGCTCCATCGGTTATCGCGTTGGAGAAGTAAGTCCAGGGTACTATCGCAGCGAAAGCAAACACGGCGTAGGGGATGCCATCCGAATCAATTTTTGCCAGCTTTCCAAACACGATAGTGAAGATGATCATCGAGCAAACCGGTTGGATCACGGCCCAACCGATGCCGATGGCACTTTGGGCATAGCGGACCTTGATTTCTCGCCAAACGAGAAAGCGGAAGAGATCACGGTACTCGGTCAGCTCTTTCCAATCAACCAACCGCCAACCAGAATGTGGCTCGATAATGGTGATGTGTGTGGGGTGTGTGTTAGAGACTAGTTCGGTGTTGCTAGTAAGGTTTAGCGAGGTCGAAATGTCTTCTGTTGTGGAACTCATAGTGTGTTGTTATTAGGGTCGCAAATGGATGTTACTAAATAATGCAATTTAAAACTACGATGTTAGCAATTTATTGTAAGATAGTTCGGGTTATTGGTAGTCATTCTCTGGGGCTCTGTCACAGGTGATTTTTGCGTCTGCAACTTCAATAACCCAACACACATTAATACGATATAATATGGAACTTCAACCTGATCAAAATTCACAAATGATGCACTTACGAGGAAGCCTGCTAATGAGGCCAGAATTATTCTAGCAAAATGGGGATGCCAGTAATTTTCTTCTGACTGAGGTTGTTTTAAGACTTTCCAGGCCAGTTTGATTGTAAAGAAGTAAAAACCAAGAAAAAACATGATTCCCGGAATACCAAGTTCAGCCGCAATGTTAAACCAAGTTGAATGGGACGCTTTTCGGGTTTCCCAGCCATAAATTTCTACTGCAGCATACTCCCAATGATTAGGGCCCAATCCTGTGAGAGGATTGTTAAGCATTGCATCTGTGCAGTCTTTCCATAGTTCAATTCGACTATCAGCTGAACCGTCCCGCTGTTCTTCTCCTGCAAAAATCGTGGCAAATTCTTCCATCACTCTTGGGCCTGCTAGTGATCCAGCGACAATGAACCCCAAGCATAAGTAAGTAATATAGATTGGTTTTTTGGGTATTAAGTAAACCGAAGCTACGCCGATACATGCCAGGCCTAACATTCCGCCCCGTGAAGAACCGAACATAGGCGTGTGTGCAAGAAGGGCAGCAAAGATAAAAGCAGGCCAGCGTTTCCACCAGACTGTTTCACCAAGTCCTAGAAAAAATGCAATACCCGCGGCAGTAACGAATCCAATACAAGCACCGTTATTATCTAAGCCTGACCAACCATAAAGTTCTAATTGATATCCGCCCTGGAAAGTATCAATATTTGCTTCAAAAGCGTGGAACCCTAGGCAGAGAACGATCACCCAGCATAATTGTTTAATTTTTTCAACAGAATCTATCAGCGTGCAGCCAATAAACAAGGGCAATAATATCTTACTGTGTAGTTCTACATCAAGCCATGCAACATCTTGGTGAGGGGCAAAACATGCACTGATAATGAGCCACGCCCAATACCCTAGTAAGCAATAGACAATCGGTTTCGCTTTGCCAAAATTCCAATTGCCAAAACCATTGATAGCCCAGCCGATGATTAACGCGATGGCGATAATCCGGCTATAGTTATCCGGTGGAACCGACCATGGCCATGTTGCTTCTGGTCTGATAATGGCAAAGGTCGCATAGATCAACACTCCATACCATGGCCGAAACAGTGCGATGACTGATCCGCCGTAGGTTAGTCCGAGAGTGAATAGGAGGCCTTTCATTGGTTGTTGGTATTATGCAGTCTGAATAGAGGGATATGGATGAAAATAGGGTTTAGTAAGAATAGCTTACTAAAATTGTTCTAAACGGAATTAATCGGAAGACAGGCAAAGATTGCCAAATGGTTGTAGGCAACTGTCCCAGGAATGATGATTTTCCGCGTAATTTCGGCCTTTATCTCCAAATTCTTGTTGGAGTTCCTTGTCCTCAAACACTCGTAAAATCTCTTCTGACCAATTCTCGGCGGTTTTCGCTTCTATAACATTTTGGCCTGGCGTGACTGCAAGGCCTTCTAAAGCTTCTGCTGAGGCAATCACTGGTTTGCCCATTGCCATTGCTTCTAGTACTTTGTTTTGAATTCCACGAGCGATTCTAAGTGGGGCGACTGCGATGGTGGCGGATGCGACATAGTCGCGGACATCAGGAACGCCTCCTATCACTTCAACTCCAGCGGTCTCGTTGAGCCTCGTAACTTCTTTCGTGGGATTTCTGCCGACGATTTGAAATTGTGCGTTAGGGAGTTTTGCTCGAACTAGCGGCCAGACATGTTGGGCAAACCAAACGACTGCGTCAATATTGGGTTCGTAATCCATTGCGCCTACGAAGACGCATAACGGATTGTCGGTTCTTTCGGATTTGAAATTTGGATGAAAGTATTCCGTGTCTACGCCGTTAATTACGGAGTGCGTTTTTTCATTTGGGCAAGTGGTTCGGAAGAGCGTGGCTTCAGCTTCGGATACTAGCGTGACTGCTGAGACCGCATGTGTAATTTCTTGTTCAAGTCGTCGAAGTCGACGTCCTTCCATTTTGTAGAGCCACTTTTTCCAGGATGGTCTTTTCTCTGCGTAATCAAACCATTTTTGGCTGTCGACATCGACCAAGTCCACAATCACTGGGATGTCTTTAATGTCCAAGCAGTCTAAATACTGGGCCATGCTTGAACAAAAAACAACAACGGCATCAAATTGATGCTGCTTGCCCCAATCTGATACGATGTTTTTTAATTGTGGTGATCGAAATAAACCTTCGGTTGCCGTTCTTCCACAGGTCACATTCCAAGCAGCACGACCCCAGCGTTTAATACGATCAACATCTACAATTGCAGTTTCAGTGCAAAGCTCGGATAGTTCTGTATCAACTGCTTCTGTTACTTCTTCATCAGCTAATGTCGCTAAGTAGACATTGTATTTTTCTGATAGATGCCGCAGTAGATGATACGACCGAATTCTATCTCCTCGGTTAGGAGGGCAGGGGACTCGGTGTACCAAATACAAAATATTTGGTTTGTCCTCGGATCTGATTGTTTCGGGTGAGAGCATTAAAGTGGGTTCGCTGATGTCTTGGTTTATACTAGTTCTAAGTTTGGTTTTGTAATTTCTTTACTCATGAAATCTCGCATGGCTCCGAAATTCATTTTTGACAGCATTTTGTCCAGTTTCTTTTCAGTTGAACCAAGGTTTATATAATGGCGAAACCGGGACTTGCGAGATTTTGTCGGGATTCGTGGTTGATCAGGATCGACTTCCCAAGGGTGAATGTAAAACATACAGGGGCGATTGTGCTTGCGATTGATTTGGTTCAATGCGTACATCGTGAACCAAAGTGGATACAATCGAAAATACCCACCGCCACCGACTGGTATATTCAAGCCCGCTTTTTGTAGGACAGTCATCGGGAATTCTTCTAGATTTCCTGCCGCTGTTTCGAGCGTGTGAATCGCAGGATCACAATTGTGCATTCCATAACGATCATGTCGCGTTGGAAAGATACTCGAATCAACTCGAAAACCTTCTTCGGCTAAAATGTCTAAGGCCCAAAGTGATTTATTGGTGATCGAAAAACTTGGTGCTCGATAGACTGTGACAGGTTCGCTAATGATGTTTTGCAGGATGTCCCTGCTTTTGATTAAGTCTTCTCGAAACTCATCCGGTGTTTGTGTGTAAATCAGGCGATGCCAGTAGCTATGCGAACCGATTTCATGTCCGCCACTGTGGATTTGTTTGACCAACTCTGGAAATCGCTCGGCCACCCAGCCAAGGATAAAAAATGTTCCTTGGACTTGATGCTTTTCTAAAAGCCGTAAGATACGCTGCGTACTTTCGACAACCCGAGGTTCATAGTTGTCCCATTTTTCACGGGGAACCTCTTTCTCGAATGACGTGACTTGGAAGTAGTCTTCGACATCGACAGTAAAGGCATTCTGCACGGGTGAATTTTGGATGGTCATTACCAGGAACGAAGTAGAGAAGTTTGGGAGAAGGGCAGGGGAGTGGCAGAGGTGTGTTGTTATCTAGGTTTGATTTTACCTGGCGTGGTGCGTCTTAGTTCCTTACTAGATTCCGTTCCATTAAAGTTGACTTCGTGCTTCAAGCCATTTTTCTCAGCCCCTAACGCTTCTTTCAAAGAGACGACACCCTTTGCGGTAGCGTCTTCGCTGGTAGGGTCGCCAATCAAGGTGACTTCTCTTTTTAGGTTCATCAATGAAATTGCAGTCGTCCCTTTGATCGCAATCAGCTTGAGGGCCGTGCAAAGTAGTATTCTCAAGTCGAGAAAGAAGCCTGCCGTTTGAATATATTCTGTATCTAGCACCAATTTCTTCTTCACGCTATCTAAATCGGAATCGGCAGGAAGATTGATTTGTGCTAGGCCGGTGATGCCTGGTTTGATAGCTAAGCGGTTGAGATAACCGGGGATATCAGTGCCCAGGATTTGTACAAATTCAGGTCGTTCAGGACGGGGGCCAATCAACGACATTTCGCCTTTGACAACATTAAAGAGTTGGGGCAGCTCATCCAGATAAAGCTTTCGTAGAATCTTGCCCACGAAAGTCGTTCTAGGGTCCGATGCCCCTTGTGACCAAGCTGGCCCTGTCTTTGTTTCGGCGTCTACTGTCATCGAGCGAAGTTTGTACATGGTGTAGTTCTTACCATCTTTTCCTACGCGAGCCTGTTTGAAGATTCCAGGGCCTCGTGAGGTGAGACGCACCACTACGATCAGTGCAACGATCATCGGGAACGCAGGCACAAGCATGATGGCTGCTAGGATTCGGTCAAGTAGATCCTTCAACTTGATGTAGCCTACGGCAGAAGGGCCGTTGGTTTGCAATTGCTCTTTGATGTAAACCGCGTCGATGGTTAATTCAGGTTGTGTGATCGTATTGCTTTCGATAACCGACATCAGTGAGATCCCCTACTCGTGAATGGCCGTTTATTTATTGTTATTAAGTGAGTATGATCGTTTGTTATTCTGCAATAACAAGCTGTTTTTGTAATGCTGGTAAGAACTGTTTAAGAAACTCTTGTCCTGCATCGATTTCATCTTCTGACTCAACCGCTGGTACTGAACATGCCAGTTGAATCTTATAGAGAAACGGTTTGCCTGCGTAATAATAACGAGGTTCTTCCGTTGCTTCCCATTTTTCCCCAAAAGACCAGGCGTAGTAAACTCTCAATTTACTGGCCTGCAAATCCTTTTTTAGTAAGTCAAGGCTCCAGAGAGTATGCCCACCATTCTCTTTTTCTGAAATCGAAATGGCGTTTCGGTCCTCGCTAATGTCATAATCTCGACTGGAATAACAAATCTCAGGGGTGTGAACTGAAATTGGACCAGTTGGGCCTAGTAAAACTGCAACATGAACAAATTGGCCAGTCGTATCATTCACGTAAGTGTTGTTGAGATAGCCATTGCATTGCAGAATTCTTTCGGCAGTTTCATCGAGCGGTTTTTGAGTGTCTAGCCGCCAAGCCCCGATTATTTCAGGCAGTTCATTTAATTTTTGTGCGGCTTCATTCGCTCGTTGGGAAGTCTCGTCGTATCTACTTGTTCGTTCGTACACAACTCCCGAGAGAATTGTAAGCGAAACGACCACTAAAAAACTAAATGTGATTTGGATGTGACTCATATTTTTGTAACGATGGTACTCAGAGCTTATTGTTTAACAAACTGTTTAATATCTTCTAGGTATTGCTGATCAGTCTTGGTTAGCTGATAGTCTTCCAAATTGGCTGACAGGGCTCCTTCTAGTTCTCGTTTGGCATCTTCAACTTTTCCAGCACCTTGATAAGCAAGGGCCAAGTGGAAGCGATACCTTGGATCATCCGACTCCGCTGCCGCAGTAATTAAAAACTTCTCTGCTTCCTCAGCGTCACCCGTGTAAACCAGGAGTGTACCTTTGGTGTCGTAAAGTGCGGGATGTTTGCCAGAGAGTTCAATTGCTTTGTTAATCAATTGCAACGCTTCTTCTCGGGCACTAGGTTGCTCGCCTAAAAGTGCTGCGAGATTGTTTAAAGCAATCACATTATTCGGGTTCTCTTTGAGTACACCTCTTAGCAACTTGATCGCTTCAGCATCCTGGTTTTGGACGATTCGTATGCTGGCTGCGGATAATTGAACGATTGTGTTTTCAGGATGGAGTTCAAGAGCTTCCTTGACTAATGGCTCGATTTGTTTGAACTCTTCTGCTGATGGTGAAGCGTCTGACAAAACGGTAGATAGGACGATGATTGGGCGGGTCGATTTGTCTTTTTCAGCAGAATCGACACACAATTGAATTGCTTCAGAGTAGCGATCTAGTTTCGTTAAGCTGATTGCCAATAGCTCATAGTTCTGTGGAAGCAACTTTACCAGTTGGCGGCTCCATTTTTCAGCAGATTCATGGGCCTTCAAAGTCGAGCACAGTTTTCCCATGCTCAGATAAAGATTGGCTTCTACATTTTCTTCATCAATGCTCTCCAATGCTTTGCCCACATAGGTGTCTACCAAAGGGCCAATCTCAGGAATGCGATTTTGCTTTGCCAGCAAGTTTGCTTTTAAGGTGGTGAATTGAAGACTGAAGGGCGTGATTTTTTCTAACTGATTGAGTCTTAACTCCGCCTCTGAGAATAGATCGGTCAACAACAGTAACTCGATGCCGATTGCTAATTCACTAGAATTAAGAGACTGCGAGTTGGCGATTCTGTCGTCAAATTGGTGAGTCCATCGAGTTGCATCTTCATTGCGATTTTGACGAAGCAAAAACTTAACAAAGGATGAGATATGTTGAGCATTCGCATTTGTTCTCGATACCAGTACTAAGTACTGCTGTTCAGCAACTTGTAGAAGTTGCTGTTTTTCCAGTAACTCTTTCTCATCAGAGTCTGATTTGAAACCACTTTGAGATTCGTTCAGTTTTGCCAGCAGTAGACGATCCCCATCAACAGGAGTCGACGAATTTTTGACAAGAGTTGCTATCAAATCTCTCGCTTTAGCAAGGTTTTCTCGACCACCTCGTTTGACCAAAAGCACGGCTTGTAAACGTTGGTCAAGCACGGCGATGTCTTGGGAAGCACCTGTTTCAATTAAAAGCTGTTGAGCTTCGGCCCATTGTTCTTCTCCCCCTTGCTGAGCTAAGACCGCAGCTAATGTGCGGCGGGCTTCATCCGATTTCGGGTCTAGCTTAAGAACACGACGTAACGCTTTCTCTGCCGCCACAACATCGGTTTTTAGGAGGAAGGCGGCCAGTCGCATGGCAACAGTTACATTGCTCGGGTCTTCCGCTTCAGCAAGACGGTATTGTTCAAGAGCTTTCTTAGGATCATTCAGTAGCTCATAGCCTTGAGCAAACACAAAAGCATTGTCCTGCTTACTCAGTTCCACATTATCGCTGAGTGATTGTAGTGCTTGTAACGCTGATTCATCACGGCCTGTTTTAACATAGAATGCAAACAGTGCATTCCAAGATCTGACATCTTTCGGCTCCAGCGACACCGCTTTTTTGAGAGATGCTTCCGCCTCTTCATTTTGGTTGTTGAGGATCTGCATTTGCCCTAACCAAAAATGGGCCATAAAGTCTTTCGGATTCTCTGCGGCTCTTTTTTGAGCAAGTTCTAACGCTTGATCCGGCTTGCCTTGTTGAACGGCAAGTGAGATCTCAATGTTTTGAGTTGTAGGTGTAAATTGATTGTGTGAATGTAGTAAAGAGAGGTACTTTTCTGCCTCGGTAAAACGTCGCTTTGCATAGAGCAGTTGAATCAAGCGTTCATAAACAGAAACACTGTGTTCACCCAGGCGAATTGCATTTTGATAGGCGGTAATGGATTCGTCATAATTGCGACGATATTCTTCGATATGCCCACCGAGTAATCGAGCAGCAGCCCAATCTGGCCGTGAGCGTTGCAATGTAGATTGTATTTTGGACGCTTTATCTAGATTAGCGTCTCTGGCCTCTTTCGAGACTTTTGGGTCTTCGCATTGAGCAAGTAAATACTTGGCTTGATAATAGAGCCATGAAGCCCCATTTTTACCTTCTAGCTCTTCTAGCTTGCTTAACCATTTTCCTGTTTGTTCAAAATTCTTGTTCTTCAGTGACAAGTCAACTAAGGCACGAACCGTTGGTAGGTCAGAGGGGTTTTGGCTATGAATTTGAGCTAGTTTCTGACTTGCTTCTGCTTTATTGTCTTCGAACAGGTCAAGCTGCATCAGTTCTTTTTGAAACTCGGTATGTGTGATTGAAGGCAGACTTGCAACAGCTTGTTCTAAAGTTGCCCGAGCTTTTTTGTAGTCTTTGCGTTGTGTATAGAGCCGGGCTTGAGCAAGATGAACTCCAGCGTTGCCTGGGGCTTTTTTCAGCAATAGTTTGAGCACTCTATCGGCGTCTTTTGGTTGATCAAGTTTCTCATAGGAAGCGACCAATTGAGCTAACAGATTGATGTCATCTTGATACTGGTTTTCAATCTCTTTCAGTGTTGTGATGACTTCTTTTGATGCTGGATCACCATCACTCGATTGAGATCCAATGATGGTTTGGTAATTGACAGCCAGTAGATTTAGTCGCCATGGATTTTCTAAGGGAGTGGTTTCGAGAAGTTTTTCGGCATTTTTTAAGGCCAGATTAAACTGTGTCCAATTTTGGTCTGCTGGCAGTAGCGTAATTTCTTTTCGCAGGCAAGCAGTTGCCAGAGAAAGCCAGATATCTGCGGTAGGTGTCTCTGCAACCGCTTTTTCATAATGCTTGATAGCTTGTCCTGGCATGCCAGCGTTGTTCCAAGATGCGGCTGCTGCTAGACGTGTAGGGACGTTTTTAGGTCGAAGGACTGCGGCCTCTTCATAAGCGTTAGCTGCTTGGTCCCAGTGACCTAATAAAGAGTACGAACCGCCTAATAGATACAAGGCTTGAAATTGCTCGAACCCTCGCCCTGGCTGTGTAATACTGACTGAGATCACTCGTTGCAGTTTGGGGATGGCGGAGAGCGTGCTACCAAGAGCCAAGTCGAGTCGGGCATTTAATAAGTCTTGAATTAATTGCAGTGATGCTCGATTATTCTTGCTCACATAGATCGATCTAGCTTCAATCGCAGTGTCCAACGATGCAAGAGTTTTCTTGGCACTATTGAATTTGCGACCATCGAGTTGAATTTCGGCTAATCGTTTTAATAGCAGGATAGAATTGTTCTTAGTCTTTTCGTTACCCTGATTTAATACTTGGATCGCAAGGTCAGTTTCTTTTAATAACAAATGCCCTTCAGCAATTCCCAGGTACGCACCTTGGTTAGTTGGATCGATATTGTCGAGTATATGTTGATAATGACCAATAGTTGTGTTGATCGCTTGCTTCTTTTCGTCTTCAGTAGCACTCTCTGATAAGATTTTTTGTGAAGCTGCCAAAGCCGCAGTAACACGAACTTCTAGGTCATCTGGAGCAAGCTCTAATGCTTTTTGTAATTCCGCATCAGCCGGCCCATTTTGATATCTTTTGTGATATCGATAACTCGCAAGTAGAGCTTTGAAGTTCTCTTGGTTCGCGGCGAGCATATTTTGAATGATTTCATCCGCCAACTTCTCTCGGTCTGGCTGACTAAGTTGCCGCTTTTCTTTGGACAGCAACTTGATGTTTTCTCGTAAGAGAAAGGCCAATAGGGAAGAAACTTTAACGTCATCAGGATTTAACCGATGAGCGTTATCCAAACTCTGCCCTACGGTTTCATAGGCTTCAACGCCTTTTCCTTCTAAAGCCCCACTCACAAATTGACCATAAAGGGCTAATGCTAGTTGCCGATTGGCAGCAGCGTTTTCCTTGTCTTCTTCGATTACCTTGCGCGATTCCGTCTCCGCTTCCGAGTATCGCTGCAATTCTATTAGCAATTCGATGAGACGAGACCGAAGTTTCTCTTTCTCTTCGTCTTTTGCAGCAGCTAAGGCTGAAAAGTAGAAATCAACAGATCGGTTTTTATGAGCATTGGTTGTCGAAGCTTCATCAAACTCTTGAGCCAACTGAATTTTCACCTGATCATCCCCAGGCACCAACTGCAAATACTTGCGAAGGTAACCAACCGATTCCATCAGGTCGTCGTCTTGTTTCAGGCTTTCGGCCCGAACTAGAAGCGATTGTGCAGCCCTTTTTACCTGCCAGCCGTGCCAAAAATAGAGCGATGGCATTACTATGGCGAAAGCGATAATCGTCCCAATTAACAGTGGAACATTTAATGCTCGAACTGTGTTGGACTCGGTGTGCCCTATCTCACTCTGATTCGAGCTCGCAGGTTCAGTAGTTTTATTCGATGTCACTATTTATATTTATCTATGAAGAGACAAGTTAATTAGACACTGGTCCAACTAGGCGTGATTGTAGCCGTAATGACCATAGTGATAGCTGTAATAACTGGCTGAAACGCCGTTTAACACGGTCCCCATGGGAGATGCTCCAACACTCTCTAAACGTTCTACAACAGACTGAACTTGAGAAATTCGGCTGACATCTCGCATAGCACAAACCAACGAGACATCGGCTTGTTTGGCCATCACTAACGCTTCACTAGCAGCGAGGACCGGAGGCGTATCGAGGACAACATATCGGTAACGTCCTCGGACTCCTTTCATTAGCTTGTCAAAGACATTCGTGCCTAGAAGTTTGTGAGGCGAGGTCATTAATGTGCCAGCGGTTAGCAGATGAACCGAATCGCTCCATTCACGATTAATAGCATCTTTCAATGGGATGTCCCTATTCAGAACTTCGGCCAAGCCAGGAGATTTAGGAACTTCAAACACATTGTGGATGTCAGGTGATCGCATGTCACCATCGATCAGCAAGGTTTTTCGGCCTGAGGAGCGAGCGAGGCTAATAGCCAGTTGACAAGCTACGCTTGTTTTTCCCTCACGCGAACATGCACTTGAAACGACGATGACCTTAATGTCATCTGAATTATTCGGCAGCATGATGTTCGTACGCAGACTATCAATTGATTCTTCATACATTCGTAAACTTGTCGAAACCGTACTATTGCCGGGCGACATCGTGCGGCGTTTGGGCAACTGCGAGATTTCTGCAAGCACTGGTGTGTTTGATTGCAGTTCTAATTGCTCTCGACCTGATACTTTGACGGTCAGTGCTTCTTTGAGAACAGCCAAGCCAAACGGAGCAGCTAAGCCAACCATGAAAATCATGAGCATGTTTTTGTAAGGCAGCTTCTCAATCGGAACGGTAGGGACTGGAATTTCTGGCAGCAAGGCGACTCGACTTGGAGCTCGTTGTTCTGTCCGGATTTTTAAGATTCGAGACTCAATCATACGATGAATGTCAGAGAGTTCTTCCAATTCACGTTGTTTGATTTCTAGCTCAAACGTATCGCCACTTGTCTTCTTGGCCAGCTTCATTTCCTTGTCAAGCATTTCTTGAATCTTAGTCACTGAAATGTTCAAGCCATTGAGACGAATCTCGACATGACTAAGCTCCTCTTCCTTACTCGCCAGATAACGGGCTTCCAAGTCTTCTTTGCCAATTGTCTTTAAATCAATCTTTAACTTGGCTAAGTCTTCTTTGTCTGCGAGAATTTGCTTTTGCAGTTTTTGGTAAGTGGCATTATCCTTAAAGTTAACTGCTGTTTTCTCATACTCTAAGGCAGTCGATCCATTTGTCGCAATTCGTGCTCGAAGAGTGAGTACGTCTGGATGTTGTTCTACCGCTTGGTTTAACCCAGTCTCTGGCACAATGAAAGTTTCCTTCTCATGGATTTCTTTCAATGCTTGATGTTCAACTTCCAACACAAGCTTTTCCACTTTGGCACTGACTAGTCGACTTTGTAATTCAGAGACAGGGCTATAAGTTCCCGCACGCTCGCTACTAGAAGTGACAACGTAAGGGTCTTTGCCAGTGGTTTCAATTGCAAGTGTTTTAACCACGCCCCGTAAATCCTTTAGGCCACTTTCGCGAGAATTCTTTTCCGTTTCCAGCAAGTCTAAAACACGCTTGTCTTTTACAGCTTCGGTTTGATTGTGCAAATTGTAGTAAGATTTCGCCACTTCATTCACAATTAGAGATGCCTTGACTGGATCAGTGCTTTGAAATTCAACAGAGTACATTTCAGAGCCACTCACGGCACGCACATTAATATTTCTTCCAAGTGCAGCAATGATATCGACGGAGTTTTTCAACTCGGGTGTACTACTCACATCTTTGTTGCTCACTACAGAGCCAAGTACGATATGGCTTCGCATCAAGGCAACCTGATTGGCAACAAACTTACGGGAATCGCTCCTATCTTGGAATGCAAGATAGGGAGAAACTTCTTCAATCTGTAACCAAGCACTCGCTTTATAGACTGGCTCGTATCTGGACCAAAGCCCAGCCGCCCCTGCTGAACCTAATACCATGCCAATTGGAATCACAATCATCCACCAGCGTCGCAATGCATGCAGCACAAGTTGTGGAGAGATAAATGGCTTCTTCTCGGCAGGAGGCTTAGCGGGCCGATAATTGGGTGTTGAGTTTGTAATCATGTTCATTCTAGGGGGTTATCTTTTTACTTAATTACTTAAGTGTCTTTCTATCTACCTTACGGCGATAGATGCTAGTCACTAATGCAGCAGTGACTCATCAAAGGTCTTTCCGTGCTTCGCTAACTAAACTGCTAATCTGAACTTGTTGCACTTCCATGAACAACTTGCCGAGATACCATAGCACCATACCGAACATGGCTGCGGCTAATGGAATCATAATGAATCCAGCTAAATCGTGACTGAACTTATGTGCTGCTTCGCCTGAGGCATACTGATACAGCAGCCCTGTGGCAATAATCCGCAGGGAGTTTGCAGCCAGAGCGATTGGCCCGACAGAGGCGATCAGAATCAGCTTCTCCCACCAACTTCTCTTGGTCAAAATAACGTAGGCAAAAGCCAATGCAATAATGGCAACAAAGATACGCAAGCCAGAGCAGGCTTCCTCAACCGATAATATGTTTTCGCCGAGGAAAATAAGGTTTCCTTCTCGAATAGCGGGCTGTCCTAAACATTGCAGCCCAATTGCACTCAAGCGAGCGGCAATTCCCTGTAGGGGCAGACTCAACATGGACTCCGCACGAAACGGAAGTGGTATCATGAAAAATAGAAACGAGATCGATGGCAAAGCAAAGTAGAGAATCTTTCGACCGCCAAGCATCCAAACGGCACCTGCCAGCCATGGTAAAATTGACCATGCATCGACCGAACCCAAAAAGTAAATCGCTGCAAAATATCGGACCAAGATACTAAATAAAATCAAGCTGCCACCAAACACAAAGTCACTCACTCCAAGAGTAAGTGGTCCTTCGGGAAAACGATCTCGGCGGAACCATAAAAATGCTAATGCCAAAGGTGGAATTAAATAACCATGCGAATAATCAGGCTCGCGTTCCCAGGCTTCCACTAACTCTATCAGAGTCGGAAGGTAGGCCCAGAAAAATAGGCAACTCAAAGCCAAGGCAACCGCGAATATATAGAACTTGGATATAGAGTCCGGTTCATTGCTTCCGCTATCAGGCTTCTGCTCTTTGGTTGTTGCAGAAACATTCTTTGCTTTTCGGCGATTTTGATTAGCTGTTTTGCTCATGTATATTCTTGGGGAAGTCCATCTGTATGCCCATCGAATAAATTTAGATGGACCACGGCTAGACTTTTTACTTGTCTACTCTAATTGAGATTGAGAGAAATGGTTGGGAATTGCTCAGGTTGCTTAATCAAGGAGTAAGGCAGGTGAGTCTATTTTAAAGACAGGAATTGGTCAGTTAAATTCTCTTGGTAAAAGAATAAGCCCTTATGACAAGAGAAGGTTGTGCTTCGCAACTTACTGGTTGAATTTATCTGGACTCCGTCCCCTTGGGTTGCAACTAAATTTGAAGTTGCTACTTACGCGGGAAACTTTTCATCCAAAAGGACTGCCTATCTAGGTATACTCACACTCGATTTATTTGTCAACAATCGGAGTTAAATAAGATGTAGCAGTAAGCTAATCGGTCCAGATAAATCTATGTAGGTTAAGCGATGAGAGTTTGCCGATGATTCAATTAAAAGAGGCCAATTCACAAAAGAAGTATTGATTTTACAAATCCTGTGGGTTGTAATACCCTGTTGTGATGTTTATTCTGATTGCAGGGATTAAGAATTGATCTGATCAATGACAACCCAAGGGCACGGAGTGCGCACCAATTTTTTTCACAAAATTATTTCTGCTCCACCAAATTCTTTAACCATACGCACATAATTATTCTTCTTTGAACACTCCTCAGCGAGTGTTCCATTACCTAACGAGATCGTTGCCTCCTCTTAACTGATGCAGTCTCCACAATCTAATTCTAGCAGTTCGAATAACGGCTCTTCCGACACCGCTCTCTCTACGCAGTCACTTAGCGAAGAGCGATTAAGTGAAAATTCGAGCATCCGGAAAGTCGTTTTAGATGACCGTAAGTTAGTCGACCGCTGCCTGGCCGGAGATCAAACTGCCTGGGAAGAACTTTATCATCAGCAGCATCAACCGCTCATGAATTCAATCAAAGCCTTGTTGGGTCAGAACTCAAGAGATGCAAACACGGTAGAAGAGATCGCTGCCAGGGTCTGGTATTCGATGACCACGAACAACAGCCAAAGGCTCAATCGGTTTGATGTCCAACGTAACTGCCGGTTATCGACCTACATAAGCCTTGTCGCCTGGGACGAAATGAATCAACTCTTTCGCTCCGAAGGTCGGAGAAGAATCCGAGAGCAAACCTCCACAATCACAAAAAGACCAGTCACTACGGAAGAGCCAGAGTCCGGGATTGCGAGTCAAATCGAGGAGTTCCTCGAAATGCTCACCCCCACTGAGAACGACTATTTTGTCAGATTCTTAATCCACAATACGGACGAATCCCCAGAGGTTAATGGAAAAAACGATCATCTAGAGGGAAAAAACCTAAAAAAATACTCGATCTCTAACCAGTGGCAACTTAAAAGCCGAATCGAGAAAAAGCTAATTCAGTTTCTCGGAAATGACAGTAAAGATGTCCCGTAAACCTCTTTGTACAAGCCACTTACATCGATTGTTCAGTTGGTTTCAACAGTCCGATTAATCTTTTAGTAAGCGACAGATTGATAAGGACCACTCTTCTGGAACTTAGAATTTCACCAAATCAACAAGAAGTTTGGATTTATCTTGTCAGGAATGGCAAACCGGCGGCCTATAGGTAGTAGACGACACCTTCATCAGTTATACTGATTAGATCACGTAACTGGCGTGTCCTCCGCAGAACTCCTATTTTCACTTTTGTTAATTCGTTTGAAACCATGAATTTGTCCCGTTTACAATTCGCAATCACAATCGTTGGCTTGGCCATCTGTTTGACTTCGGTCAATCAGGTCAAAGCGGGCATTCTGATGTCGCAAGCGGATCTAGAACTGGGCTCATTGAATCAAGCAAACCTCTTAGACAGTTTTGACGCTGTCGATAGCTATTGTGTCAAATCAGACCTCATTAATTCAGACACTACCCAAGGCATGGGCACCCCGTTCACCTTTAGCCTTGCGAAGCAGAATCATCAACCAGCAGATGACAAACAAGACGATGATCCTACCAAGCACCATCTTTCGCCCCTGGCAAAAGACCAAAGCATGAACGGATCGGCAAGCAGCACCAGCAGTGTCGCCTCAGCCCAAGCAGTTCCGTCACAATTACCACAGCTTTGTGAACTAACTCTACTCGGCAACTTACCCACAGAAACCAAACTAACCTTGCCTTCACCCTTATGTCTCGGCCTGTTCCGGCCACCGCAAATTCTTAGCTAATTGCTATTGGGTGTTGGATAAACATGATTTGTTGACCTAACCCGCTCAATTTTTAAGAATTTAAAACAAGACAATTTAATAAGGTTTATAAAAATGAAGACAAATATTTTTTCAAGACTAGCTATCTGCTCAGCACTCGTTGCTGTGATGGCAGTTTGCAGTTCGGCGAATGCTGGACATATTGGTGGACATACACCAAATCTAGATTTTCAAATTACTTTTGAATATGGCGGCACATCAGTGACTGTTGTTGACAATTCGGGAGATGGTTTTCTCTCAGGCGATCTTGGAGTTGGTTCTCATACCACAGATAATACCATTACCTTCGATGTCACTATCAATGGACTTCAGTTTCAAGGATCGGCAGCCACGACAAATTCACCTGGGGTAGATGGAATAGCTAACCTTAAGCTCCAGTCTTCATTAACCTATGTGGGGCCTGATGCCTCCTTTGTCTCTGGGCAAATTGCTTATGTTTATTTGAGTTCATTAGGGTTTAATACTCCAACCACACCTCCTGCTGTTTCAGCTACCACGGACGGTACTGTAAATAATAATCTAACAGGCGCGGGTTCTGGAGTAGCAGTTGATTATTGGGTCAAATCGTATTTTGACCAAACCGACTTGGTTTCGACTGATCCCTCTGGGTCAAGCCCCGCTGCTTCCAATCCAGCAATAATTCAAATCGTTGGAAATAATGGTCTGGTAGGTCTTAATACTGTCGCAGGACCTACTTCAGATGCCCCATTCGCAGGCCCAGCCACAGTGGTAATGCCAGGCGCACTTAATGCTGATTACACACTCAATCTTGAGTCTCTCACAACAATATATACATCCACCTTTGATACCACAGTTACAGCTGATCTTAATCTTTCAAATATCCCTGAACCAGCGACTATGACCATTTGGGCATGTTTGTCAGGTGTTGGTATGGTTGTTGCTGCTCGAAAACGACGTAAGCAAAACGTTGCCTAAGGGTGATTTGCTTTGGTAGTTTTTTCAAACTACTTAACATGTTAAAATAACAAAAAGGCCAGGATTCAACCCCTGGCCTTTTTTCTGCGCGCTGGCAGAGAGCGTATCAACCCCAGGCGTGGCTTCGGTAGTGCTGTGCCTGACGAAGATTGAGAACCGAGATTGCTTCTCAATAGTCGGGCCTGAAAAAGTCTTTTATTTGGGCGGATATTCAATATCGTGTTTTAGGCTGTTGGAATTGTTGGCGGTGAGGGATTTTGACGTGATCGGCGGTGAAGAACTCATGCTGGGCCTTGAGTAGATTAGACCAGAGCCAATAAATTAGGGCATGCTGAAATAGCCGGAGCAGCTTTTGTAGGTTGGATCCGGCTGCGGCGAGTACCGCGTTGACTGCGTCTCCAATCAGCCCTTTCAAAAAGCAACGTCGCATGCGATTGTCGGTTTTCAAGTGGCCGATCTTTGGCTCAACAGCACTGCGTCGTTTGCGTCGCTTCTTTTTTGTGCGTGAAAGATTTCGAGTACTGCTGCCTGCGATGTGCATCGTGGCGGGGCCGGTGTAATTGT
>NVWB01000234.1 GCA_002733575.1 Blastopirellula sp. | reverse complement strand
TGAACTGCACGGTCATGCGTTGCAGAACTTCTAGTGGAACCTGTTTGTCTCGAATGGCCGCGCGTTCGATGGCGTCGAGCAATTCATACGGCATCAAATCGTCTTCGTCGGTTTGATTGGAGTCTTGAGGGCGAAGTTCGGCTGTTGGGGCTTGCACATTAATCGCGTGAAGGGCAGGCACGGGGCCAAATGTTTCGGGCCCTGTGGCTTCGACCCAACATAGCCACTTGCGTAAGAAGGCTTTGTCGATACCGGCAACAGGGCTCACTCCGCCACAGGTGTCGCCATCCATTGTGGCGTAGCCAACTGCGGCTTCTGAACGATTACTGGTTGAAAGCAACAAGGCTCCTTTGCAGTTGGCCAGCAGCCAAACGCTCGGGGCACGGGTTCGGGCTTGGATGTTTTGTAGGGCTATGTCGTCTTGTTGCCAGTTGAGCGGTCGGGCGAGTGCTTGTTCTCCGAGGCTTAAATACCCTTCGACTAGTGCGTCGACATCGAACCGATGGAACTCCGCATGGATCGCATCGGCGATTGACATGGCTGCTTCAAACGTGGTGTCTGAACTGTTGCGGGTTGCCTGATAGGCACAAGTAATTAATTGGGCAGCAATTTCGTCTTCAGTCGATTGCTGGTTGATGCTGGCAATGTAATGTAGCTTCTTAGTAAACTTTTCTGGTCCAAGTTCAGCCATTGCAAAGCGAAGGGCAAAGCTGCATAACGTGGCGACTGCTGCTGAGTCAGCACCGCCGCTTAACGAAATCACGAAGCCGCGTGAATAGCTTTTTCTGAGATAATCAAACAGGGCTAAGGAGACGGCTCGGGAGAATTCTTCTTCTTTGAGATCATTTCCCGTTTCCCACGAATCAACTTCAACAGTCGATTCTTCAGGATGAATTTGAGGGAAGGTGAACTCTCCGCGAATCACTGAACTGTCGTCAAATTGGTAATCGAGTTGAAACGCTTCGCTGCGTGCGCGATTCATGCGTGTTAAATCAACATCAATCACGGCTGAGATGACATGGTGATCTGCGAATGAGAATCGCGGCCCACTGGCCAACATCTTTCCGGCTGAAGCGATCATGGCACCGCCATCGTAGATTGCACGGCCTGATTCGTTGCCTAGCAGGTTGGCGTAAACGTAACTGGCATGAAAGGCTCGTGAGCCTTCGAGCACAAACCGCTGGCGAACGGTTTGTTTATCAAAAGCGAAATGGCTGGCGCTGGGGTTCAGGATAATATCAACAGCACGTTTTGCTTGCTGGATACCAGGGCGAGTGGCAACCCAGGCATCTTCACAGATTTCTAGTCCTATCAGCACGCCGTCAAACTGAAAGATTAAATCGCCGAGTGGGTAGTTGGTGCCGTCGACTTCAATGGTAGTTTGGTGATTGGCGGGCCAGGCTTCAAACCAACGTGGTTCATAGTGAATGCCATCGCCGGCTAGATTTTGTTTGGGAACGAATCCAATGAGTTTGCCATCGGCCACAATGGCTACCGCGTTAAAGAGAACTCCACGATACTCTAGCGGCAGCCCTAGTGTGACCACCATGTTCGAGGTTTCGGGGATGATTTCAAACAGTATCTCTAATGCCGTTTTTTGTAAGCCTGCGGATAGAAACGCGTCTTCGCAACCGTAGCCAGAAATACATAACTCTGGAAAACAGAGAATAGATACATTTTGGCTTTGGGCATCATGAATCGCAGCGACGATATTTTGCTTGTTCGTTTCCCAGGCCAATGGGGTTTGATTCACAACGGCGGCTGCGGTTTTAATCAATTTCACAGAGGTTCCTTTCACTCAGTTCAGCTTATTTTATACCATAGTTGTTGCTCAAGTCTCAGATGGGGTATGCCCCGTTGATGGTGCAAATAGGTTGTCGATACTTTAGCTTAGACAACAAAAGAAATGTTCGAGGTTCGCGCTGCCGGTGGTTGGTAGGCTTTCACTGCCTCGGGGCTTGCGAACTGAGCGGCTACATTTTTGGTGTTTGCCGATTCAGATGTGGGCGTTGGTGAGTCAGTCGCTGGTGATGGTGACTCAGACGATGGCGACTGGGCCGTTAGCGGTTTTGATTTCTCGTTGGTAACCGAGAAAGGAGTAGCTTTGGCGGTGTTGTCGGTTTCAGAAGTGGCTTCGGCCTGATCTCGCTCTTGAATCTCGCGTTGGGCGGCGGCTTCTAATTGAGAAGCACTGGCGGCCACTTTTTGATCTTGTGACGATGGCGTTGCCGGGGCTTGGGCGGCCGCTTTAATCACTTGGGCTTTGCGAATGGTTGCTTCAGGGTCACCTTGGACAGGCGAAGTATCTATCTGTACTTCGCCACCGACTGCATAGCGTTGGCCATCGGGGCCTTCTTGATACGTGAAACTAGGCCCGCCTTTGGCGTACGGGCCAGCGGCTGCTAGATGTGCCTGTTCGTGGGAACGGACTTCCTGATCACGCTGTTTTAGCTCGGTTACCTGTTTTATCTCTTCCGGCTCCAGGTCACCCATGGCGGCCTTGAGTGCTTCTTCAGAGAAGGAAACCGAATCAACCGGTTGCTTACTCGTAGGCTTTTCTGTCGGCGCAGCGGCAGCTTTTTCCTGATTGCGTGCAACATGAGACGAAGCGAGCCTCGTTTGTTGGACAGCAGGAACGACTGCTGGTGACATTAATAAATAAGGTTGCACTTGCACCTTAACGACCTTTGAATACGGTTTTTAACTAATTCGCTGCTAAAATATAGGCAAAGTTTAGGGTAACCCCTACTCAAGATCGGCATTTGTAGAGCAAATTCAATAGTCATTCACCGGGTTGAATGATTATTCCGGTTGCAAGGGGCTATTATCTAATGTGAATTTATTGGTAATTACTCAATTTCTACGGTTAAAACCGTAACTTACAGAAACTTGGGTGTTTTTAGGGTGTTCAATCTCTAACAGTAATCGTATTTCCGTAAATCACTAAATTACTAATAACTTCTTCCTTAGAGGATTGCCTGTGTTTCGCTCGTGCGTTTTCATTCTGGGTTTGCTAGTCAGCTTGCTGAGTCTCATTCCTTTTGCTTCTGCAGAAGACTGGACAAGATTTCGTGGGCCCAATGGCTCTGGTGTTTCAGCCGCAACTGCACTGCCGACCCAGTGGAGCCCAACTAAGCAACTGGCTTGGCAGACCAAGTTACCGGGGCCAGGTTCTTCGAGCCCTATCATTGTGGGCGACAAGATCTTTGTGACTTGCTATTCCGGTTATGGAGAAGAGACCAAAGGTCAAGATGTCAAAAAACTACAACGGCACCTTGTTTGTATTGAACGAACCAACGGCAGTATCTTGTGGGACAGAACTGTTGCTGCTCAACAGCCAGAAGATTCTTACACAGGGTTTATTTCCGAACATGGTTATGCCAGTAGCACGCCAGTATCCGATGGCAAAAGTGTGTTTGTCTTCTACGGGAAATCGGGTGCCTTGGCTTACGATCTAGATGGAAAGAAATTATGGCAGGTCGATCTTGGTACAGAATCAAGCAATCGCCGCTGGGGATCAGGCGCTAGCCCCATCCTTTATAAGAACATGGTCATCGTGAATGCATCGGATGAAAGCCAAGGCATTTATGCTCTCGATAAAAAAACAGGCAAAGAAATTTGGAAGACTCAAGCAGCCGGACTCGAACTTTGTTACACAACCCCTGCACTAGTGAAAACTGCCAGTGGGGCAACCGAACTGGTTGTGCCAGTGGCTGGTGAAGTTTGGGGATTGAACCCTGACAACGGAAAGCTTCGCTGGTTTTGCGAAACCTCGTTGACTGGCAACATTTCTCCATCAGCACAAGTCGATGGCGATGTCGTTTACATCTTCGGCGGGTATCGTGGTACCGGTAGTCTTGCGATTCGCGCAGGCGGCAAAGGAGATATTGCAGATTCACATGTGTTATGGGAGAGCAAAGAGACCTCGTATGTGGCCAGCCCTTTATTGCACGACGGGCATTTGTATTGGGTCGATGATCGTGGTCAGGCTCATTGTGTTAGCACTAAGGATGGCAAATCAGTCTATCGAGAACGATTAGTTGAATCCAACGGCGGGCGACCAGTTTACGCATCGCCTGTGTTGGCAGGTAAATTACTTTACTATGTCAGCCGCTGGAACGGTACTTATATTTTACCGGCAGAACCAACATTCAAACAACAAGCCCACAACATGCTTGGGTCAGACGAAAGTGACTTCAACGCAACTCCCGCCATTTCAAACAACCAGTTATTTTTACGTTCCAACGAATCACTCTATTGCATTGGCAACCAGTAATTCACAACTATTTTCTTTTCAGGAGAGACTCACTATGAAATATCTATTCTCAACATTGATCGCAACCATGGCACTAGCATTGGTCGGATCACAACTACAAGCACAACGACCAGACGGAGAAGGTGGACGACCACCCAGAGAAGGTGGGCGACCTGAAGGCAGACCCGGTGGAGATCGCGGTCCACGTCCCGGCGGAGATCGCGGACCGGGCGGGCCAGGTGGCTTTCCTTTGATGATGGCACTTGATGCCAATCAAGATGGGGATATCTCGGCCGAAGAAATTAAAAACGCCGTGAAAGCCCTCAAATCTCTGGACAAAAACAAAGATGGTAAATTATCACCTGAAGAATATCGTCCACAACGTGGGCCAGGTGCAGGCGGTCCAGGCCGCGGTGGACCAGGTGCAGGTGGCGGTAGACCAGGTGGTGAAGGTCGTCCAGGCGAAGGCAGACCAGGAGGACAAGGACGACCAGGTGAAGGTAGACCAGACGGTGCAAGCGGACGCCCTAACCCAGAAGAAATGGTGAAGCGATTCATGGAGGCTGATGCTAATAAAGATGGTAAGATCTCGAAGTCAGAAGCACCTGAACGTATGAAGCAAGGCTTTGATCGAATCGATGCCGATGGCGATGGATTTGTAACCAAAGATGAAATCAAGAAAATGTTTGAACGCTTTAGTCAAGGCGGTCGACCAGGCGGAGCACAAGGTCGTGGCGGAGATGCACCTTCAGGCGAAGGAGTTCGACCAAAACGTCCTGCTGCTGAATAACACCTTTGTTCAATAATGTTCCACTAGCGAAGCGAACGGTTATCCGAGTTCTTTGAACTTGGGTAACTGTTTTTTTATACCCTTGCCGCAACTTAAAATCTTTCTTTTTTGTGCCTTCGAGTCGAGATTTGCGAGGTTTGCACTTTTTTCGTGGGTTTAGTGTCTTTCGTGGTAGAAAACATGAAGCCTGATTGTTGATTGTATTTCTTTGATGAGAAGTAGTTTTAAACATGTCGTTGATTAAATTTCCAAGAACCGCCGGGTGACCTTTGGTGGTTACTCGGAACACGTTATTCAAAAGTTCTCTAGTTCTTGTTCGGCAGGTAGAGATAATAGTTTGACTTACTGGCCGTAACAAAATCTCCTAGCTCACCTTTCCAGAAAGCGGCAACGGCTTCATCTTCATCGATGCGATCTAAACAGCGGGCAACCAGCAGTCTGTTGTCATCGATTTCACCCTCTTTTTTCACGCGAACAAGAGGGTAACCCAACTGTTGTTTATCTTGATCGTTTGCCTTGCGAACTCGAACTTCTGGCAATGCAATACGAACGCGGCTTACTTGACTGGCTGAGCCATCAACTGCTAGTTCAGCCAAGGGTTGATCCATGTTCCGTACGCTCTCGGCAACTTGCCTTCCAAATTCTGGTAAATAGGCGGCTGAAGCAAAGCCGAACAGTAATCCACTCATTCCTAAATAAGTGGCCACGGATCGGCGAAGCAGCCGTAATCCACAGTCGTCTTTTTTTACCAACCAAGTCGTAAACGCAAAGGCGATTCCAAGGCTCACGTAAATCAAAGAATAGAATAAAATATCACGCTCATATTGAAGCAGTACGACAATCACCAACACGGCGACCAAGGTAAACAGAACTTGGCTGACCGCCAGGCATAGCTTGCCGTACACGCGAAGAATGCCGGGATCGACACGACTGATTATGTAGCCCAACAGCGCTGCCTGTAGCGGCAAAGTAGGCACCAGATATCGAATGGACGAATTCGACGTGGCAGAGCAGACCGCGGTCCAAATGCCGATGACCAGTAAAGCAAAAACGATTTCACTATGAGCTGCAAGATACGACATCCAACCTGAAGGCTTCTGAGTCGTGCCTGTTTCAAGATGTTTCTCAGCGGGTTTCCGTTTAAAGAGCTGAATGATTGACGGAACAAGCCACGGCAACGCAATCGCTAGACTAATACCAGTAAGCATTGCCAGCCGCTTGAATAAACCACCCGTAAAGACAGAAAACCGATCCGACACTTGATCGCCCACCACCGCATTAACTACCGCTTCGCCTTGGGCCAAATACATGGGCAAGAATCCGGTCACGGCGATGATTAATCCGATCACCCCAGCAGTAGCGTGCCAGGCTTTCAACTTCGGCAATGGGCGTGGAAGTGTGATGAGAAAATGGAGAAAGAAACAACCGCCCATTAATAAGACCGGTAATCCTTTGATGGTGACAGCAATTCCGAGGCCCAGTGCTAATAGCCAGACACTGGATGCCCTGGGCTTCTCCCCAAATTTCAACTGGCAGTAGCCCAGCATCGCGGCAGCTAAACAACTGGCAAATAGAATATCAGGCATACATCGCATCGTGCTTAGCAAAAACATGGGATTCACAAGTAATATCCAGACAGACATCCGCGCAGCCTGCATGTTATTCTTTGTGAGCAGTATCGTGATTTGATAAGTTGCCACTAAGAAACCGATGCCAGCTATTAGAAATGGCAACCGGGCCGCAACCACATGCGTACCAAGCAGTTGAAAACTTGCAATCACAATCCAATAGGTTCCCAGCGGTTTGATTAAGCGGGGCGATCCATCATCGTATTGTGGTAACGAGTATTCTCCATTCTGCATCATGAGCATACTGGAGTCGATGTAATGACGCTCATCAGGATAAAAGAGAAGCAAATTCAGGCACCAAGGCAAGATGCAGAATACGAAAACGCCAATGGGTGCAAAAGCAGAATGGCGAACCAACTTAAGAATGACATCCATGAATTGCTGCCTGACCGCCCTGTGTTATTTCTACCCCATGTTACTGCTGGTAAGATGCGGGGAATATAGCGGAATCAATCTCAATAAGCAAGACTGAAACAAGTGTAGCCCCGTTACTCCGGCGCGATGGCGAACGCTTTTGCTTCGGTATCTTTTGATTCCTCAATCCAATCGTGCAAGTGGGCCCGGTGTATGTTGAGTATCTCTTGGTGTTCTGCTGATTTAGCGAGATTTTTCAATTCACCTGGATCTTGTTGAAGATCAACTAGTGATTCGCGGTGTGTGCCGTGGCCATAAACGCAGTATTTATGATGGTCGGTTCGAATCATGCGGCCTGTGCTGTTCTCGGCCACTATATAAGGTCGCCGTGCATTATCGGTGTGGCCTTCTGCCACGGGGCGGATTGTGCGCCCGAGTAGATAATCGGGTGCTGCGACGCCTGCGTAATCACAAAGCGTTGGTAATACATCGAGCCCGTTGCTGATCAAACATTTTTCATTCACAACGCCACTGGGAATAACGCCTTTGTATTGCATGATAAAAGGTACGCCCACAGAATTCTCGTAAAAGACATTCTTTGAAGCCAAGCGATGGCTGCCGTCCATGTCTCCATGATCGCTGGTGAAAATTACCAGTGTGTTTTCTTCCAGTTGATGTT
Source organism: Blastopirellula sp. (assembly GCA_002733575.1). Taxonomy (GTDB): domain Bacteria; phylum Planctomycetota; class Planctomycetia; order Pirellulales; family Pirellulaceae. Next base: position 11,223 of record NVWB01000234.1, on the reverse strand, counting down.
CTTTTAACGCATCCAGCAGTTGACCAATCTGGGCATCGACACGCTCAGTCAACCGGCAATAGATCCAGCGGTAGTTTCGCCAGTCGCGGTCGCTGTAGTCCTTTCGCATTAACTTGGCCGGAGTTACGGCAATCACTTTCAGGCTCGACTCAATGGCCTCCGGTTCCAACGCCGGAATGGCACTATTGTCTGGCAGCGGCGGCAATTGATCTTCAGGCAGGGCCTGCGCCTGCTTGTACAATCCGTTGACGAGGGCCAAGCCTCTACGGTCTGGCTGTCGAGCGTTGTAGGCAAAACATATATCGTGCGGGTTAATGAAAGATGCGACAGCGAAGAATGGTTTGTCTCGTTTCTTGGTCATAAATTGGATACAAGCTTCGGGCAATTTGTCGCGTTGATCTTTGTAGAATTCATCATATCCAGCGTTGAGCGGACTAAGCGAAGGCGGCAAGTGTACCTTGCCACCGTAAAAAGTTTCGTAGCCGCCACTCTTGATCAGATTGCCAAGCGAGTTGATACGAACTTCATTGGGGATGCTGGCTCGCATGCCATTATCGAAAACACCAAACCGGCCTGCCATAATTCCGGTCGCAAGCGAAATGCGGCTAGGAACGCAAACTGGATTCGTGACATAAGCTCGGGTAAATCGAACGCCCGACTTGGCCATACTGTCGAGGGCGTGGGTTTTCAGGTACGGGTTGCCTGCGCTGGAAAGCATATTCGCATGGTGCTGGTCCGTTAGAATCAAAAGGATGTTGGGCGATTGCTTCGCTGCGAATGCTTCATCAACAAGCAAAATGGACACGCATAATACAAGTAAGAGAATGACGTGCTTTGGGTAAATAAATGGTTTCATGAAATTGCTTTTAATTTTAAGAGAAACAGGTAGGAGACCGCTTAAGTGCGGTAGCCTAGTTTAGAATCATAGAAACCAATATATCACAACGTCTCGAACATTTCAAAAGTCGTTAGGCCGAGTTTTAACAAAAATTGCTGTCATGGTTTTCAGATATCTCTCTTCTTCCCAGAAAAGTGATGTTCAGGATGATTTTGAATGATTGTCGAATTTATGGGGATAGTGGTCTACGGCTATCAGAAATCTGCAAGGCTAGAATAGCGGTTCGTCTACGATCATCATCGCCCAATTCATCGACAGCGGCTGCCTTAATCATTTCAATTGAGCTTGGCAATAATGTTTCTAACAGTCGAGCGATGCTATAGCGATCCTCTAAAGAGCAGCCTTCACTTCGCTCTAAAATCTGTCGAGTGGGCTCCTGCCCGAAACGATTTAAAATTAAATAGTGCTGGCGTTCCTCCTCTGACCAACGTATTGACGAACCCGAGAAAGCACTGCTTACCCTGCCATGATGCAACATCCATTCGACCGATTCTTCAGGGTCTTTGAGCAGATATTCGAGCGATTTGGCTCGTTCCTCCTCAGGTAAGTCCATGCGAAAGATTGCACGAGCATGATTAGCCAGAACATCATTGCTTATCGTGATCTTGATTGGGTGGGGATAAAGAATGTCTCCAATTGCATTTGCCGCTTCCGTTTTTCGTTCGGTGTTCGTGATGATTTCTCTCAGATAAGGAATCGCTCGTTTATCTCCAGTCATTGCAAAGGGCTCCACACAAGTCCAAATACGAAGTGTTTTCTTTTCTTGGATCATCTCTAAATAATAAGCTTCAATAAATGGGAACACCGACTGGTCACCCCCTTTGAATCGAATTACCGAAACTAACCGTTCATTCATCCATTCAGGAAGCTTGTGGCGATATTTGAGTTCCGCTATATCGGTCGGTTCAGCATGCTTAGAGAGCACTTTGATTGCGGTCGCCAGTTCAACTTTAATGTCTTCTGAGTTTTGATAGGCAATCTTGGCGAGTTTTAAATCTTTGGAAGTATCTTTTTCCTGGGGCGGGTTTTGCCTGTTTAAAAACGAGGTAATGTTACTCGCCTTTTTAGGATATTTGCTACGAAGATCACTTAACAAAGGGACTGCTTTAGTGGGGTTTGATTGATATAAAACTGTCATGTAATCCCGTATTCCACTTACTGATATTTCCGCAACTTGATCAGAAATGCTTGCGAGTTCCTCAAAATGCTCCGGCAGTGTCATGTGCGAAAGAGCGGCCATTGCGCCTTGTATAAATAAGGAGTCCTCGGTTGATTTAATAAAGTCAATCAGGTGCTTGGCTCCCTGAGGAGAGCGAAAAGAACGCAGGGCATAGTAAGCAGCTTGTCTTCGTTGCCACTCAATACTAAGGGTCGTGATCTTTCTTGTCCGAAAGTTCTCAGGGACTTCTGGATCAAATTGGTCCAGCACAAATGGAATTGCCATTGACTTATCAATCGTTAAAGATCGAATCATCTTCAGGGATTCGACGATTTGATCGGGATTCTCTTCCGCAAGTTGTAGCAATTCAGCTAAATTGGTTTCAGTGTCTACATTTGTCATACATAGAATAAAGAGCCGCCCCATTCGTTCTTGCGAATCAAGTGTCGCTATATCTAGGGTGCTTACACGTTGCGACAGTTCTTGTATCTCGTCCGGCTCCAAGCTCTTTACCCCAGTACTCCGGAGAACCCCCAAACGACCAAAATCACTGTCGATTGCAATCCGTGGTGACTTAAACTTTGACTTCATCCATTCACATAGTTCATTCGACATCTCCACATCTTGAACAATAAACTGAGGACGTTGTAGAGAATCATATTTCGTTGAAAAGTCAGGATGTTCCCGCTGTATCTCCAACGCAATCTGGTGTGCCTTCCAGTATTGTTGTTTGCGAAAATAGTAACTAAGCAAGGCATTCTTTAAAAGCGGTCTCACCGTTAGGTTGGTCGTTTTATCGATGATAGTTTTTAGATCAGTGTTGTCTCTTGAACCGTGTCCATAGACGCTGAAATTATAGGCATCGGCGAACACATTAAAATTGACTGGAATTAGGTGCAACATCGTGGCATCTTGAGTGAGTCGAGTCTCGAAGCGGCATCTGCCATCTTCAAGTACCGTGACTTGATGAGGTGCAGGGGCAATGATTGGCTGGACTTTTTCTGGGGTTGTCACTGTCACCTCCACATCCTGCTGTGTAGGAAAAACAGCCGAGAGTTCGGTAATGAAAAAGCTGAGGGTAGCGCTGCCAGGATGCACCAAGGAACCCATGTTAATGTCATACTCAATCACAATCTTTGAATGACTGTTGGCCTGCAATGGTGCATCAAACGAAACCAGTACCGGTTCATATCTTTGTAACGCTTGTTGATGTCGCAGTGGATCAGTCTGTTGTGGTCGTCCGAGTTCATCCAGAACTGTGGGGTCGGTTTTGAAATTATAAGTTAAGCGATGTCGTGTAGACTCATTCATCATCAATTTGCCCGTGAAAGGGCTCAGCGATAATTCATTGAATCCCCAGTGAGCGATCTTTTTTGAAGTTTCCTTGGCCTTCGCATTTAAGTATTGATCAATGGCCGGATAGATGGTTCGCATCAGAGATTGTGAAGGGTAGGCCGTACGGGAAGAACTGGTCTGAATGTAGCTTTTAAACTGAAGAGACATCGGGAGACTTAACCCACGCTTGTCGTGGACATGTTTGAAAATCGGCCCATGCACAAGTTCCTGGCTTTTATCAAACCTAACAGTGGCTTTACGCAACTTGGGAATGAGCTCAGCAAGATCTGGTTTCGAGGCAAACCATTCTTCTGCTTGGTCACGCCACTCATTTTCATAAAGTGAAAAATCATGCTTATACGAAGTATTGAGAAGTGAAACATATTGCCAGCGTTTATAGGGCTCGTCGATCCGATACTTTGGATCAACCTCGGGCATCAATCTTATTAAATGCGAGATAGATGTCCTGCCTTTGGCAAAATCGAGTGCCACATATTTATTATCGCTCACATGAATGAGGTGTTTTTTTATTCGCGTGTTAAATTCCTCAATCAAGTCAGCATAATCACGGTTGTCTGTTCTGAGCTTCCGATACTTGGTTACCATTGCGTCAAGTTCAGCGTCTTGCTCAATCCAAGATTCAATCCTCGATTTCCACTCAACCCAGTTCTCCAGATATCGAAACCCAGGAATCAAGCCACCTGGATCTTCAATCACGGGTTTTGTCTCAGATTGTACTGAAACACCATTCACAAGAACTCGACATTCTATATGAGGGCCAAATCCTCGAATTGGAGCGGAAACCGGGAATAACCTTGTGACGTTCTCCGGCTTATCCGACGTGTTATGAAGTTCATAAGAAACACGCACCGATGCTTTTAGGGCTCGATCATTATTTGAAATCTTTTCAAGAGAGACATCAATAGCACCCTGCTTGATTTGAACTGTGGGCTCTGAACTCTCTTGAGAAAGCCCAACACGGCAAAGAAAAGTGACTGTCAGTAGACAGCGTAAGATATGGTGAACCATAACAGACCTCGAAAGAATAGTGGCAGTCGTAATCACAGTAAGTCTTCTGGCGTAAAGAATTAGACCATGGCTACTATGTTTTCAAAATCCCAATATCGAGGTCTATTCATAAATTCTTTGATTTAGACACAATAAATGGCCAACATGAACTCTCATTCTATCTCTTCACATTTCTTAAAATTAACTGTGAACCTTTTGGTTACCTCTTCGTCTTACCTTGCAGAACACAAGCGTGGCGGCGTTGGCCACATAACATGAGAATCGGAATGATGATGTTTTTACGATCAAGTATACCTAGCGAACATAAAGCCATAGGGCCGTGCGCCGGTGCTTTGCTCATTCAACGATGTGTGTTGAATGAACAAGGTAATGCGGATAATACGCAGCCCCTTATGCCTTTACGCTTGTGACACTTGGTCGATACGATTTATTGAAATCAATCATAACCCGGTGCCACAAGGCAGCCGGGTTTTTTCGTGGAGTTTTACAAGATATTGGACTGGTAGCTGAGACGGTGTAGCGGTGGTTTGAAGAACCGCAGACGAGGATTCGAGCGCCTCCCAGTCCACTAACGAGAGAAGAGAAAACAATTACAGCTAGGCCCGTTCGTCTATCGGTAGGACACCGCTCTTTCAAGGCGGAGAGATAGGGTTCGATTCCCATACGGGTCGCTTTTAAAAAAGATAGTCGAGAGCTGGTTGCTCAAACTCGGCTGATAACCAAGTTGCGCTGAGTTCGATCCTCAGGGCTATCATCAATGAATATTAATAACCAAAAGGAAAATATCATGTCAATGTTACAGCGTTTAAAACGGATACACCAAACTCGATACGAGGTTGTAGTGTAACGGTAGCATCCCTGGCTTTTACCCAGGTGGGTGTAGGTTCAAATCCTTCCGGCCTCATTTTTTTACCGATGGCATGTAGCTCAACGGTAAGAGCGGCGTCCTTATAAGACGCAGGTCGTGGGTTCAACTCCCATCATGCCGATCAAGCTGGGGATTGTGGCAGACAAGGTAATGCACCGGTCTTTTAAACCTCTATGACTATAATCTGTAAAGTGCTTATAGAAAACACTTTACATTGAATTCTATTTTTAGTCAAATCTGAATTATGCTAGCATATTTGCATTATTTCTGAATATATGCTATAAGATATAGATACGAGATGGATACACACCTCGCCTAGAATCCACCCCCCTCTCTTATTTTGAGTTAGATGGCATGAAAGAAATAAAGATCAACTGGTACAAGCCAAGGTCTTGCTGGAAGAAGACCTACAAGGGGCGAACACTCTATCTGGCTTCTGGGTTATGCGAGTCTAAAGAGGATGAATTGGGGAAGGCCCATGCTAGGGTTGAACTCGCAGATCGAATGAAACAAATCGATGATGAACTTGCACTAGAGAGGGAAGCCGAAAAAGCCCGCCAAGAGAAGGAAGCAAAGGCCAAAGCTGACTACAAGGAAATGGTCGATAGAGAACGTCGAATTGGAGCACAATCGGAAGCCGCTGCTCAAGCTCAATCATCAGATGATCTGAAAGACCTTCCTGTTTGTTTTCTGACTGACATCTCTGACATGGTGAAATTGACACGTGGCACCCCAAATGAGCAGCCAAAAGAACGCACACTGGTTGAAGAAATTGATTTGTATGTGGATAAGGTTAAGCAACGAGCAACCAAGAAGAAAGAGAATGGCGGTTGCAGCGTATCTTGGTTCCAAGAGACACGTGATAAACTCGCAGAGTTTGTTCATTACGCAACTTTTCAGGGAAGCCTCATGCTTGCCGATTGCGATAGAACGCTATTTGAAGGATACCAAGAGCTTCAAAGTCGACAGTGCGATGTAGGAAAAACATCCCCTTTCACCGCAAAAAAACGATTGAAACATGCTCGAACCTTCATGGAGCATTGTCTCCGAACCGAACGCATCGACAAGATACCCGCTATTCTAGACAGGAAATACGCTCAGATAATTACACTGCCTGAGCCGAACCCCACCGTATTAACATCCGAGCAACTTAAAGCATTTTGGAACTTGGCGACTGTCCCTAAGAAATTCAGCCGAAAGAAGGGCAACCGAAACGCACTCTATATGCTCTTAGGTTTAAATTGTGCCTACCGTGCTATCGATGTTAGCTCCCTAAAGCACGAGCATATTAAAAAGAGTGGGGACGGGTTTCACTACATTGATCGAAAAAGAAACAAAACGAACGCTCCCCAAGTTCACCGACTTTGGCCGCTGACCTATCAGCTACTTTGCCAAGAGATGACGGACCCTAATAGTGGTAATCCATATTGCTTGGAATCTGAAAACGGCGGGCCACTTGTCTCCTACGATCTTGAAGTAAAGTCTTCGCATAGAGACAACATTGCCGGGCCATGGAACACCATGAGACGAAAGCTCAAGCTGACAGGAAAAGGTCTTGGTCATAGTAGTCTAAGAGATACGGCAGCAACAATTCTAGCCAAGTTGATGCCAGAGAATAACAACGTAGTTTCACAGTTCCTCTCGCACAAAGAGACCAAGACATTGAAATATTATGTGGTTCCAGACTACACACAATTGTTCAAGGGAATCGACCTGTTAGAGAAACACTTCAATTTGAATATGTAACCAAGCACGACACTTTACAACCAGTACCTTAGCCCCGATGAACGTGTTTCATCAGGGCTAAAATTACAGATGCACCGGGTATTTGTGCCAAAAACGAGAATTTTACCAATGAAAGAGGAAACTAAATCGAAGCCAAGGCCAAGTCGGTCGAAGTTCGTCGCACTCAGTTACGATGACTCAGCCTATGAACGATGCCCAGGTTGTGGTGCCAAGGCGATTCTTCGGCCATGCGTGGCGTGCCAAGCTTTTGAAAGAAACAAGCAGGAAACTGCCATCAAATTGTTACGAATCAGTGCAGGCGGCAAACTCGTAAAGTTGGAGCCTCAACCTCAACTGCATTTCAAGGAGACTGAAGACATGGCCGAAATAAATCGACGGCGGAAGCCTAAGTAAATCAATGAAAAAAGCTGCTCACCTATGCAGGGTGAACAGCTCATATTTCCAGCCACAGCCAAGCAGCAGAAAGTAGTAATGACAATGCAAAGTATACACGATGCGTTCCCTGAATGCAACTTAACAGCAGTAAATAATAACAGTTGGTGCCGACCTGTTGATCTTGTCAAAGGCAAGAAATTCGTCGACCACTTTCCCGATTACCCAGAAGGTGGATTTATAAAACTACCCCTCGAAATTGTACGTGAAGTAAAGCAGGACAGTCAACTTATTGCGGGGTTGTGGACAGTGCCCGCAATTCGCCGAGGTGGCAAGATAGACTTGAGCCTAAAGAAGATTGCTAATTCGGCGTGCTTGCCTTATCGCACAGCACAGGACCAACTGAAGCGACTTGAGAAAAAAGGGATGGTTATCCTTCATGGTAAAAATGCCTATGGAAATAGGTTTATGTCAGTATCAAACAAAGCACGAGAAGCCTACAAAAATAATAAGGTGGAAGGTGCAAATGGATTTTACGCACACTTACAAATTCCGCGTGAATGGTTCCACAATTACGCGGACCTGTCATTTAGTGAACTTGTTGTTCTAGCCTTCTATCAATACCGATGTCGAATCAAGACAGATAGACTCGGTTATTGCATCGACACGTTTGAAGAAACCAGCAATTACTTAGGATTAAACGTTGATCGTATTAAGACGATTACAAGGAAGCTTGAGCATTTGAAATTGATCAACAGGCACGAATTCAAAGGTCGAAAAGTCACGTCAATTCCAGGTCGCATCCCTTCAGCCAGTCCTGATAAAGCTTGCAAGCCAAAGAAAATCAAACCGTATTCATGGGATGAGGAAAGTGAAGATTGGGAAGATGAACTATATAAGAGAGCCGTTGCTCATATGAGGAAGGAACAAGAGATAAAGGATGCACCATTTGACCATCAATCATTTGACAGTATTGCAGTGCATCTAAAACACTTTTTTTATAAACAGTGGAAAGCGGCCGGGTTTAGAGATAGAGGATGGCTCAACGATTCAGAACTTCCTTCTGTGTTCAATGAGCTTTTCAAATTGCGTGATTGCTCATTAGAGATAGTTCAAGACCTGATCACAAACTTCATGAACGATTGGGATGACTGGAGACTGGAAAAAAGTATTGATACATTCCCAACTCCCAAAGCAATGTTAAAGCTCTTGAAAATGATTGAAGCACCATGAAACTAGCTCGCTACAACCCGTTTAGGCAGTGGGGCATTTCCGTGCATGTGATAGAGCTTTTCCGTGCATGGGGGTGTGGCATTTCCGTGTCAGGAGTAAGGCTTTTCCGTGTCAGGGGTAGGGCATTTCCGTACATCATATATAGAAGGAGTTTTTATAAGTAGCTCATAGAAGTAGCTCATAGAAACCCGGTCAGTTTTCTAGACAGATTTAAGAGAAAAAAGAAAACAAGTAAAAATACAGGAAAAGAGAGATACGCAAATTTTAGAGATTGTGCATTGTGCAACGGAAACATTTACAAACCCCCAGTTAGCCAGTCCACTCGAATGGCAACGAATATAATACAATTATTAACTATGAATGCAAAACGATTCAGCAGCTTTTTAGATAAGTACCGAGAAGATTCTCCACAAGATTTAGATAAGTCGCAGGCCATACCTGAGCCGCCCGAACCCGACTCAGAGATTGCACAAGATGTAGCTTCCTCACAGCCTGTTCAGCCGCCCGAGTCAGTATCAGGCTCAATGATCAATGCAGATAGTAGCAACGCACTAGACGGCGATTCTGAAGTCTTACAAACGATCATGGCAGTCGAGCCACTCGAGTTCGCAAGTATCCATGAAAAATTCAAGCACGATTGCATGAACGCTCGCCTAAGAGGTGAGACCATCACTGACATTGCCCGTACTATGAACCGCGATCGAAGCACGATTGCTCGTTGGTTAGGACAGGTAGCAGGTGAGTTTAAATCTGTACTTGAAGCAAGTAATACAATCTCACTTCTTGCAAGTGAAATTTTTAGGATCAATAAGCTCGAAGAAACCATTCAACAAGAACTCGAATCTGGCACGATTTCGCCGAATCAAAAAAGAGAGCTGATCCTTGCGAATCTGAAATGCGTTCGTGAAAGAATGAATATCTACCGACAGGGAGGGCTTATCCAAAGTAATGATCGTCTCTATGTGACAGTAGATTCTGCCCGACCTCAAGTCCACACCGATGATTCCGAAGTAGCTATTACCTCTGAGCAGAAGGATCAAAAACGGGCTGAGTTGGTAGGTGATTTGCTAAATCTGCTAGGGAACGCCAAAGCGATGTAAGAGTAGACCCCATTCACGAGTTGCTGGATTCTTGTTCTTGAGAATTCGCACTATTTCAGAATTTGATTATAACAGGGGGGAATTCACCTCCACTATCCTCACTATCACCCAAGAAAGCCACGACCATGACTAAGACGCAGAGTACGAATTACCTTTTAGAGATCAGCTTTCCTGGTGGATTTGCTGAAACGCGAGTCCTGAACAAATTGCTTTCAGACATGTTTAAAAATGCTGAAGGAAGAACTAAAGAATCTGAAGTAGAGCGTTTTACAGGGCAACGCATTGGCAGGGCAATCTATTACTGGCAAGTCATGTTTAGTGATTCAATCTCTGCTTATAAGTCAGCTGAAAGAGCGTACCAGCTATATGCAGAGTTATTAAAGAACTCCACGGTATTATTCTTTGAGGGTAAAATACAGGATGACCGCAGTTATTTCCAGGCTTGGGTAGACGAGAAGGAAATCATTTTCTCAGATGGCTGTAATGCCATTACAATTCTCTCCCCTCACTGGAATAAATATAAAATGGCGGGCGGAAAGATGGAACTACTAGAATTCCTAGATGATTCCCTTCAGGCAGGAGGAATCGAAAGAGTCTACGTAGACGAAGGATTGTCAAGAGAAAATGCTCCTACTGAACCTTCCTACTAGAGGAAGTACACTTAGCTGGTGTAAATACTCTAAGTGCCTTAGACGTAGACTTCCTATCACCCCATGCAATGCCCAAGACAACACAAGTGGCAACACTATTCGAGTTTAATGAGAGTACAGCAGATGAAACCACCGAAGAATCCTAATCATCAGTCATACAGTTTAGGAACTTAGAGCCCTTAGAGAAATCAAAATCTCCAAGGGCTCTTTTTACTGAATCTCGGATGCACCAATCTTGTGGCCTATGTGTTATGGGAGTCCACAGAATTGCTTGGTAGTGATCGAAATCGAGTATTGGCTCTCCTTGGCTTATCAGTAACGGCGAATAACTTCGCTAAATAGTTCCAGAAGGACAATCAAAGTGCAGAAATACACCACTTGGTAGACATCGAGAAACGCGATGTTAGGATAGGGGAGTAATTCCAAATGGGAAATCCAGAATTATCAATCCAAACAAAGGCCCAATTATGAAACCGTTACTCGCTTTAGTGTTTTCGCTCGTTGTATTCTTGAGCGGGTGCGGGACTGAGTCTACACCCACGGTTCAGGAAACGCCTACACCTTCCGTAACGGAAAGGTCTACACCTACAGTTCAGGAAACATCTACTCCAGCCGCGAAGGAAAAGTCTACCCCTGTTGCCCAGGAAACATTGTCACCATCAGAACTGGCTGACGCTATCGCGGAAATCAAAAAGTTAGGTGGTAAGGTCAAGTTCGACGAATCAGGTGAGGTAATTGAAGTCAGACTCAGCGACACGAAAATCACGGATGCCGGACTGGGGCATTTGAAAGGCTTGACCAAGCTGAAACGCCTTAGCCTCCAATTCACGCAG
>NVWB01000233.1 GCA_002733575.1 Blastopirellula sp. | reverse complement strand
CACTGCCATAGTTATCGGCAAGACGAAATCCTGGCATTACTACGAACACTTGAAGATTACGAGATCACCATCGGATCGTTACAGCATATTCTTGAAGGCTACAAAGTGGCCGAAGCCCTGGCGGCCCATGGAGCGACAGCTTCTAGCTTCTCGGACTGGTGGGCGTATAAGGTTGAAGTCTTTGATGCGATTCCTTACAACGGTGCGTTGATGCACAACGCCGGAATCGTGGTATCATTTAATTCCGACGACAAAGAACTAGGACGGCACCTCAATCACGAGGCAGCCAAGGCAATGAAGTATGGCGGCGTTTCAGCAGAAGAAGCCTTAAAGTTTGTAACGCTTAACCCTGCCAAACAACTTCGTATCGACACGTGGGTTGGTTCGCTTGAACCAGGTAAACAGGCAGACTTCGTGATCTGGAATCGCTCGCCACTATCGACACTCTCGGCTTGCACACAAACGTGGATCGATGGACGTAAGTATTTCGATCGAGCCGATGACCTCAAGCAACGAGAAGTAGATGCCCAATTGCATCGCCAACTTGTCCAGGCCATTATTGGCAGTGGGGCAAAAGTGCGAACTTCACCAGACGATAGCGATCCATCGTTTTGGTGGGCCCGCCACGATGAATTCTGCGGACATCACGACCATGGTGATCATCATGAACGCCACGAACATGAATAGTTTAACAGCAACCGTCACAACAAGAATTCCAGTCCCTCTCATTTCTCTTCGGATTGAATACCATGCGTTTTTTCATTTTCACAACACTGTTTGTTAGCTTGTTGACTTCCATTGCTAGTGCGTCAGATCAAATTCCTGGTGCCACACAAACTCACCCCATTGCCATTGTGGGTGCCACAATTCATACCGTGAGTGGGAACACGATTAAAAATGGATCGATTGTATTCGACAAAGGTCGTATTGTTCAAGTTGGAAAAAAAGTTGATTTACCCAAAGACTGTAAGGTCATCAAAGCAACAGGCAAACATGTCTATCCCAGCATGATAGAAGCCAATTCCGATATTGGGTTGGTGGAAATCAATTCGTTGAAAGACACGATTGACTCAAGAGAATTCGGCTCACTTAATCCCAACGTAAAAACCGCAGTGGCCTTTAATCCTGACAGCGAATTGATTCCCGTTGCTCGGGCCAATGGGATTCTACTTGCCATTACCTCGCCTAAAGGAGGGTTGCTCTCCGGTCGCTCGTCATTGATGATGCTGGATGGTTGGACATGGGAAGACATGACTCTCAAATCCGATACGGGCATGCATGTTCAGTGGTCAACTAGCTCAAAAAGTATCCAGCAACTCGTCGATATTTTGGATCAAACACGGCGATATATTGCCGCCAGAAAATCTCCTCAATCAACACAGCCTGTTGATTTGCGATTAGAGGCGTTGATTCCCGTAGTGAACCGAAAGTTGCCGCTTATCGTGTCAGCCAATTCGCTTTCGCAAATTGAAGGGGCGGTTGCGTTTGCTCGACGACAGACAGTAAAAATTATTATCAGCGGTGGATACGATGCACCACATTGTGCCAAGCTGTTGCAAGATGAAAATGTGCCGGTCATCATTGGTGCTGTTTACCGTACCCCACAGCATCGGCATGGTGCGTATGACGAAGGGTACACCTTGCCGAAGCAGTTGCAAGACGCGGGCATCCCTTATTGCATTTCTGCTGGGGGTCGATTTGGAGCCAGCATGATTCGAAATTTGCCCTACAATGCCGCCACCGCTGCTGCTTACGGCTTAACTGAAAAGGAAGCACTACGCTCAATCACTTTGAGCCCTGCGGAGATTTTAGGTGTGGCCGACCGGGTAGGTTCGCTTCAGGTAGGACGAGACGCAACTCTATTCATTGCCGATGGCAACATTCTGGAAACGCCTACCCAAGTGCTCTCCGCATTCATTCAAGGCCGAAAAGTCGATCTCGATAACCGACATAAACAACTCAATCGCAAGTATTCCATCAAATACAAACGACTCCAAAATTAATGTATCCGTTCACGGTTATGATATTGGTAGGGCGTAGATTTGGGGTTTTTGTTATTCTTTTTGGATGAAGAACTGTACTAGCCAAGCGACCTTCGGCGTGAATATCCTTCCACTAGTATAGTTGCAAGCAGGCGGCAATCGCTCAGAGACTCAATGAATATATCATTATGATCGCATCATAGTTCAAATTACAGACATTATAATTGAACGATAATCTGGAATGTTTTGAGTCCTCATCCATGGAAGCATTGCCACTTCTTTGAGTGGATTGAGAACCGCTTTAATGAATCACCGAAACTCGCTGGACTGGTACACAGGACCGTATGATCAATTTAAGTGCGCAATCAATCAGTTTTGGCGAACAATCGATCGTTTTAGCGTAGAACCGATTGATTTAGTGTACAATAGAGGCAATAAAATCTAAACATAACACACCATATTCTCCCTCCACTTAATGAACAGGACTTCTCATGTTAGTACAGCGATACGTATCGACAATCAATGTTCTGGTTATTGCCTCTCTGTTAATAACTCTGCCCTCCACATCTGTTGCCCAAGAGAATAAATCATTGAAGGTCTTTTTTCTCGTAGGGCAATCCAATATGGAGGGAAAAGGCAACCCAATTCATCTTGATACCTATAAAGACACACCTGAAATAGAACCACATTACAAAATGTTAAAAGATGGTTCTGGCTGGTCTGTGCGTAATGATGTTTACATCACCTATCCCTCAAAAAATGGTGGTGCAAAACATGGACCACTTACCGTGGGTTATGGTACTAAGGGCGAAGATTCAATTGGGCCAGAATTTGGTTTCGGTCACGCGATAGGCGAAACTTTATCAGAGCCAGTTTTACTCATAAAAATAGCCTGGGGTGGGAAAAGTTTACACCGTGACTTTCGACCACCCAGTGCGGCCCCTAGTGACGACTATCTTCAACTATTATTAGATAACATCAAAACAAAAAATGAAACGGCAAAGAAAAAGAAGCCTGTTCCAACAATCGAGGAGTTAAAGAAAAGCTATGGGTTTTACTACCGTGAGATGATCCGTCACGCAAAAGAAGAATTGGCGGCTATAGATTCTAAATTTCCTGAACTAAAAGGGCTTCAACCTGAAATTTCTGGATTTGTCTGGCACCAAGGATTTAATGATAAAATCAACGCTGAATATAAAGAAACCAAGTACGCAGACTATACCAAGTGGCTAGGAATGTTTATTCAAGACGTTCGAAAAGACCTGAACGCTCCAAATATGCCATTTGTTATTGGTGAGTTAAGCACTGGCGGTATTCCAAGCCGTGGTGATTTTCAAGTTGCCCAGGCTAATACCGTCAAGATTAAAGAGCTTAAAGATGCCGTCGCTTTTGTACCTACTGCAGAGTATTACGATACAGCGGCACATGAACTATATAAAAAGAATTTCTGGAAAGGAACTGACGAGCAAAAAGCCCAGTGGAGAGCAGTAGGAAATGACCGGCCTTATCATTATCTCGGATCGGGAAAAACCTATTTTCTTAAAGGAGTTGCCTTTGCCGAAGCAATGAATGAATTACTTCATAAATAGTTGTAATCTCTGTGCATTTATTGGCAACTTACAAATCGGTCAGTGGGTATGAGAAACAGAATGAAACAATTTTTAATCAAACCCTTTAGCGCTACACTTTTCGCCCGCCCAGCGCTACGTCTTTCAACTGCTATCTACACATCCTGTGAGAGGCTAGTTTGCGCAACTCTTCATACACCAATGGCAGCAATTCCTCAGCTGCCTTGGGATCACCCGCTTCGATCATCGAGAGTATTTGCGTTACATCAGACATGTAGCTCAGATTACCATGAAATTTGACCGAAAGCGAGACATTTTTGATTTGCTGATGAAAATTGGAATTGCGGGCGAAGACATTCAATAGAATTCTGATATGCGCGTTACCCAACGTATCTTTTTGGTATTATTAAGTATCAAGTGGGAACGCAATAGGCCCTTTCTGCGGATAAAGAATGACGTCAGATCAATATTTCCTCGCCGTTACGGCGATTCAGAACAGATTGCATGCATATATTCTCTCGCTGCTGGCTGATCCGGTGGCGGCTCAGGATGTTTTGCAGGAGACGAATCTCGTTCTGATTCGCAAGGCGGACGACTTTCAAAGTGACGCCAGT
This sequence comes from Blastopirellula sp., assembly GCA_002733575.1. GTDB lineage: Bacteria > Planctomycetota > Planctomycetia > Pirellulales > Pirellulaceae. The sequence continues at coordinate 14,846 of NVWB01000233.1, read as the reverse complement.
TTCGAGTCTTGGGCTTATAACACTGCCCGCTTTCAGGTGCTGGCTCATCTGCGTGATCGAAAGCGTGATCGGCTGGTGTTGCACGAGGCCTTTGCCGAGAAACTTGCTCCGGTCGCAGAGGTGATGGCTGAAGAAACCGAACGGCGGATTCAAATGCTGGGCGGATGTGTCGAGCGACTGTCGGACGACCACAAAGCATTGCTGCACAAGCGATACGGCAGAGAGACCTCGATTACGACGCTGGCTGAGGAGGCTGGGAAAACCACTTCGGCAATGAAGCAGATGCTTTACCGAATTCGCAACCTACTGGGTGCCTGTGTTGAGGAACGTCTTCAGGAAGGAACGGCCGGATGAACGACGACCATCGATCACTGACCATACTCATTCAAGAAATGCTCGACGGTGTACTGGATGACGATCAGCGAGCAGACCTTATGAATCGTGTGGAATTAGACGACGCGGATCGAAAGCTGTATCTCGATCAGATTGCCACACACACGGCGCTGCAGGCGGTGCTGGCAGACTGCCTTCCACAGAGAGTGGACTCGCCAAACGCGATTGATGCCAAATCGCACTCGGCTTCCACCTTAAATTCCAGGTGGCCTGCGGTTACAACAATCGCTTCGATGGCTGCCACAATCCTATTGCTGATGTGTGGAGTTGCCTATCTAGGGTCGCAAAATTCGCCAGTCGTCCCATCGGTTGATAAACCACACGACACGGCACACGTTGCCGTGGTCACGCAATCCGTGGGTGCTTACGACAGCGACGACATTGCGATTCATTCCGGCCAGCAAGTCTTGCCAGGCCAACTCAATCTCAACCGGGGATTGGTTCGACTGGACTTTGTTAGTGGCGCGTGCGTTGTCATCGAAGGACCGGCAAAGATTGAAGTCGTCGATAAAATGCGGCTGATTCTGCTGCGTGGAGTTGTCACGGCGACGATCCCGGAACCGGCGATTGGTTTTGTCGTCGACACGGAGACGGCGCATGTTGTTGATTTGGGGACCGCGTTTGGAGTTTCCGTTGGAGAAGATGGAATAACCGACGTATGCGTGTTTGAGGGCGAAGTCTCAGTTAATAGAATAGGTTCGAAGTCAGACGAGACAGCACTAGTCCGCGAAGGGCAGGCTGTCCGTGCATCAAAGCAATCCCCAACAATTGATTCGACGGAATACGATGTCACGTCTTTTGAAAACGCATGGCCGGTGAACTCTGGTGTTTTGCAAACAACTGGCTCAATACGCTTTATTTCACCTGGGCCAAACTTTCATCCGGGTAACTATAAAGACAATGAGCATATCGTGGTATTTTCGGAACGCAGCGATTTTATTCTGGATGATACGATCCGAGTGGACATGGTAGATCCCGGGGAATACGCGAAGTCGCGGTATCAGGATAAGCGAACGCTCCCAGCTGGGCGGCGAGTCACGAGTTACCTGTTACAGTTCAGTGCTTTCCCTACTGAACAATTTCCTAAACAAAAGCGGAGCGTTCGTGGGCAGATCACCTTCGCCCAACCCATTGTCGGTGTGATTGCCGGGACGCGATTGCTGAAGGAATCGGAGGCGGTCTTTGGAAATCCAAACGTGGCTTATCCCGTCCCGCGAGCGGTCGAGCCTCGACCTGAGGGCGAGCAGCGCAAAGGATTCGACAGCGTGATTCTTGCTGCCGACCAGCGTACATTGATTCTCGATTTGAATGTGGCTCCGGACAAAATTGATCAACTGCGTGTACTTGTTGAAGCCGACTATAGCCCAATTTCAGAACTATGAGATCTGTTACAATGAAAAAATATGTTTTAGCTATCCTCTGTTTTGCTGTTGTTTCGGCCCTCCTCGAATCGGCTTCCGCGGAAGATCCAGCCATCGAGAAACCGAACATCGTGGTCATCTTTATTGATGATATGGGATTCGCCGATCCGAGTTGCTTTGGTAATCCGCTCATGCAAACGCCACACATCGATCAGCTCGCCGCTGAAGGCATAAAGTTAACAAACTTCTACGTTAACTCACCGATTTGTTCCGCCTCACGAGTCGCCCTCACCACCGGTCAGTATCAAGGCCGCTGGAAAATTCATTCGTACCTGAACTCTCGGTCTGGCAACGCGAATCGCGGCATGGCGAACTACCTTGATCCGTCCGCCCCGACGACCGCGAAGAAGCTTAAGGCTGCTGGCTATGCTACCGCTCATTTCGGTAAATGGCACATGGGAGGCGGGCGTGATGTGAACGATGCCCCTTTACCACAGGCATACGGATTCGACGAGTCGCTGGTTTCCTTCGAAGGCCTGGGCGATCGAATAATTTCCAACCCAGGTGGCGTTAAAAGAGGGCGAGAGCTTGGTCACGGAGAGGTCATTCCGTGCGAGCGTTGGGAGAGGATGCAAATTCAGACAGATCGCACGATAGATTTCATTCGGCGTCACCACGATAAACCGTTCTACGTCCGGCTGTTTCCGAACGATGTACACGACCGACATGTGCCTCTTCCCGGAAGTGCCGACAAATACAAATCCGTTTCGGACGATCCTTATGTTCGCGATTTCTTCGCTGTTCTTGAAGAGATGGATAAGCAGATTGGACGGGTCATCGCGACGATTGATGAACTAAACCTCGGGAAGAACACCCTAATCCTTTTCACCAGCGACAATGGCCCCACCGATTGGCCAAGAAAATACAAGACAGGTCCACCGGCCGGATTCACTGGTCCGTACCGGGGTCGAAAGTGGTCACTGTTCGAGGGCGGCATCCGTATGCCGTTCATCGCACGCTGGACCGGAACAATTCCAGCCGGCATTGAAGACACCAACAGCGTTGTGAGCGCGATTGATCTCTCACCGACCATCTGTCGATTCGCCGGAGTTTCGGTCGAGGCTGAACTGGATGGTCTAGACCGGGGCGACGTTCTACTGGGCAAGGCTTCCCGTCGCGACCAACCCGTGTTCTGGCAATACGGCCATCCTCACGCCATTCTCAAAGGCGGCAAACCTGAGCACCAGAGTCCCACCTTTGCGTTGCGTGATGGCCGCTGGAAATTCCTAATCAACCCTGATGGCAGCGAAGCCCAGCTTTACGACCTAGAAGCCGATGAAAGTGAGACCACCAACCTTCTTTCCACACACACAGAACGTGCCACTGCAATGGCTGCCCAAATCTCCGAATTGGCGGACGACATTGGGTTTTCCTTCGATAAGAAGGCTGCCCTCACCGAACCCGTACCGACGATTGCGATTCTTGCCAGTAATCAGCTCCTTCGATTTGTGAACCACGATGTCAAAGGCGACACAAAATCGCTTGATCTGGACGGAAAATCATGGCTCGACCTGCCCTCATTTCGTGCACCGAAGGTAGCAGGAGGCCGCTCGCTGCAAATCAAGGGCACTTTTCAGTCCAATTCTCCCTCCGGCGTCATCTTGGCTCATGGTGGTAATCAAAGTGGCTATAGTGTTTATCTCGATGAATATCATTTGTGCTTTGCCGCATGCGTGAACAATAAACGAACGGTGGTCCGTTCCCCATCCGCGATCACTGGTTCTGCCAGCTTCGAGGCAAACTGGAATTCCAAGGGAGAACTGTTTCTCAAAGTAAATGGCAAACTCGTCGAAAAGTCCAAAGCAGGCATCATTCACCACGAACCCGGCGACTCCATTCAAATCGGCGCAGACATGAACCAACCTGTCGGAAACTACAAGACGCCGAACCACTTTTCCGGCACCATTAAAAACCTCACCTTCAAATATCCGACCGGAACCTGACAAACCTGGGCAACTTTTCCTTCAGAAAACCCAATCCGATTGTAAAATCAACCACCAAACCAATATGCGAACCCACACAATGACCTATTCTCTCATCCTCTCTTTGCTCTGTCTCGTTGTGACATCCGCAACAGCAACTGCCGAGACGCCCGCTCCGTCTAATTCCTTAATGTGCACACCTGGTGAACTCATCTTCTCGGAAGACTTTGACCCCGCCACGGTCTCTGAACGCTGGGGCTTCAAGGCAGATTTCGCCTTGCGCGACGGAGCCCTGTTGCGTACAACTGTTAATCCGACCGAATCTAAACGAGTCTTCCTTAAAGACCCGTCGTTTCATAACACGATTATTCAGTTCGACTTCAAGCTGTCAGGTAAAACGAAAGACCTTCGTCTCGTGACTGGCAGCGGCGGTGGCTATAACAGCGTCACACAGATCCATACCGGTCACTTCCAGATCAACACGCCAATTGATCGCGATGCAGGGATTGTCCCGGCTCACCTTGGCGATTGCATCCGCAAATCTCGCAGCAACCAGTGGCAGACCATGACGGTCGAATACTGGGACGACGAGATACTTTCCCACCTGAGCGACAACGAATTTGTCCTCGGCAAACACCCCATCATTGACCGCACTCGCAGGTACTTCGCTTTCCAGTTCGATCTACCAGGTGGTTCGATCGACAATATTCGTGTCTGGAAAGCCACCGGTCAGCGTGATGATTGGGCCGAGACACGCAAGAAACTCGCGGTGATCCAGGCTAATCGCGCTCCCATCAATCGAAACCCCGCAGAGCGTTATAAAGTCGAGTACACGAACCTCAAATCACGACTTACCTTGCATGATCAAGCCTACCGTGATCTTGTGGCCACACATGAGAAACTCAAAGCGGCACTTCACGCGAACTACCCGGCGGCGTTTTCAACCCAAAAACAACTCAGCAAACTTATCGCAAAGCAGAAGCTGCACATCCAGGAAACTAATCCTGACTTCAATACCAGGAACGTCGCGGTAATCAAAGCATCCAAGGCCGAAGATGCCTATGTTCTTTCCACAAAGCCCGAGCTCGCGAAGCTCAAGAACGATGGAATCGCGAGACAACGCTACGTCTCCGAATTTGGGCAGGTCCGCGCCACGCTCGAAGCGGCCAAGGACAAACGACTCGCTGCCCTTGTCGCCGAAACTGCCGAGCGACAAGCGGACCTCGAAGCCCGCTTCCCCGAAGCCTTTGAAAGCGCTGAAGCAGCCGTTGCAAAGCGAAACGCCATCCGCAAATCCCTCAACGACAATTCTGATTTCCAGGCCCGCAATAGCGCGGTCGTCGATGCCGGTAAGGCAATCAAGGCCTACGAGGAACAGGCGGCCCCCAATCTGACCCAGCTTGCAGCTGAAGCCAAAGCTTACACCAACTCTCTCAAGTCATCGGGAGCAAAATGAGACTTCGATACCACACCGCAGTTATCTGCATTGCTTTAGCCTTTATGGTGAATAACACGTTAGCGCAAGCAGAACCCATTAGCTTTGAAAGGGAGGTTGCTCCGCTTTTGGAAAAACGTTGCAACGAGTGCCACCACCTTGGCGAAACTAGTGGTGGCCTTGACCTCACCCAACTTTCCACGATGCTCCGCGGGGGTGACGACCTTGGCCCTGCAATCGTCCCCAGCAAACCCGATGAAAGTCCGATCATCCATGTCCTGCATAAAGGCAGTGAGTACCTCATGCCGAAGGATCGCGATCCTCTTTCAAAGGACGAGATCTCGCTGTTGAAGCAGTGGATTGCCGAGGGCGCGGTGGATGATACTCCTACGTTTGCGATCGATGATATTACTTTCTTCGAAAGCGAAGTTCGTCCGATCCTTCTTGAACGCTGTCTCAAGTGTCACGCCGGAGAAGACGCCGAGAGCGGTCTGCAACTTACATCCCGACACGGTACACTTATCGGAGGTGATCGCGGCCCCGCTGCTGTCCCTGGCGATCCCTCAAGCAGTCTCCTAATCACCGCCGTCAAACATGCGGGCAAACTGAAAATGCCGCGAGGTGGCGACCGACTGACCGACGAACAGGTTGCGGCGTTGGAAACCTGGATCAAGAAGGGGCTTCCCTGGCCCAGTAACAACCGCGTCCTGGCCCGAGAGAAGCTCTTCACAGTCTCCGACGTCGACCGCAATCACTGGGCATTTCAACCGTTAACGACGCCAGTTCTCCCACACCCTGCCATGGAGGATGGGCAAGCAGCGCATCCGATTGATCACTTCATCGATGCAAAACTAAGTGAATTGGGTTTGACCGCGAATGGGCCTGCGTCGCGCAGGGTCTTAATTCGCCGGGCAACATTTGATTTAATCGGCTTGCCACCGACGCCGGGCGAAACAGCGGCGTTTGTAAATGATGCAGCACCCCAAGACGAAGCCTTTGCGAAGGTAGTAGAGCGGTTGTTGGCCTCAGAGCATTATGGTGAGCGTTGGGGGCGGCACTGGTTGGATCTGGCACGTTATGCAGACACCTCAGGCGATGCGGCGGATGCGCCAATTCCCGAAGCCCATCTATATCGCGATTATGTGATTAATTCCTTCAACGAGGATCTGCCTTACGATGCATTTTTAGTAGAGCAAATCGCGGGCGATTTACTGTTAAAGCGTGAGCCGCAAACTCGCTCCCGTGAACGTATCATTGCAACCGGCTATATCGCATTGGCGCGTCGGTATAGTAACGTTGCCTATCGCGATATGCATCTGATAGTAGATAACACGCTCGACACCATTGGTGGTGGAGTGCTCGGGATGTCACTAGGGTGTGCGAGGTGTCACGATCATAAGTTTGACGGTATTACGTCGAAAGAATATTACGGACTAGCGGGCTATTTTCACTCAACGCAATATCCACACGCGGGCACTGAGAAACAACCCCAGCGGATGAATTTTGTTGAGCTTAAAGGGGGCGGAATCGCGTATGCCGTGACGGATAAAAAAAACACGAGTGAGATCGGCGATACGAGGGTTCATATTCAAGGCGAGCCTAAGGATCTGGGTGAGCTGGCTGTGCGTGGTTTTTTGCCAGCGATTACGCCCAAGGTAGCAAAAGCTGATATCCCAGTGGGGGAATCCGGGCGATTGCAATTAGCGAGGTGGATCGCCTCGGCCGATAATCCGTTGACGGCACGCGTGATGGCGAATCGCATATGGCAATATCATTTTGGTGTGGGAATTGTTTCCACGTCGAACTTTTTTGGCATGCAGGGCAAGCCGCCCTCGCATCCGGAGCTGCTGGATTGGTTGGCGAAACGCTTTATCGATGAAGGCTGGTCGGTTAAGCAGATGCATCGACTGATCATGTCATCAAGTACGTATCAGCGGTCGTCCAAAGTGAACGAGACTCTTCTTAGAGGTGACCCAGATAACCACTTGCTTGGATCCTATCGCCACCGACGATTGGAAGCCGAGCCGATGCGGGATGCAGTGCTGGCAGTTTCGGGACTGCTTGATCGGGGGAATCCTGGGCCACATGATTTCCCCAAACCCAACGCCAAGAACGAATACCCTTATACGCAGCATAGCCCATTTTTTATGGATTACAATCACAATCATCGCACGGTCTATTTGCCAGCACGTCGACTAGGCAAACATTCTTACATGGCAAATTTCAATGGGCCAGACACGAATGTATGTACGGCGAATCGGTCGGTATCCACAGTGCCGCTGCAATCGCTGTTTTGGATGAACAGTGATTTCATCCAGGAAAACTCAGCCGCTTTCGCGGCGCGGTTGGAGCGACTGGAAGCAGAACCCGACAAGCGGATTAAGCTGGCGTATCAATTGGCGTTGAACCGTGCACCACAAGAGAGCGAAGTCGCAGAGGCGATGAACTATCTCAAAGATTACGCCGCTAAGATTACCGACGAAGGGGAGGCAGTGGGCATGACCCGGGCGTGGACGAGTTTTTGTCGCGTACTCTATGCTTCTAACGAATTTATTTACGTTCAATAAGGGCGATGACTATGAAAAAACAATTGCTGACACGAAGGCGATTTCTGAATAAAGCCGCGAAGACAAGCTGTGCATGCGCGAGTTTTACGTTGGCGTCACAGATGGCCCCATTGCTGGCAGCCCCTTCGAGTGAGGCGGTGTTGGAGCATCCATTAGCGCCGAAGCAGCCGCATTTTAAACCGAAGGCCAAGCGTGTGATCATGGTTTTTCTAACGGGGGGATGTAGCCACATTGATTCGTTTGATCCGAAGCCCGAGATAAATCGTCGTGCCGGTGAAGCGTCTAAAAACGGGAAGAAAAAGATTATTGGTTCGCTTTGGAAGCACGCCCCACGCGGAAAGTCCGGCATTGAAACGACGGATTTGTTTAGGCATCTCAATTCGCATGTCGATGACATGTGCTTTATCCGATCTATGTATAGCGACTTCGGCGACCACTTTGCAGCCATCTTGCACATGCATACAGGTTCCAACGGCTCGGCACTGCCCGGGATTGGTGCATGGGTGAGCTATGGATTAGGAACGGATAATATCAATTTGCCCTCGTCGATTGTGTTTGCAAAAAAACTGCCTTATGCTGGCGCACAGGTTTGGGATTCAAATTTCTTGCCTGCCTATCATCAAGGGGTTCGATTGAATCCTGGGGAAAAATTGATAGCGAATCTTGAGCCGCAAGAGTCGAATCCGTGGCCATTGCAAAGCCACGAATTGGCGATGCTGGATCGGGTGAATCAAAAGCACTCAGACTTACATCCGCATCAAAATGATCTGGTAGCACGGAATTTGAGCTTTAAAACGGCGACGTCATTGCAACGAGAGGCCCCTGACTTATTTGATATAAAAGATGAGTCGGATGCGACGCTCGATTTGTATGGGATTGAGCGTGGCGATCACCAGTCGTTCGGCTGGCAGACACTGATGGCCCGGCGACTGGTCGAAAACGGGGTTCGTTTTGTCGAACTTTTTGACACTGGCGGGACGGACAATTGGGATTTGCACTCCCGCATTGAACGGAACACGGGTTTAGCCAAGAATGTTGATCAACCGATCGCGGGTTTGCTGGCAGATTTAAAGCAGCGGGGTATGTTGGAAGATACATTGGTGATTGGGTGCACCGAATTTGGTCGTACACCTTACGGGTCAACGGGACGCGGTCATCAGAAACAAGTCTTTACGTGCTGGCTTGCAGGTGGCGGGGTAAAAGGCGGACATGTACATGGGGCGTCGGACGAATTGGGTGCCAAAATTGCAGAAGACCCCGTGCATGTACATGATTTCCACGCTACGATTTTAAACTTACTAGGCTTGGATCACGAGCGATTGACATTTCGGCAAGGCGGGCGAGATTTTCGCCTGACGGGGCTTGCTGGTAACGTGGTAACGGATGTGATTGCGTAACACACTTCGATTATTCATTTCTAATACTATTGCACCAGGATTCAACTTTCACGTTTGTTTTATACCATAGAAGGAAAAATAAAATGCAGATTTACACTCTTGCCGTTGCACTACTCATATCGAGTTTTGTGGCATCGTTGTCCCAGGCACAAGACTTATTATTGGTTAGTGCATCCTATGGAAAGAACGTCATAGCGATATGCGAAAAAGATGGGACAGTTCTCTGGCAATTCAAAACATCAGGTCCAGAAAAAGGTCACGGCGGGCATCATGAAATACAAATGCTGAAGAATGGAAACATTCTGTTTCACGACGACTGGGATGTTGTCAAAGAGATGAAGCTAGACGGTACTGTTGTTTGGAGTTACACGAGTTCAAAAGTTCACGCATTCACCCGTTTGGCTGATGGCAATACAATGATCGCTGAGTCTGGTACGGGACGTATTATTACAGTCAACAAGAACGGCAAGGTGGTCAGCGAAACACCTCTGGGTAAAGACGGTCGCGAAAACACTCGCCAGGCAGAAGTGCTAGAAAACGGAAACTATCTCGTTTGCGCCGAGCGGCCAGGAGTAGTAACCGAATACAATCCTGCGGGGAAGATCGTCTGGGAATACCCGATCGATACTCGCGTCTACGGTGCAATTCGGTTGAAAAATGGTAACACTCTGATCGGTTCAGGATCAGGCAATTCGGTCGTCGAAGTCACGCCAGAGAAAAAGGTGGTCTGGCAGATCGAAGGGACAGTGCCCGAGACGAAAATCGTTTTGAAGTGGACGGCATGTCTTAAAGAACTTCCCAATGGACATTTGATCATTGGCAATTGTCACGCTGGCCCAGACAGCCCTCAAGTATTTGAGCTCGACAAGAATCGCAATGTCGTCTGGGAGTACAACGAATTTGAACTCGTGGGCAACGGCATGGCATGCTGGGATTATATTGGTAGCGATCAAGCGGACAAGATCCGCAAGGTCATTGCCTCTTTAAAAAAATAAATCTTGTTGCAAAACACGTTCTATCCAAGAACTCATCCAATGAGCAACGGTAGCGATTGTAACTGTGTTGCTTTACCTCGTGCCCAGCAGTGGTATTTAGTATCTATTGGGAACAACTCATACCCTTAATGCGGAGAATCACTGTGCTGCGATCCTATACCAAACAATTTTTGTCTTTGATGATTCTTGCCTTGTTCGTTGCCACTGCGACTGCCGACTATCCACTTCGCCCCGTGCCGTTCAACAAAGTCGAGATGACCAGCGATTTCTGGCGGCCTCGGCTTGAGACTCAGCGAAAGACACTTGTTCCTTTTGCGTTCGAGCGTACACAACCGGGCGTCGAACATTTGAAGGCTGCCCGTGATTTTCTTGCAGGCAAGAAAATCGAAGAGCGTCGGGCACAACGGTTTATTGATTCGGACCTGTACAAAGTCATGGAAGGTGCCGCCTATCTGCTGCAATTGCGAAGTGATCCGGAACTGGAGGAGCAGCTTGACGATCTGGCTGATGTGATCGCTGGTGCTCAGCAGAAGAACGGCTACCTGTATCCGTCACACACAACAGGCGTCGGGGCGGTGAAGAACATGATGGGCGACGCGCCCTACACGTTCGTTGTCCATAGCCACGAGCTGTATAATGTCGGGCATCTGTACGAGGCGGCGATCGCCTACTACCAAGCGACTGGAAAGAGAAAGTTGCTCGATGTCGCTGAGAAAAGCGCTCAGCACATCAATCAGGTCTTCTTTGTTGGCGATCCGAACTACAACAACGGCAAGCCAATTCGTCAGGCACCTGGCCATCAGGAACTCGAGCTGGCGTTGGTTAAGCTTCATCGCGTCACCGGCAATCCACTCTATCTCGAAATGGCGAGGAAGTTTCTCGAAATACGCGGCATCACCTACGTGCCAGACGGTGAAGGCGTCTTGTCGCCGACTTATGCACAACAGCATGCCCCGGTGACGCAGCAGAAAGAAGCAGTTGGCCACGCTGTTCGCGCAATGTACCTTTATTCGGCGATTGCTGACGTCGGCACTCTGACGGGCGAGCCCAAATACGGCCATGCCCTTGATCGTATCTGGGGAGATATCACCAATACTCGCATGCATATTACCGGTGGACTCGGCGCGGTGCATGGGATTGAAGGATTTGGGCCTCAATATGAACTACCGAATGCCGATGCTTTCAATGAGACATGCGCAGCCGTGGGCAACGTGCTGTTTAACTACCGCATGTTCCTGATGCATAAGGACGCGCAATACCTCGATGTGGCCGAAGTGGCGTTGTTGAACAATGTACATGCAGCGGTTAATCTCGAAGGTAATCGCTTCTTCTACGTTAATCCATTGGAAGCCGATGGCAAACATCCATTCAATCACGGTACGGCTGGACGAGCCCCATGGTTCGGAACGGCTTGTTGCCCCTCCAATATGGCTCGATTACTGCCACAGGTTCCTGGCATGACTTATGCCCACGATGACCGCGACGTCTATATCACCTTTTATGCAGAGAGTCGTACGGAGATCACACTCGACGATGTGAAGGTCAAGTTGCAGCAGAAAACGGCGTATCCCAATGACGGCGAAGTCAGCCTGGTCGTGAATCCGTCAAAGCCGACAAAGTTTCGGGTGCTACTGCGGATACCGACATGGGCACGCGAACAATTCGTCCCCGGCGAACTCTACCGCTACGTGGATTCGATCAAAGAGCCCGTGATTCTCACTGTCAATGGCGAAGCCGTTCCGATGCAGCTCGACAAGGGATTTGTCGCGATTGACCGCACCTGGAAAACTGGGGATCGCGTGCAGTTGACGCTACCCATGCCCGTTCGTATTAGTGAGTGCCACCCGTCTGTGAAGGCCAACCAGAATCGAATCGCACTGACGAGAGGCCCCTTTGTCCTCTGCGCCGAAGGCGTCGATAACGGCGGCGCAACGCAGCGATTCTTCTTCGCAAATAATCCAGAAGTCAAAGACGCAAAAGTCTCAACAAAATCTATCGACGCTGGCTCCTTCCTGCAAGTGCATACGACAGCACAAGCAATTACGGCTGACAATTCCATTGAAAACTCGCCACTTGTTCTTACGCCATACTATGCGTGGAACAACCGCGGCGTTAGTTCGATGAATGTCTGGTTCCCGCGTGATCCTAAGCAAGCTGTCTACGATCCTCATTTGTTGCCGAAGGAAAGCGTATTCTCGAAAGTTACAGCGTCACACACGTTTGCCGATGATACAGTCAACGCTATCGGCGACGGCAAGGAACCGCGATTCTCCAACGGCAAGAAAGAGCCTCGCTGGACAAGCCGTCCCCAAAAGGACAAGCCACAGTGGATCGAAGCCCGCTTCCATGGAAGCAAGATCCTGAGAAGCGTTGGCGTCTACTGGATGCAGGATAAAGTTGACGTCAAGTTTCCGGCAAAGTGGTCGCTTGAAGTTGAACAGAACGGCCAGTGGAAACCATTCGAGCTGTATACCACCGACCGCTACGACACGAGGGCGAATCGTTACAACGTCGTTCACCCTGCCGCACCGATCCAGTGCGAAGCGATCCGTGTACACATAACGCCAAAGGAAGATTCCTGTGTTGGCATCCTCGAAATAATGGCGGAGTTCGAGACGGAATGAGGACAAGGCAGTCTCGCACCATCACAATCCATCAAACAAGGCTCATAATCATGTTACGTTTATATATTCAATCCGCGATCGCTGTGCTATCGCTATTCCCTTTTACTCGTCTTTGTTCAGCCGAACGACCTTCGAAGCCCAATATCATCATCATGATGGCTGACGACATGGGAATTGGAGACACCAGTGCCTATCTCGGAGTACGCCTCAGTCCCAATGCTCCACCAATCGAACGGACACTGCGAACTCCGAATCTCGAAGAATTTTCTCGCTCCTCGATTGTTTTTACGGATGGTTATGCGCCGGCATCTATGTGTAGCTCAACGCGATATTCGTTGCTAACCGGACGATTCGCTCATCGATCCTACTTGAAGTATCAGGGCTGGCTTCCTCATGGCCCGAACACTCCCATGATTCAACGGGCGCTGACGACGCTGCCAGAAATGTTGCAGGGCAACGGTTATCGCACATCCGGAATCGGCAAGTACCACGTCGGCATGTCTTTCGACGACGGTGAAGGTAATCCAGCCGACGATTTTTACTTTCACGATGTGGACTTCACGAAGCCGCTGCTCGACGGTCCGACGCATCATGGTTTCGACGAATACTTCGGAGTACCGGGAAACATGGAAGATCCGCTCGATACAGAGCCGCGTGTCCTGATTCGCAACGACCGCCTCACATTTACAGATCGCAGTCGTATGAAGCTGATCGGCATGAAGAAACGTGAGGGACGCATCCTTGCCGCACCCGATTGGGATCAGCGAAACCTCGGACCGCTGTACCTGCGTGAAGCCGAATCGTTTATTGATCGTCAGTCAACGAAGACTGCCGAACCGTTTTTCCTTTACTACGTGCCGAACGCGAATCACTTTCAACGGAATCCGGACGGAGATTACGCTGTTCCCGATGAAATCGCCGGAACGCCGATTAAAGGCCAGAGTCATTACTCCGATAAAGTAGCGGCGGGTGATCGAGAGGACATGGTTCTGGAGAACGACGTCGTTTTTGGAAAGCTCTTGAAGAAGCTCAAAGCGACCGATGATCCTCGCTGGCCCGGTCACAAGTTGATTGAAAACACGCTCGTCATCTTCACCAGCGACAACGGGCCGAACACTGGCGACAACTTCGGCCGCAATCAGGAAAGCGGTGGTCTACGCGGCAAGAAGGCAAAACTTTGGGAAGGCGGCATTCGAGTTCCCTTCATGGTTTCATGGCCCGCAGTTCTTGAGGGCGGAAAACTGAACCACTCGATTGTCTCGTTGACCGATCTCTATGCGACGCTTGCTCGTATCGTCGGCCACACGCTTGCTCCTGATGAAGCTCAGGACAGCTACGATGTATTTGATTATTGGTTGGGATCTCCCGCAACACCAGACGTTCGCCCGCGTGTCTTCTTCTGTCACCTTGGACCACCATACCTTAATGACGCTCTAGCGATTCGCCAGGGACCACACAAGTTGATTGTCGATGGTGGACTGGCAATGCCTTGGGTGTCAAAGGGATCACGCGGTGTTGCTACTCCTACGGTCTTCTATAACCTGAATGAGAACCTCTATGAAGACGGTAACACTTCCAACGAACCCTCTAATCATGTTGTCCGTGAATTGGCATCAACACTACTGAAAATTCACAACCGTGGCTACGCCAGGGAATTGAATCTGCCAGCCGGTCCAGAACTAATCGTTCATCCAGGCTGGCATAACCTGCGAAACGACATTACGGGCGAAATCGGGTTTGAATTTCAATTGTGCAAGGGAAGTGGTGTTAAACAGGTCACTCATCTAGGTATGTGGGACGACCATGACGCAGACCGGTCGGTTCGAGCTGCCCGCGCTGTTCCACGCGACCACGAAAACGATCAGCCCCCCAAATTCATCACACAGGACAAGAGACGGCAGATCAAAGCTTCTCACGTCCTACGACTATTGCAGCTACAATCAAACGAGCGAATCGAGATTGCCCGAATCGAGATCGCTGCTGGAGAAGTTGGGCAGTTGCATAACTCGTTCCGATACTTTCCGCTTAAAAACCGGGTAAATCTTAGTGAAAACACAAAGTATGTCCTGCTCATGTCAACAAGAGCAGGCGA
>NVWB01000232.1 GCA_002733575.1 Blastopirellula sp. | reverse complement strand
CTCTGTGCCTCTGTGTTTAAAACTTCTTCTTTCTTCCTTGGCGTCTTTGCGGCTTTGCGTGAGAATTTCTTTTGATGGAATTTGGCCGACTTTATTGTCGAGTACGGGTCGATAGCATGGATTTGCGGTGAAAGTGGTGGAGTTCACTGAGAAGTGTCAGTTATTTTGACAATTCGCTGGCCAAATCTTGACGGAATAGTTCACATCGAGAACGGTAAACAAACCGCTGTGCTGAGTTTTGCACCCGTTTGATTTGGACATTCAATTCGATGTCGATCTCGCCATCTACATTCGCTTGTCGCGTAAGAATTGGCACAAGCCAAGCTCCATGCTGCTGAATTAGAGAATCTTCTGCTGAAACAAACGTCTGTGCTGATCCTGGATCTCCTTGCCTGGCACATCGTCCAATCAACTGGCGATCTACGCGTCCAGACTCAGCGCACTCACTGACAATCACATGGAGTCCTCCCACCAAAACAACGCCTGGTTCCAGAGAAATATCGGTTCCTCTTCCAGCAAGGTTCGTTGCAATGGTCACCATTGATGCTTGCCCGGCTTTGGCAATAATGGCGGCCTCGGACTCGTCTTGAATTCCATTTAGCAATTGGAACTCAATTTCATTGTCTGATAATAACTCAGCAAAGAACTCGCTCTCTTCGACACTCAATGTCCCTAGTAAAACAGGTCTGTTTTGCTGATTAAGTTGACATACGCTTTTAACAATGGCTGCTCGTTTATGTTTAAGACTCAGAAATACTCTCTGGGGCCAGATTTCGCGTTTAGATGGGGTTCTAAGCGAGATTGTGTTGATATCTAAGTCGTAGACTTGACGCAACTCGCGTTCACATCCTGTTGCAGTTCCGGTCATTCCTGCTGCGTGTGCATACATTCTAAAGAATCGTTGTTTTGTGATTTGCACCATCGTGGTCTTCTCAGGAGAAATCGTTACGTTTTCTTTTGCTTCCACCGATTGATGTAAGCCATCTTGCCAAGTTCTATCTGAATAGATTCGACCTGATCCCGAATCGACGATTTGCACCTTCTCTTCCTGGTCTACGATATAATGCACGTTTCTACGAAGTATTGAAGCCCTAATGGACAAGCTCACATATTCCGACCATGTTCGATTCAGCAATGAAAGCGGGAGCCGATATTCATCTTTGTGAATCAATGTCTCACCCGCCAGCGTAAGTGATATTGCACTAGTGGCTCCATTTAGATTGTAATGGTGGCCTTCTTCAAGATCGTTCAGAACTGCTTTTGCGGCTTGATAGACTTCGGCATCTGTGGCTTCCGTGCCGATGTAGCTACTTAATATCAATGGAGAGACCGCATCGTCTAATAACACATGATCAGCTTCGTCAATAATTACATAGTGAAGCCCGCGTTGCATCGTTTTTTTCACCGAAGCTCCACTGAGTGCTTCTAATAAGTCAGAGCCAAGGCTTCGTTGATTCGTTTGTTGTAGGACAAGTTGATCTCGTAGATAGTCAAACCCAAATTCTGCTGCCGTGCCATAGGTAATATCGCACTGATAAGCGTCTCGCTTTTCATTCACTGATGCCTGCTCAGGCAAGACTGCCGAAGTGACTCCTAGCAGTTGATAGACTGGTTGCAGTAGTTCATGATCTCGATTTGCCAGATAAGCGTTCGTGGTGGCCACATGCACGCCTTGCCCGCTTAATGCGTGATAATAGGCGGTCGGAGCACAAGCAAAGGTCTTTCCTTCCCCTGTCTGCATTTCAGCAATTGTGCCGTTCAGTAGCGTTAAAGCGGCTGTCAATTGTTCTTGATAGAGATTGATTCCCAGCACACGGCGAAAGGATTCATTGATCAAAGAGAACGCTTGGATGATATTAGGGTGGTCATCCTTGGGTTTTTGGCATACCGCCAAGCGTAGTTGCTCTGAAGACTCAAGTAATTGGGTGTCGGATAGATCAGAAAGTTCATTGGTAGACGCGATAATAGCAGCAACGAGTTTCGCATCCTGATTTGCATTCAAAAAAGGGATTGCTGTGCTTAGCATCGCGGAGTAGATGTTCTTGACTTGTGACATCCGTTACACATTTCTTGAATGAATAAAAAAATGATTTTGGGGATTCTGTATCGATTGCTAAGGACTCTCAACTTGCAAGAGTGTCCCCATTTCGCTTTTTAATTGAATAATTGAAAGGGCATAATTGACCTGGGCACTTGCCATCTCTAATTCTTTATCAGCCACACGTTCTTGGGCATCCAGTAATTGTTCTAGACGCAGTGAGGGTGAATCATTATTGTCGGTTGGGTTTTTCCAACGTGCTTCGAAGTAACTGGCCGCCTCTTGAGTAGATCGCATCGCATGATATTTATCGACCATGATTTGATACCGATTTTCGACCGCTCGGACCGAAATCTCTACGCTAGACAGTGCTTCTTCCACAACATGCTTGTATTGATAGAGTATACGGTTCATTTCCCATTTCTGGCGATTTGCCCGTCCATGGGCTTGGCGATTTTCGAGTGGTACTTCAAACAAAAATCCGACCGAATAGGTAGGGCGTCCACGATCAAACTGATCGGCGTAGGCGACCGCCAAGCCTGAACCATCCGCAATGCCTGAGACATAGGTACTAGTCACCAAGTCAAGTTTCGGCAGAATATCTTTTTTCGCAACATCATAGCGAATCGATGCCGCACGCACTGATCGTATTGCTTGCGAAATATCAGACCGGTTTTGCAAAGCGGTATGTAAAGAATCAGACATCGATAGAGGAATCGGTTCGAGCAACGGAGAATCCATCGGAGTGATTTCTCTTCCGTAAAGCTGCATCAAGTCAGGGCTGCCGACTAACACCCTTAATTCGGTCTGCAATCTTTGAATCCGATTGATTACATTCACCATTTCTGAGTTTCGGTCGTTTACTGCTTCGGTCGCTCGAAGTTCTTGTCCACGAACGGCATCGACTTGCCGTCTGGCAATCAGCTTTTGCTGAATACCTTGCGCTGAATACAATAATTTTTGCCGCTGGAGAAACTCGGCACGCGCTAGATAGAGTTCCCAGTAGGCCTTCATGACTTTGCCCAAGTGACTCTCCAGTTGGCTGGCAACTTCATCACGTGACAAATTCACTTGAATCTGCGCGTTGACAATCTGGCTTTCGTTGTAGAACCGACCTGCTCCACGCAACAACGGCTGAGTGTATCGCAACTCAAGCCGAGTTGTACGCTGCGGGTTTGGAGTAAGAAATTGAGAGTTGTCCCTCTCTCCACCAAACTGTTGAAACACTTCAATGTCTCCACCTAACGAGTTTTTTCGTCGCAATCCGGTTTCAAGATCTAAGCCTAGATTTTTATATCGGGTAGCAGCGTTGCCGGTAGTCAATGTGCTACCAATCGGATCACTGATATCGTCAAACGTTGTGTCAAGGTAAGCAGTCCAATCAAAGGCACCTCGCTGCTCTAATAATTCGGCTCGTTTTATTTCAGGGCTCGTCGTGATAACTTGTACATACGATGAATACTGCAACGCATTGTTGGCTAGTGACCCCACGCCAACTTGCAAAGGTTGATTCGCTTGATTCAGTGGTTGACGTACTAATGAATCCCACCAGGGAAAGTATCCACTAGGCAGACCGTTGCGTTGCTCCCGTTGCCACAGAGGCTTGTTTGAAACATTTTCGATGCGTCCGTTATATTTATCCAGCCACTGCTGCGAGTTACTACTGGCCTTCTGTTCTACGCTCCAGTTTGCAGATTCTGTTGCTGGAGAATGTGTTAGCACAGGCAAATGATAATTGGTCTCTGCCAGTGGCATTTTAGGTTGCGGAATTTCTTCGAAGATTAAAGGCGTCTGCAAACCATGAACGACCGGCATGCCTACCTGCAACACAGTTTGACGTGGAAGAAGGTGCGGCCTGCTAGAGACTTTGTAGGCAGGCGAATCAACCGGTGGTAGAAAACGAATATCTGGATGTGGAATGATAAAGCCTAAGATGCCATTGGAATCTGGTGGTGTTGCGCAAAGTTTACCAATCATAGCGATCAGAAAGACAATCGCTATGATTGAAGACTTCAAGTTACTGCCAAATGTTTTCAACACTGAAAACCCATCCCTGGGAGTTGTCACCTTACTATTGTGTACTAATACTGTCCCAATAGTAGGTATCGGTGCATCGTGTTTTATGCAATGACGTCAAACAGAGGTCGTATCAAGGAATTCAATCACGAATGTAAAAATAGACGAGTTATAACGGCTGTTCTCATGTGGCTCAAAGATTTTCCGCCGACTGATGAACTCGAAACACTGCTGGATATTTAGATCTCAGCAATAGCCACTATGCTGTTTGGAGTTCTCTTGCCCCATTCTGTCCAAGTTGGAACCATAAAGCAACAAGATCTGTTGCTGACAACTTTTCTCTAAAATTCATGCTCTTCTAGCTAGATAAGGCAATTTATTTGCCAACACGGCTGTGACGATCATCAACTAAATCGAAGTTTCACTTTCAGTCATCTTGGTAAATCCGTGCGTTACAGTCCGGCAACGCCTTTTTTAGGTTGGCGATATCAGCTTCGGTTACCCCAATGGTTTCATCATCCGGCCAATTCAGATCTAGCCCATACAATAGTGGACGGGGCGGTTTTTTTCCGATGTCAATATAGAGAGATTCTAGCTTCTTTAAGCCCCGCAGCGGTGAAAGATCTGTGATGCCGGTTATAGAGATATGAAGTTTTTCAAGATTGGTGAGTGCTGCCAAGGGCGAAAGATTAGAGATTTCATTTCTTGAAACATTGAGTTCAATCGGTTTTTTCTTCGCAAAGCGTGCCATCGCTGCACGTGAAGGAACTCTAACGCCGATAAGATTTCCGGGATTATCAAATCCAGTAAGAGGTGAAGATACATTCACATTATCGTAAATATATAATTCTTTAAGTTTCGTTAGTTTCGCTAGAGGAAATAGATCGGTATCTGTTCTCCCTGAGATGAACAGACGTTCGAGATTAGTTAAGCCTGATAGAGGTGAAAGATCTGAAATGATGGTGTTCGACATTTCTAGCTCTACTAAGTTTTTCAGATTAGCTAGTGGGGAAATGTCTGAGACATCGGTGTTGGACATCTCTAAAACAATCAAATTGGTAAGTTCGGCAAGCGGGGTAATATCTGTGATTTGTTTGTGCAATAAATCCCTGTACGAGAATTCTCTGTACGAGATATTAAGGTATTCCAGTTTCTTTAGACCAGATAAAGGAGCAAGGTCTGAGAATTTTGTGCCCGCAATGTCAAGTTGTTTCAAATTCGTTAGACCAGCAAGTGGTGAGATATCGGTGATGTTTTCTCCACGAATGTCAAGTTCAACAAGATTCTCAAGTTTCGCCAACGGCCCAATGTCTGTTACTTTTGGAACAGATATAGAGAGTTCCTCTAATTCCTTTAGGTCCGCCAGAGGAGAAAGATCAGTCAACTGCGGTGCGTAGATTTGAAGAGTTTTTAGTTTCGTAAAATCCGAGAGAAGTCCAATATCGGTAAGGTCATCGTTGAGTTGTTCACCTGTATCCTGTAAAAACCGGTAGGGTATCGACACATCCCTTACATACTCGAAGTAATTATCACCAAATAAATCTCGAAGCCACTTTGGTGTAGAGAGCTTGGACTCTTCTGATTCGGTATACCCGGATTGAAATAACTGGGCGTATCGATCCTCGATCGGTTCAGGTTCATAGTAGTAAGTAACCGTTCCGCCTGTATGCTCTAGTATCCAAGCCACTGCACGCTTCTGCCGTTCGGCCCGATAGATTCGGTTGCCAACATAAGACAATCCCACCGCCAACAAAGTGGTAAATATCATCAACGTGCGTAAACTGAATCGGAATTTGGGTAGCCACTTCATCGCGCAGGTTTCTCTTTCTGGTTAGAAACCATGCTAAGGCTAAATAAAAGATTAAGCAAGAGAAATGCGGTTCTATTTTGCCTTTTATATTACCTCGAAATGTGTAGCCGTTTTTAAGTGTCCATCGTCTGATCAAACCCAGATTGGGGCGGCGTGGAGACTTGAGTTGCTTCTGGTTGAGGGCTTTGGCCGCGTTCGTGTTTGCGCCACCAGGCGTCAGCTTTGTCGGAGGACCAATCGGTGTATTCGGGGCATTTTTGTAGTAATGCGGCTAAGTCTTTGGCGGTTTGCGGACGCAGTGACCGGGCTTTT
Organism: Blastopirellula sp.; assembly: GCA_002733575.1. Taxonomy (GTDB): domain Bacteria; phylum Planctomycetota; class Planctomycetia; order Pirellulales; family Pirellulaceae. The sequence goes on along the minus strand of NVWB01000232.1, from coordinate 12,955 downwards.
TCTAGGCACATTAAGAGAGCGTTTTCAAGTTCGCTGGAGACCGGTTTGCCAAGTCGTTCGGATGGCGGAATGGGGGCTTCGTCGACATGTTTTTTGCAAAGCTCGATTATGCTGTTGGCATCAAACACAGTTTTGCCTGTGAGCAAAAAGTAACCGACTGCACCCAGGCCATACAAGTCGCTGCGGGCATCGACTGACATGGGCGACTGGATCGCTTCAGGCGACATGTAGAGTGGTGTGCCGGTCAGGCCATTTTCCCCGGTAAGATTGGCCTGTTTCTTGTCGTCGACCGCTTTGACCAAGCCAAAGTCTAACACTTTAACAACATCCGATTCTCCACCGCGACGGTTCAGCATGATGTTGGCCGGCTTGATGTCTCGATGAACTAAGCCTTTGCTGTGGGCCTCGAAAAGCGAACCACAGGCTTGTAGTAAAACATGAATGACTCGACCCGCAGGTTGTGGCCCATCTTTCTCGACCAGTTCCTCTAAGTCGATGCCATCCAGATATTCCATGGCGTAATAGAAAACGCCTTCAGGCGTCCGACCGAAATCATAAACCTGAATCGTACTCGGGTGATGCAATTGGCAGGTAATTTGTACTTCGCGTTCAAAGCGTTCGATTGACGATGGATTCACTTTATCGACATCTAACAGTTTGATGGCAGTGGCCCTACGAAGCATGGCATGATGCCCACGGTAGACGACGCCCATGGCTCCGGCACCTAGTTTTTCTTCCAATTTATACTGCCCAAGTTGCTGGGCCTCGATGGCCGACTTTCGGGCTTCCCGCTGTAAACGGGCCACGATGATTGTGAATACAAAGATGGCAACCGAACTGGCGATTAACAGTGCGTACAAGAAGAAAAAGGTACGCTTTAAAATAGTCAACGCATGAAAGGCTTCGGCTACATCAATCTCGGTGGTAACGCCAATTTCGTATTCCGGCAACCAGGTCCAAGCCCCAGTGACTGGAACACCACGGTAGTCGTTGTACCCGTCGACATTCACCTCGGAGTTGCCATTGATGGCACTGGCGGCCATCGCGGTCAGCGGCATCTCGGATCGTCTTTTGTTGGGTCGAAATCCTTCCGTCATATTACCCTGTGGATCACGGATTTGCACATTCAGAATCGAGTGCGAGTGTTCTTGATCAGGCAAGATACCTAGTAGAATTAAATCTTGATCAAACCGGCTATTCGAAACCATGGCACCATCTCGATTAAAGGCATAGGTTTCGCCCGATTCGCCAATTCTTCCAACTTGCAGGATTTCAGTGAACTCAAGTTCAGGACGCAACTGCAATGCGAGTGTGCCAACGACTTGAAAGTCTGCATCACGCAATGGAGTACAAGCATACATGGTAGGCTCGCCCGTGCGCACTTCGCCATCTTCGTTCTTCATCATCACCACACTAGGGAACGGCGTTGAGACAACGGTTTCTCCATTAAGTGCTCGTGTTAGAAATCGATTGTATTGAGGAACATCTTTTTGACCAATCAATACAGCATTAGATGCATCAAGTATTTGATGTGAGCGATCCGTGACAAAAAAACCAACAAACTTCTGCGAAGCCATCGTTGGTAACAATGCCTTTTCTAGTTGTTTATGAATTTCTTTAATTGAAGCCGCTTCGTCAACTTCTTCGTCTGACTCTTCACGTGCCAACAACTGATAGGCGGCTTCCCGAAACTGAAGATTTGTGGCCGCAGACTCTGCTCTCGAAGATTGTACTTTATACCACCGGTCAAGCATTGCCGTCTCGGCGTTCAGCAATGTTTTCAGTTCAGATTTCAGGCTCTCTTTCATTGTGAATTCAATGGCACTATGAACTGAGTAGCCCACTATAGAAAGCAGGACCACCGCAATCACTGGCCAAGCCCACAGATTTTTCTTTAGCAACACGGCAGTGCGAGACAGTGTGTGACTAATCCTGCTTTCACTAAAGGTCATGTGCCCTTGAGGTTTGACTACTATAGCCTTTCGCTGAAATAAACTCCAAAACTTCACAGGATGTTGCCCTAATGCTAAACGAATTCATGGTGTCAATTAAACGGTCTCGCGCAGTTGTCCCTTATACTATACTGCTTTGATCGTGCACGATATGCAAGTGAGTTCGTTGATTTATCAAGCACCTTACAACTAGGAATTGACGGGCGAGTCACGAGAGAAGACAATGCTATATGGTATTTGTTTGATCTTTTTACCCTGTAACACGGACAGATAATTATGTTGCGATCCTCATGGTTCTCGGCGTTTCTTTCACTTTGCGTACTGGCTTGCGGAATAAATCTGACGGAAGCCAAAGACAAAGATCGCCCGAATATTGTGCTAATCATGGCTGATGACTTAGGGTTCGAGGCGTTGAGTTGCAATGGATCAACTTCGTATGACACACCGCAGCTAGATAAAATAGCGGCCAATGGAATGCGGTTTACGCATTGTTATTCTCAGCCGGTTTGCACGCCGTCTCGCAATAAAATTATGACTGGCCGCTCGAACGCCAGAAACTATAAAGCGTTTGGGAATATGGACCCGACAGAAATCACCTTCGGCCATATTATGCAGAACGCAGGTTACCAAACCTGCATCGCTGGCAAGTGGCAACTCGATGGCGGCGGACCAGGGAAAGGAAGTACTCCTAAAGGATCAGGCTTTGATCAATCTTGCATGTGGGCCTATAGCAAAAATTTATCGCAGGAAGAAAACGAGCATTACAAAGCAGGCATTCGCGGTACAAGAGCTTCCAACTCACGCTTCTGGAAGCCGGCGATCATCGAAAACGAAAAGTATCGTCCCACGACCATGGAAGATTTTGGACCGGATGTCTACACAGAGTTCATCATGGACTTCATGGAAGACAACAAGCGGGAACCTTTCTTTGTTTACTTCCCCATGGCGTTGACCCACTCGCCGTTTATTCCAACTCCGCTGCATAGCAAGCTGACCGATGCGGAAAAGTTTCAATCGAAAGCCGAACACTTTGAAGGCATGATTCAATACACGGGCGTGATTGTGCAACGGATTATCGACAAAACGGAAGAACTCGGAATTGCTGAAAATACACTAATCATATTCACCGGCGATAACGGGACCGGCCGCGGACTGATTTCGTGGATGGATGACCGTTTAATCATGGGCGGTAAAGCGCTGCCGATTGATGCTGGCTGCCATGTGCCGATGATTGCTTACTGGAAAGGGAAAATTGAACCAGGCACTGTGAACCATAACTTGGTTGATTTCAGCGACTTCTTCCCCACGATTGCCGAACTAGGGAATGCTCAGATTCCGACAGACCGAATCATTGATGGGCACAGTTTTTTGCCACTGCTCCAGGGCTCTAAGAAGAATATCAGGGATACCGTGATCCTGCATTACGACAAAGACCCTAACAGCAGCAAACCCAAGTTCCGCCGCGTTCGGTTTGCCTATAACGGCGAGTACAAACTCTACAGCAATGGCAACCTGTTCCACATCCCCACCGATTGGGACGAGCAACAACCGATTTCCGAGAAGAAGCTTTCTAAGGAACTACAAAATGTAAAAACCGAATTACAAACGGCACTCGACCAACTGCCCGCCTGGGAACCAGACAACAGCCACTTCAACGGCCAAGCGGACCCTGAAACGCAAAAGCGTTTGAAGTTGATGCAACTGAACGCGAAATAATCTTACTTTCCTTGGATGAAGACTTCAGGATAATGCCGAATATGAATTACATTACACGAGCCCTTGCTTTCATTGCCCTGACTCTTACAACTTCTGGAACATTATCAGCCAAGCAACCGAACATTCTCATTTTAATGGCCGATGACCTGGGTTATTCGGACTTGAGTTGTTTTGGCAGTGAGAATATCAAGACGCCTGTGTTGGATAAGCTTTCGACACAAGGAATGAAGTTCACCGACTTTTATGCAGCGGCACCCAATTGTTCGCCTTCGAGGGCCGGCATGTTGACTGGCCGGTTTTCATCTCGGGTTGGCATGTATAGCTATGTGCCGCCCAACAGCCCTATGCACTTGCGTGTGTCGGAAGTGACTTCAGCGGAACTCTTGAAGCAAGCCGGATATGAAACGGCCCACGTGGGCAAGTGGCATCTATGCAGCGATTTGACAGGTGGCACATTACCGACGCCTGCCGAACATGGGTTTGATTATTGGCTAGGCACAGAGAACAACGCACTGCCTTCGCATGCTGACCCAGTGAACTTTGTTCGCAATGGAAAAGCAATCGGCAAACAGTCTGGTTACTCTTGCGACCTGGTTGCGAAAGAGGCCATGTATTGGCTATCGAATGAGCGAGACAAAACGAAGCCCTTCTTTTTAAACGTATGGTTCCACGAACCCCATGCAAGAGTTGCGGCACCTGCTGAGTTAGTGGCCCGACATCAGGGCAAAAGTGCGGTGTACTTTGCCTGTGTTGAAAATATGGATCGGGCAATTGGTCGATTATTGGACTACTTAGATGACAATCATTTGGCCGACAACACGTTCGTGATGTTTACTTCCGACAACGGATCGTATCGCCAAGGTTCAAACGGCAACTTGCGGGCATCGAAATCGTTTGTTTGGGAAGGAGGCATTCGTGAACCGACGATGGTACGCTGGCCAGGGCATGTCAAAGCCGGTTCACAGACCAGCACGCCAGCCGGTGGGGTCGATGTGCTTCCGACCTTGTGTGAGATGGCCGGAATTACTCCGCCGCAAGATCGCAGAATGGATGGCGTCAGTTTAGTTTCCCTGCTAGAAGGAAAAGAGATCAAGCGAACCAAGCCACTCGTCTGGTTCTTCTACCGAACCGATCCGGCGTGTGCAATGCGAGACGGGCGTTGGTCACTAGTCGGTTATCTCGACCCTAAAGTTCCTAAGGGGCATAGTTTTATTCCGGCACACATGAAGTATTTGCACGAGTCCAAATTGATTCGATTTGAACTGCATGATCTGGTCGCCGATCCAGGCCAGACTAACGAACTCTCAAAAAAGCATCCAGAAGTTCTCAAAAAGCTATCTCAGAAGATGATTGAACTCCATGCCGAGATTATTGAAGATGGCCCAGTTTGGTTTGAAAATCCGCCAGTGGATTGACTTAAGGTATTACTATATCATTGTTTATGGAAAACTTATTGTTGTCGATGTTGGTTGCTTACATTAAAGATTGGACTTTTTCGTTGCCGATGATATCATTAACTGATACCATCGGTTGATTATTGCTTCTTATATTCAAGCTGATGGTTCAATAAATGGGCAAACACGAAAAAACTTTAAAATCAATATTTGCTGTGCCTACTAGAGCAAATATCTCATGGAGCGATATTGAGTCATTATTTAAATCTTTGAGCGCAAATATTAGCGAAGGAAATGGTTCTCGAATTCGTGTTTCCTTAAATGAAATTCGGGCTGTTTTTCATCGACCACACCCTCAAAAAGAATCGGGCAAGAAAATGGTTGAATCCGTTCGACGCTTTCTCGAATCTGCTGGAATAAGACCATGATGAAATATAAAGATTACACGGCAAAAGTTAGTTTAGATGAGGATCAAGAGATCTTTCATGGCGAAGTCCTTGGGCTTACTGATGTTATTACTTTCCAAGGTACAACGCCTAAGGAATTGAAAATTGCATTTCAGGAATCAGTTGATGACTACTTGGCCTATTGTAAGGAATTAGGAGATAATCCAGAGAAGCCCCTCTCAGGACGCTTTATGGTACGCATGACATCTGAGTTACATCGTGATTGTACTGTGGCCGCTAAACTTTCTGATCAGAGCCTGAACTCATGGGTGGTCTCGACATTAAGGAGTGTGGTTGATCAAAATGCAGAGGCTGGTTTGCTGAAAACTCCGATATTATCTCATTCTGCCAGTTTGATTCCTCGTACAAATGTTGGTGAACAAATTGAAGATTAACTAGCTCACACAGTTTTCTCTTTAGCTTTTACCCTCTCACTCCTTCTCCAAGGTTCAAATCTTCGGTGTCGAAAATCAATGTACTAATGGTCGGAACCGGTGAATACACCACTGGTTTCGTGGGTGGCGGAGCAGCAAAGTCAGACAAAGGTGCCGGAGTCGTGGCACTCACGCTGTTTGACTTACGACACGCGGGCCGTGTCAATCAACTAAGCATGGTTGGCACCAATGGCACCAAATTTCCAGGTATTCGCCAGCATTTACAGCAAGTGATTGGCGTTACGTACCAGTTAGACACCTCTTTCTCAAGCTACCCTGATGATCACGTTGCAAGTGATAGAACCGCCTATCGGACTGCGTTAGACTCGCTATCTTCTGGCGATGTGGTGATTGTGTTTACTCCTGATGACACACATTTTCAGATTGCAATGGATGCGGTCAAGCGTGGTTGTCATGTGTTGCTTGCCAAGCCGATTGTCAAAACGCTGGAACAGCATCTTACACTATTAAAAGCGGCCGAAGAGAATAACTGCCTAGTTGCCATGGAAGTCCATAAGCGGTGGGATCCGATCTATGTTGATGCCAAAGATCGCATTCATCAACTGGGAGACTTTAGTTTCTTCCAGTCGTACATGAGCCAACCGAAATCGCAGTTGGAGACCTTTAAAGCTTGGGCCGGTAAGTCGAGCGATATCAGTTATTATTTGAACGCTCATCACATTGATTTTCACGCTTGGGCCGTACGTGGATTTGCCCGTCCGGTTTCCGTTCATGCTTCGGCAGCTACGGGTGTTGCACGGTCAAAAGGAATGCCAACCGAAGACACGATCACGCTGACGGTAGACTGGGAGAATATTGAAAGCGGCAATCGGGGAACTGGCATCTATACTTCTTCGTGGATTGCCCCCAAGTCAGATGTCCATTCGCAACAACGGTTTCATTACATGGGACATCAAGGAGAAGTGACCGTAGACCAGGCCCATCGAGGTTACTCTGTCGCCACTGATGCAGCCGGCTACAGTTCGGCCAATCCACTATTTATGAAATACACGCCTGATGAAAATGGTCAATTCAACGGGCAGTCTGGCTATGGCTATCGCAGCATCGAAGATTTTATCGAAGCCGCGAATGCTATCTCTCAGTCAGAAGCAGAACCCCAATCGTTTGCCAGAAAATTGGCCACGATTCAAGAGACCATATTTGTCACAGCGATTTTGGAAGCGGGAAGACAAAGCTTAGATGAGCATCGCTGCGTAAAGCTTGATTATCAGGACGGGCAGGTCGTCGGTTTGTCTTGAGTGCGATGATGTCATTCAACGGATGAATGAGTAACCACTGAGGCAGAACACTTAGAATTCCCATACCGATCCCATTCATCCATGGTGCATGAAAAAAGCACTAAATGAAAATTCATCTAGTGCTTTTCGTAAACTGTTGTCCTGTACGGACTTGAAATGATGGGGATGACAGGAATTGAACCTGCACTCCTTTTGGGAACTAGAACCTAAATCTAGCGCGTCTGCCAATTTCGCCACATCCCCGTGGTGAGTCTCTGCCCGAAGGCAGTCTTTGACAGTAATGTCATTGAACCAGACATTTCTAAAAACGACTGGGTTCACCTTATGTTTGGGGAATTATAGCATCGAGTAGAGAAATCAAACAGGGCGGCCCGGGAATTCCTCAAGCATCTCTTCGGAAAAAATTGGCCCCCGCTGTTTACTGGGCTCCTCGCAAAGATGAAAATAATAGGTTTCCCTAATTAATCAAAGAAGTCACCCGACCCATGAATCAATCGCAAACTGTTGCCACAGAACCACTTAAGGCGGTTGTCTTTGATATGGATGGGCTCATGTTCAATACAGAACTGCTCTATCCCAAAGTGGCCACCATCTTACTAGAACGTCGAAACCGGCGGCTTTCGCAAGATTTGACCGACAATATGATGGGAAAAACTCATCGAGACGCTTTTGAGGTAATGATTCAATTTCATGGGCTCACAGATTCGGTTGATCAGCTAGCAGATGAATCAGATGTGATCTTTGAGGACATTTTAGATGCGGAACTTGCTCCGATGCCAGGTTTGATGGAGCTGTTGGATTCTCTCGAACAGGCCAATCTTCCCAAGGCTGTGGCAACCAGCGCACGCCGAGTGATGGCAGAAGATCTACTGAGCCGGTATGGGCTGAATTCACGGTTTGCCTCTATTTTATGCGGAGACGAAGTTACCAGCGGCAAGCCGGCTCCTGAAATCTATCTGACTACCGCTGAAAAACTTGGACTGCATCCCTCGCAGATAATGATCTTGGAAGACAGTCAAACCGGCTGCAAAGCGGCAGTGGCCAGCGGAGCCTTTGTGGTAGCAGTGCCAGGCGATCATAGCCGGAATCATGACTTCCAAGGAGCGGCCATCGTGGCTGACACTTTAGCAGACGCACGAATCTATCAAGCTTTATGCTTGCAGGAATCTTGAGGTATTTCTGTTGATTTTCCACAGATTGCGGTTTTTAGGTTGATCTCTTATTGACCAAAAAAATAGTCGGTTGCTACACTGCTTGGTACTCACACCTTGATGTGCCAACCTTGAATCACACACACGGAAGAATAACCCCCTTAAAAAAGGAATCTTGGGGATGATGAAGAATCTCGCCATTGTGCAAATCGATGCACAGATGCAACAGTCGCCCTATTTCTCGCACCCGAGAAAAGTCAACTCCCATTCCCTGGCCAGCCGCCGGTTTGCAGGTAAACCACTTGCCGAATGGCTGGTTCGCAGAGTCTCGGATGCGCATCATGTTGATGGCGTGATTGTGGTGGTACAAGAGTCAGACGAACAACAACATATCACTCAATTGATTCCCAACGATATTCCGGTGTTTGTCAGTTCCAAGGCGGACCCTTTGGCCCGATTTGTCGACGCGATGCAGGCATATCCATCCGAAGGTGTCATTCGAGTTTCCATCGAAAATCCGTTTGTAGATCCAACTTTGATTGATCGATTGATCATCACTTCGCAAGAACACCGGAACTGTGATTACATCGGTTATTGCACCGAGACAGGACAATCGGCACTGGAGTCTTCACTAGGATTTTTTGCTGAATGGTATCAAAGCAAGGCGATAACCAGAGCAGAACGCGAATCAAAATCTGCGGGCGAACGATTTGATATTGGTAGAGCCTTATTAGATTATCCCGAAATTTTTCAGTTGCGATTACTGCCAGTGCCTGAACAGTTGAACCGAGAAGATGTTCGGCTTTCGGTTTGTGGAGATGAGGACTGGGAACATTCGCTTGAAATTCTAGAGGCTTTAGGGGCCGATTCATTGGACTGGCAGGAAGTCATCCAATTGCTTCATCAGCAGCCCCAACTTCGTGGCCGTATGGCTCAGTTAAACGGTGCTTTGTAACGCTAGGTTTCTGTTAAACCGGACATCAGTATTTAGATTAACGCATTGGTTGATCGACTACGCATGCTGCGAAAGGAGTCGCACTGTGATGGGAGATTCAAGAAAAACTTTAAACAAGCGATCATCGCCCCAGGATGATTCGGCGCGGATTGTCTCGATTCATTCTCTCAAAGCGAATCATGAGAATTCTCAGGTACTTGTGATCGATCCAGAGAACACGGTTCATGATTCGACCGTTGGCCGGAGATGGTTATTTTGCTTGCTAACAAAATCTGGGCACAGTTCAACTTACGAGAGTTTCTATCGCAGTTGGGATGAAGATTATCTGCCTACTCTGCATGCAGCAGGGGGCGAGTATTGGGCCGCATTTGCAAAGTTCTTAAAGTCAAAACAGTTCTCCGTAGGGCACATCGACGAACTTGTACGCGCGGTTCAGTCAAGGTTTCCGATTCTTGAGTCGGGTGGAAAACCATTTACAGGAGTTCCAGATATACTTTCTAATGTGAGAGACTATGGTTATTCACTGCACGCTTTACCACATGCCTCGCTCAGTGGCGAAGCGTATCAGTCCAAAGTCCTGTTCCCTTCCTTGGGAGACCTCTTCGATAAGGTAACAACCTCTAGTGATCTTGATCGAGTATCAAACAGCAATCCGTTTGAGCAATACATTCAACAACATCGATTATCGGCGAGACGAAAATTCTATTTAAGCTCGGACGAAGATCGTTTGCAACAAGCAAAAGATGCAGGGTTCACCACAATGACGGTCAACAATTCGCATCGGTCGAGTGCGGACCATGCCCTAAATACCTGGGCCGATATCATTCCTCTCTGTGGATCGTATGCAATCTCAAGAGCTGCATAATCTGAGCTGAAAGACTATTTGAAGCAGACAACAAACTTGTGCGTAGGATTGCTATCATAGGTTGAATTTGCCATGAAAATCGGCATAACCATTAAAAACGGTCTAAACTACCCATTTAAAACTGCCGATAAGTAATTGTGGAAGCATTGCGTTTTGAGCGATGTGTTCTTGCTACCAAGTTACTTTTGGGCGAATCTCATGAACAAAATTGTCACGATCATCGGACTATTAGCATTACTTCCAGCTACAGTTGGATGCACCATGTGTGCTCATCCATTTGACTATAGTTACGCTGCTTATGATGTGAATCAAGCGAGTGGGCATCGTGCAGGTTCCGCTTTTGCGCCTCAAGATGAAGAAGCAGAGGAAGCTTCCAGTGTTCTGGAAACTGTACAATTGGATGAAATTAATCTGAATCCGCCTGAGTTGTTTTATCTAGAAGAGACCGCAGATGGGTCTTCGACCCTAAATCGATAAATTCTCAGTAAAATAGCGTCTAAAAACGACCTCTTGGCGTTGCGCCTCTCTTTCTTCGCGCTGCTCGATCCGTTAGCCTTGTACTGACCTATCTTCGCCTCATCTCCTGACTATTCCCACAGCACCAGCAAATCACCGCCTATTCAGAGAAATCCATCCATGAGTGACACGCCTGTAGAACCATCGAACGAGACAGAAGAAATCGGCATTGAGACTCCCCCAACTACCATGATGGGCATTCTCAAGCGACTCGGGCCTGGCTTAATTGTGGCAGGCTCGATTGTTGGTTCAGGCGAATTAATCGCAACCACGAAAACCGGGGCGGAAGCCGGTTTCTGGCTTTTGTGGTTGATCATTATCGGCTGCGTAATCAAAGTTTTTGTGCAAGTGGAATTTGGCCGTTACACCATTAGTAGTGGCAAAACTTCGTTGTATGGATTGAACGAAGTACCAGGTCCTGCGATCAACTATCAACTGGGTGGTAAAAACAATCGCGTGAATTGGATTATGTGGTATTGGCTGCTAATGACCTTGGCCAGTTTGGCTCAACTCGGGGGCATCGTTGGCGGCGTTGGCCAAGCACTTCAAATCAGTGTGCCATTGACCGAGCAAGGCCGAATCTACAATGACTTCACCAAGGTTCAAACTCTGTTACAAGTGAAAGAAACACTTGTCATTCAGGCTGAAAAACGAGGCGATGAAGCAGAGGCAAAGAAGGTCAGTCAAGAGATTGCCAAAATGGAAGCGGGGCTTGATAACGATGATAACGATGGTGACGAGTACCTTGTTCTCCGCCGTAAAAGATCTCGGCAGACTGAAATCACCGGCACCCTGGAAGGGCAGGCATTCAACGATTTTAATCAAGTTCAAGAGCAACTGGAGAAGAACGATAGTTTATTAAGTAAAGCTAAGGAAGATGGGAGTAAACTAGAAACTGCAAGACTAGTGACAGAGATCGCTGATGCTGAAAGCAAACTAGATGCGTTAGGAAAAGAATATCTTGTCCTAAGGCGGCAATACCCGATCAACAAAGCTCGCATGTCGGATATCAAGAAATCAATACAAACCGACGATGATAAAATCTGGTTCACTGATGATAAAATCTGGGCCACCATCATTGCAGTAGCGACTTCTTTACTGCTGGTCGTTGGTCGGTATGGGTTTATTCAAACATTCTCAACAGTCATGGTGGTTTCGTTCACGTTGATAACCATCGGCAATTTGTTTGCGTTGCAAATGAATCCCGATTGGGCTGTGACTGGCCAAGATATTATCAATGGCTTGAGCTTTAACTTCACGCCGATCACTGAAGTGCTAGGGAAATCGCCAATGGCAACTGCGCTTGCTACCTTTGGAATTATTGGAGTCGGTGCCGCGGAATTAATTTCGTATCCATATTGGTGCCAAGCAAAAGGATACGCAAAGTTTACAGGTCCGAGAGATGACTCGCCAGAATGGGCCGCACGTGCCAAGGGTTGGCTACATGTGCTTCGCTGGGATGCTTGGGGTTCGATGGTCGTTTATACCTTTGCCACAATTGCCTTCTATCTACTGGGTGCCGCCATTTTAGGTCGTGCTGGATTGAACCCCGAAGGTTCCGACATGATTCAAACGTTGAGTGTGATGTATGAACCAGTATTTGGTTCAATCGCCCCGACACTCTTTCTGTTTGGTGCGTTTGCTGTACTGTACTCAACCTTCTTTGTGGCGAACGCCAGCCATGCTCGTGTGAACTCGGATGGGCTGCGAGTCTACGGTTTCATCCCGATGAGCGAAGAATCGTACCGAAAAACCGTGCGTATATTAAGCGGTGTTTTCCCTATGGTCTGTTTGTCTGTATATATTTTCTATCCCAAGCCTGCAGTGTTGATTCTATTAAGCGGGGTAATGCAGGCTGTGATGTTGCCGATGCTTTCGGCGGCTGCCTTGTATTTCCGCTATTACAAAACCGATCCTCGAACTCGACCAGGAATTGCCTGGGATGTGTTCCTCTGGTTGTCAGCGTTTGGGATGTTGATCGCAGGCTCTTGGGCCGCTTATACGAAGCTTTTTTAAAGCATCTTTAATTTCACCGTGCCGAACGATTTGATATCGTGTAGCACAGCCGACGATTCCAGAGTTGGCTGTGCTTCTTTCGCGTGAGTATCCGAATCTCAAGCGCGAAGCGTAAGTTTTGAAGTTGCGCGGTTGTATATTTCGGGTGGCCGCGATGTTGGTTTTGGAAATCGCTAACCATTCAATCACGCATATTCAAAACGACGTCGGGGTCGACTGTCGTCGATTAGAGGTAGCAACTGAGTTCGCCG
>NVWB01000231.1 GCA_002733575.1 Blastopirellula sp. | reverse complement strand
TTCAAAATGCAATTTCAGGTGTGACTAACTCCGCCAAGAAGCAGTTGTCTGAAATCAAAATCTCTCAGCTAATTGCAACCGATGCTTAGAAGAGTGTTTCTGCTCCCGAATTACACTTTGGCCGAGCATCCGATGATTGACCGTTTAGGCGAACTCGTGTAATAGGGAATAATTTCTATACAAACTCCTCAACCCGCGTGCCACTTCAAACGCCAAACCTGAAATCGAAATCGCATGAATTTTAACCCGTCCACTCCATGCCCAACCACTGAACTGGCCCAGCGACCTTCGGCGTGAACATCCTTTCACTAGTTCAGTTTCAATCACGACGCGATTGACCAGAAATTCATTGAATAAATCATGATGATTTATCTTCGAATATTATAATATCTTTTGGATAGACATTTGGCACGCCTCCGAGCGAACTGAAGATCACTTAGAGTAACCACCGAAAGTCGCTGGGCTAATTCACCCACTTGTTGTTGTCGATCATCTCGTCGGCTATGCCCTTGGCTTTGACGGTTTCGATGTGGGTTTCAAATTGCATTTGCTTGGTTCGTATCGGTAGCATATCGGGCTTTCAACTGTGTTGGATTTAATCGTTCAGCATAACCAGTGTCGGCTGCTGATCAATGGTTAAATCGTGCTGAATTCGACCGTTAATCACCTTCGTCGTGAACATCCTTCAACTAGTACAGTTGCAATCGTGCCGCGATCACCCAGAGATTCAATCAATCAATCATCATGATCGCATAGTAGTTCAAATTACAGACATTATAAACGACCAACAGCCTCGAATGCTTTAAGTTCTTCTTGATAGATGATGACCTCATCTTTGTGTGGATTGAGAATCGCTTAAATGAACCACCGAAAGTCGCTGGGCAAATACAGTGGGTCGAGTCTAACGTGTGTTAAACTCAACCCACTTCGTTGTAACATTTTCGCCGGTGTCGATACGCCACCGCTGTTCGTCGCGACTGTTCGCGGCGAAGGAATGTCTCGCAGTTTTTTCCGCACCCTTGTTCTCCGTCCAACAGAATGTCGCCGTGACCGACGATGGTGTCTGCGTTTCGTAGATCAAATGCGCCTCGACCCGTCGATACGAACGCCGCCCACTGTTGCGGAAACGGACGAGCAGTTTGTTCGCTGTGGCATCGAATTCGGTGTGGCCGTAGGTGAACGATTGGCTCCAGAAATCGGGTGGTTCCGGTTTGCGACGCGGAATGTTCCAGTTTTTCACTACCGAATTCCAGCTCTTGCCGTTGTCGATCGAGAATTCGATTTGAAAGTTTACATTCGGATCGGGCGGATTGCCGGATGCGTTCCAACTGTTGGCGTGGATAGCTACCGCCGATTCACCTCGCGGTGTTTTCAATTCGAGCGTAATGTCACCTTCTTTTAGTGAGCCGGCTACGTGGTGTTGCATCGCTTGATCAAGATTGGGTCCGGCGCTGACCATCGCCAGACCCGACGCCTGATAGGTAATCTTCGTGCCGCCGTCTTTTAGCCGCGGTAGAACAGATGGATTGGATTGACAGATCGTGCGAATCGTAACGTCTTTGCCGGCGAATTGCTTAGCACTAACATAGAATCGAAGCCAGTATTGTTGGTGCCCTTTAACATGATCGGTTAAGTCGAGCGGGGACGTCTTGGAAGCCGTTAACTGTGCATCGTGCCATGTCCCACCGCGATCGGTCGAGACACTCACTTTGCAACTCTTTTTGCCGCTTATTGTTAAGCCGTTGGTACAGCCATCATCGTAAATCCCCCATGGCTTGTCGTTGGGCGGTGTGGCAGCAATGACATAGGGTGTCCGAAACTCAAGCGTAAACTGTTCGGAGGTTTCGCTAATTACCGCTTGTCGGTAGGACCCATCCGCGAAGTTTGGTCTAAACGTGTAAACGGCGTTTGCATATCGGACCTGACCTTGTCGCCACCCGGTGCCATTCTTTGAATCGAACATTTGATCGGGTTGATTCACCCAGGAACGGCTCCGTTCGGGACCATCGATTTTGCCTGACTTGTAGTTGCGACCCCAATAAACAAACGTCTTGCCGTCATTAAGGCCCGGTTGATGATATCGACGCAGTGATTCGCCCGAACGAAGATGGGTCATCGGAGGAGCGCCTGCGAAGCCGGCAAAGTATTCTGCCACGCGATAGGAATTGAACGAACCGCGGACGTCGGCGTCGTGCAAGCCGCTGACTCGCCAGCCTCGTTGACGGCCAGGCTTGAAGGCGGGGTTGCCAAGTTTCGAGAGGTCACGCTTCAACTCGTCGATGCCGATCAAACGCGAGCCGTTTTCATTGAAGATCACGGTAGACACGTCGTGGTCAAGCAACACCCAGCGGCCATCGCCGTAGGCGCCGCCGGTTAAGAATACTTCAAAGGAATTGTGCCCCGTAACTCCGACTGCACGAGCTTTCCCGTGGCCGAGCAACGATTCCATTTCGGCCGTCCATTGGGCGTGAGTTGTGCCACACAAGGCCATTCCGTGACCAAACAGGCCGAGCCAATAGTCTCGCACCCAATCGCCGTGTCGAAAACCACGATCAAATTCATCCGGCGAGCCGCATTCGCCATGCGCGAAGTGCGTGTTTCTCCATAGCCAAGCTGCGAGCGCCTTGTCTTCGTCGGTCTTTACGCTGCGACCGGTGACGCGTTCGTAAACCTCGGCTTGCGTGGCGGCCAGACGCTCGAACGAGGAGATCGCCAATTCGCCTGGATACCAAGGATGGTCGGTGCGTAGTTGAGGGTCGCCGACCTCGGCGAACGCTGACGACGTAAGGCAAACGATAACCGTCAGGCTAATTGCAAAAGTTCTCACAGAATCCTCCGATACATCAGTACGAGTTTCGTCTTTGTGCCCACAGGGTGTGAATCGGCCAAGAGCCCATGCTGAACAATCTATGCTGGAACGGCATAGTCGAACTTCGTCGCTGACGCTCATTGTAGCCAGTCTACACGCTGACAGCGGATCGTTTATCATCGCAGGACGTGTTGCAGACGTCAAGCAAGAATTGCTTTTGGCCCTTCGTCATGTTATGCTGCTGGAAACCCACCGGAAGACACAGCTGTTTTGTGAATGGAGAAGACAATGAATCGCCGATTGATCATGTTCTTGGGGATTTGCCTCGTTTTAACGAGACTCTCATTTGCTGCCTCACCCAATGCGAACTGGTTTCCGAAGCCGCCACTTTTGGGAAAACCTGCTGGCGAAGTCGTTCGCGTATCGAACGTCGAGGAACTCTTTCAGGCCGCCAACATAGTAAAGGCGGGCGGGACGATTTTCATTGCCGACGGGCACTACATGATGCCACGCTATTTCGAGATCGCTACCGACAACGTCTCGTTACGAAGCGAGTCGGGTGATCGTGACAAGGTGATTCTCGATGGTGCTAAAAGCCGGCATGGCGAATTGATCGGCATATCTAACTGTATGGGCGTTACGATTGCCGACCTGACGATTCAAAACATCAAATGGAACGGTTTCAAGATTAACTCAGACCGATGCGCGCAAAGCGTTACGATTCACAACTGCGTGATTCACAATATCTGGCAGCGCGGCGTGAAATCGCCCGTAATTCGTGATGGCAACGAACGACTTAGGCCGCGAGATTGCCGAGTGCAATATTGCCTGTTTTACAACGACCGACCAAAACAGTTTTCCGACGATGAAACCGACACCCTCAAGACTTTTAATGGCAATTACATCGGTGGCATCGATGTGAAAAACACTGTCGATTGGAAAATCACCGACAATGTGTTCATCGGCATCCATGGTCGCACGGGAGAAGGCCGCGGCTGTATTTACATTTCGGAGAATGGGCGTGACTGCGTGATCGAACGTAATATCTTTCTCGATTGCGATATCGCGATTGCCTTGGGAAACCCGTCTCTTGAGTACTCCAAGCATCATGCGGTGAATTGCATAGCACGGAACAATTTCATTTCACAATGCCCTGAGACGGGCATCCTTGCTTGCTTCACGGACGATTGTCAAATCACCAGCAATACGATTCACGACCCACAGAGTTCACTCCAGCGCTTGATTTGGGTTCAAAACACCAATGATCGCTTACAGGTGAAGAACAACCTGCTGATCGGGCCAGCAGTGAAGGTCACCAGCGAAAGCAAGATCGAGCAGCAGGGAAACATTGCCAACGTGACACTTGCCGAAGCGTTGGCCAGAAACAAAAAGAGATTGGGACAGCGCGAGATCCCAAGTTCCTTGATCGCGAAGGTGATTTCTTTTCCGTCGGATCTGCAGAAGGAAAAATCCGAAAAACAGAAAGCGTTACTTAGTCCGGGGTTGCAGTCGGCGGAAGTGCTCGAAGCGATGCGCAAGGTTCACGAGGGGTTTGCGGGGCAACGGGGATACGTATCGCAGTTTGGCGATTCGATAACGTATTCGATGGCCTTCTGGTCGCCAATCGGTTGGGACTCGCCGGATCAGTACTTAACGCAGGAAGACGGTCTACCAAAGACGCCGAAGAGTTTGCGGTGGCGAGACTATGTAAAAGGAACGAAAGACAAGGGGCCCAAATTCGCGAACTATAGCGGCTGGCGTGTAGGACAACTAAACAAAGCGATCGATGTCGCACTGTCGAGCAACAAGCCTGAAGTTGCGATTATTATGATCGGCACGAACGACATTTCTTCCGGGAAAGTGCCGGCGACTTATCGCAACGGCTTGAAGCAGGTCATTGAAAAGTGCTTGGCGTCGCATTGCATACCGATCCTAAACACCATCCCACCACGCCGAGGTAAAGACCAAGCCGTCTCGGATGCGAACAAGATTATTCGCGAAGTCACCAAGGAGATGAAAATTCCGTTGGTCGATTTCCATGCAGAAATTCTACGTTTACGACCTGGAAATACATGGGACGGTACGATCATGTCGCAAGACGGCGTTCACCCCAGTGGTGGAAAAACGAATGTTTACACCGAAGAAAACATGAAGAACTGCGGATACGCGTTGCGCAATTGGGTGAATTTTCTCGCGCTGCGGCAGATCTATGTTCACGTGTTAGATCCAGAGGAAAAACCGTAGCGGCGGAATTTGCCAAGAAGATCGTTCAACGGCAAGCCGCTGGTGTACTAGCCCAGCGACCTTAGGAGTGAACATCCTCCCACTAGTTCAGCTGTAGACAGAACGCTATCCCCCAGAGATTCAATGAGTCAATCATCACTATCACATAGTAGTTCAAATTACAAACATTATAATTGACCTACAGCCTCGAATGTTTTAAGTTCTCCTACATGGATGACAACCACATTTTTGTTTGAATCGAGTACCGCTTAAATGAACCACCGAAAGTCCCTGGGCCAGTACACTTAGTCAGTCGTTGTTACGCACTCGTAAGTAGACAATCAAGGTCAAAATCGTTACGACCAGGCGTTGCTCCAGGTCCTGTGTTAATGATTATGTTTGGCAGGGTGGCGCTGATATGCGAAGATTGTTAGCTGAGAACCATGATGGGACGTTGCTTGGAACTCTTCGTTTCGCGATAATTATGCGTCGGCGAAGTATTTTGACCGCACGCGTATGCCAGTCTAATCTCTAAAGGAATAGATAAATGCCCCAACTTATTTTCCTGATCTCCCTGAGTGTTCTTGCCAATATAAATATTGTTGCTGCACACGACATCATCTGTGCTGACACCGGTCTGCAGAAAGCGATGATTTTCGACAACGACGGCAAGCTCGTTTGGCAGTACGACAAGGTAAAATGTGTCGACGTCTCGGTGCTTGCCAACGGCAACATCCTGATGTGCCATGAATCTCCAAAAGACAGTTGGGTGCGAGAGGTCAGACGCAGCGACAAGAAGACGGTTTGGGAGTACAAAGTCAAGGGAGAAGCGCAGAGTTGCCAGCGCCTTCCTAATGGCAACACACTGATCGGAAAGTGCACCGGCAGTGAGCTCATTGAGGTGACGCCCAACGGCAAAATTGCCAAACGCATCAAAGTGACGACGAGCGTCAAGAAAACGCACAAGATTCTGCGTAGGGCCCGCAAGGGAGCGGACGGTCTGTACTACGTTGCCCACCATGGCGAAGGCGTCTGTCGCGTCTACGATGGCAGTGGTAACATTGTGCGGGAAATTCCGCATTATCCGGGTTTCTGCTACTCAGCGACGCCGCTCAAAGACGGGAAAATCCTGCTTACCGGCAAGGATTTAATGAAGATTGTTGATAAGGACGACAAGA
The DNA here is from genome assembly GCA_002733575.1 of Blastopirellula sp. GTDB lineage: Bacteria > Planctomycetota > Planctomycetia > Pirellulales > Pirellulaceae. The sequence goes on along the minus strand of NVWB01000231.1, from coordinate 13,085 downwards.
TCATCTGGAGCTTACGTCCCGACGAGGTTGCCAAGTGGAAGATCGCTTCCTTCTGCGGCGCCGATGTGCAGGACAACGGTAACATTATTGTTAGCAACTGGCTCGGACACGGTATGGAAGGCAAGGGGACGCCCATCATCGAAGTGACGCCCGACAAGCGTGTCGTGTGGAGCTTTGGCGACACAAAACAGACCCGCCAGGTATTGGGTATCCAGGTGATCGACTGACGCGGATTTAGATTAGAGACGGGACTTTTTAATCCTACAGGATGTTGTGAAATAAATGAATATTAATATATTTAAAGGATATTCGTGGGTTGTCTTAATAGCTATGTTTGTCGCAAATATGGCCCAGGGACAGGAACGCGGTCCCATGGTTGGACATGCCACGCATACCAAGGCTACTATCTGGTATTACGCCGGTAAAGATAAAGCGGTAGAGCTGCGTTATAGGCTCAGTGGAGCCGCAAATGCAGAATTCGTAAAGCAGAGCATGCCTCCGCGGGCGCAAAACAACTTTACTTCACTTGCAGAATTGACTGGGCTCGCACCAGCTACGAATTACCAGTACCAGGTCTGGGTAGATGGGAAGAAGGCAGGAGAGGGTTCCTTTTCAACAGCACCTGTCCCTCACCAGCCGGTGGAGTTTGATTACCTTTTTGCTTCATGTGTCAGTTTAAAAGTTAGCAAGGATCAGAAAGCCTGGGATGCTGTTTTAAAGCACGATTACGACTTTCAGATGTTTCATGGGGATAATGTCTATGCAGACAGTACCAGCCACAGCGTTCTCTGGGGTCATCACATGGAGCAGAGAAACATTGGCAATTTCGCCGAAACCCTGACCCGGGCGCCTACTTTTGCAACCTGGGATGACCATGATTACGGCCCCAACGATTCGGATGGGAGCGCAACGGGCAAAGAAGATTCGCTGCGTCTATTCAAAGACGTCTGGTCTAATCCTTCCTATGGATTACCGGATGCCGCGGGTGTTTTCTACACCTTCATGTGGGGCAATGTTCAGTATTTTGTCTTAGACAACCGATATCACCGCACTGACAAAGGTTCCGGCGCAAACAACACTCAGTTAGGCGTGAAGCAGAGAGAATGGCTTCTTGATGGTCTGAAAAAATCTCGGGCTCCCTTTAAGGTGATTCTAAGTGGAGGATCCATTCAACGGGGCAGTGAAAAATGGGCCGAATACGAAGTAGAATTTAAGACCATTATGAACTTCATTCGTGATAATAAAATTTACGGAGTGATGTTCCAGGGTGGTGATGTACACATCGTCTATTTTAAGAAATACGATGACAATGCTCAGGATGAATTCCGCGACACGGTGAGACCGTCCTTGCTTCAATATGAAACAGAAATGGGGTACCCTGTCTATGATATTATTTCATCGGGAATAGCCAAACACGACAAACGCCCCTGGTCTATTGTGAATGTGAATACAAAGCTTGCGAACCCTACGATGACTTTCCGCTTTTATGAACTGGAGAAATTCAAAGAAGAACATGTGCTCAGATTAAGCGATCTGATGCATCTCGGTGTAAAAGATCTGCTTCCAAACTCACCTATTCCCAAGCAGCAATTGGCCGCAGAATCCACGCATTCTATTACCTGGACCACCATTGGTTCGATAGAAACGGTTGACTTGGAATACAAGACAGGTGAGCAATGGATCTCCATTGCGATCGGGGTCACCAATTCAGGATCTTATGAGTGGACCGTTCCTAACGTGTCTTCCTCCACTGTCAAAGTACGAGTCCGTGATGCTAATGGGACAGCAACTGGTGAAAGTCAGGGGCACTTTGAAATTACCGGCCCCAGTGCAACCTAGGTTTCTCCTGCTCTTGAACTAGGTTCAACTTAAGAACAGCTAGTGAAGAATGAAATAGCATTCTTTCGACTTCAACCTTCACGACGCGTTAACCTATGCTGATCCTTGTGTTGGAGGTTGATCTGCGTTGACTCTGCGTATTTCGATATCGGCGCCGGTGTACTAGCCCAGCGACCTTCGGCATAAACATCCTTCCACTAGTACAGTGGCAATCGTGGCGCGATCCCCCAGAGATTCAATGAATCAATCATCGTGATCGCATAGTAGTTCAAATTACAGACATTATAATTGACTGTAGATAGCGGTTGAAAAATGGAGTGCCTCAAAGTCTGTTATGAAGACGATGTATCTTCAAACCGGTAACCAATATCGCGAATTGTGCGAATATGAATAGGATGCCGAGGATCAGGTTCGATTTTACTTCGTAAAGTTGTAATACACCGGTCGACACTTCTGGCAGTTACGATCACTGCATTACCCCATACAGCATCTAGGATATCATTGCGAGTCAACGCTCTCCCTTGGCGTCGGGCAAAATACTCAAGAGTACGAAATTCTTTGGTTGTGAGAGGGATCTCCACTCCAGCACGAAAAAGTTTATGGGCCGTTAGGTCAAGTCGGCAGTCACCGAACAGATACTCGTCCGAAGGCTTTAGATGACGACGACGCAGAAACGCACTCGCTCTTGCCAATAACTCACGAATATTGAATGGCTTGGTAACGTAGTCATCCGCACCAAGTTCTAAGCCACGAACAATATCTTCTTCCTGCCCCTTGGCCGTGAGCATGATAATTGGCATCTCCAATTCATGCTTACGAATCAAACGGCAGACTTCGTACCCATTGATATTGGGCAGCATGATATCCAGAATGATTAGATCAGGCACATTCGCCAAAGCAGTTTCGAGACCTGATTGCCCATCGCTTGAAGTCTGGACTTGGTACCCTTGCTTTAAGAAATTGTCTTTCAAGCCACGCTGTAATGTGGCGTCGTCTTCGATAATCAATACGGTTGAGTTTTTCATAGTACACTTAAATTCAGAAATATATTTAAACTATTCAGAGGGTACTTTAGGAAACGTAATCGTGAATGTGCTACCTTGACCTAGCGTACTTTGCACATCAATCTCTGCGTTATGAGCATCAATAATGTATTGCACAATACTGAGCCCCAATCCCACGCCACCCGTTGTTCGAGATACGCGATAATCGACTTGATAAAAACGCTTAAAGACTTTTTTCAATGCCGTTTTCGATATACCAATTCCGAGATCATTAATCTCCAAACAAACCGCTTCATTTTGTAAGAAAGCGTGCAACACTATGTGCTTCTCATCGGGAGAATACTTGTAAGCATTATCCAACAGGTTTAACACCACGGTGACAATGGCATCTTCATCGGCACTTATCGCTGGCAGTCCATCTTCTATTGACACTTCCAATCGACAGTGGTTTGATTCAAAACGCTCAGAAACAACTTCGACTGCGGCATCAATAACATTTGATACCTGTACTTTGGAGAACTCGAATGCGTTTTTATTACGTTCCATACGCGAAAAAGTCAGAAAACTATCGATCAGTCTGCTAAGTCGATTATTTTCCTTAGCCATCAGAACCAAGTATTCACGCACTTTTTGTGGGTCGAATTCATCATCATCTAATAGAGTATCAACGAGCAAGCGGATGGAAGAGAGCGGGGTTTTCAGTTCGTGGGATACGGTTGCGACAAGATCGTTCCTTAACCTGGTTAATCGCATTTGCTGGCGAAATGACCGAGCAATGATCAGTGCGAAGATCGACATTGAACCAATGACCAGTACGCCTGTCCAAAAATAGGCGACAATTTGTGTGTCGGAAACAGGCTCTTGCTGCATTCCTATTTCTAGTGTGCGAGCCAGTCGCCAGCCAGGAAGAAATCGACCTGCTTCTGACGAGTGGAGAACGGCGTCTTCGGTTGAAGATTCACCAGGAGGCACAGGTTCAACAATTGCACCTGATTTTAGTTCACGGCCTGAGATTGTTTTAATCGAGCGAGACAGGACACTCTCGGTGCGGAACAATGCGATTGCGCGTCCATCGGCAGAAGCAAGTTGCCAGAGTTCTGGCGTTTGCGTTAAACGTACAACCCCATCTTTTGATGGTCTAGGATTGGCTTCGTAAAATTCTGCCGCCAACACTTCTGCTTCTAATGTAGGAAACTCAATCTCCCGTGAAAGAGTTTCCTGAAGTCGTTTCATCAGAAACAAACGTTGAGAAGATGATAACAACGGATCATGATAATCGTTGAGTCGCTCAGTCAGTCTCTTTACGATGTTTTGAAATCTCGGGTCACTCGAATCTTCAACAAGTTCCAAAACACGCAACTCAGTCGCGGCTACGATCAATCTACCATCAGAGTCAATTGCCTCGGCGTAGTGAGATTGATTCAGCAATTCAAGCAGCATGGCAATCGCTTCTTCTTTGCGGTCAGCTTTGACTAAGCAACGAGCTTGCCCTGTTAACGCCCTAGCTGCCAAATTCGCCTCGAATGTAGCCGGTTTAGTAGGATCGCCATGTTTTGCCGCAATTTCTCCGTAAGCATCTGCGGCCTCCTCATATTTTTGTTGTTGATGCTCTAGCTTCTCAATACTGGACCAATCGACCTCAGGAGCTTCATCAATGGAGAATGGACTTTGTGCAGGAGCCGGATAGATCAGTTGACCGCCTGCGTCATAAAAGACAACACAGTCAGCCAGATCCTGTAACACACAACGCTGAAAGGCAATTGCTGGAACTTCCGACTTGTCCCAATTACTTTCAATTTCTAATTTCTGCAAGTTCCAATAATTATCGAGTCGTTCCTGGGCAACAGTATAGTCGGCATCGGCAAGCGCGCGACGAACCACCAGACGTCGGTTCTCAACTGCCTCGGTCATAAACCACAACACACAGACCGTGGGAACGAGCACGACTAACAATGAAAGCAGGATGTGCCACCATTGATTTAAGCGGCCCATCCCGAAACTCGAATTACGATACCGATTACTCACAGTTAGTCTACCTTGAAGGTATCGATAAGTTTGTCAAAGTCCTTACGGAACGCATCCATCTTTTCTCTCGGCGTACTCACGACAAAAATTGAAGCAGTGGTTTCCCCCTTTAAAACGAGACAGTACTTCGACCACTTTTGCACACCTTGGTCGTGATTCGCAACAAAACTAATGGCCGGTTTACCATCCACGGTTCGCTCTTGCCAACTGCTGGGGACCACTTTGAAGTTTTTAAAAGCCTTTGTCTGACCCTCCGCTTCTTCCTCTGCCCACTCACGCAAAGTTGGCCTGATGTCATCTCCTTTTTTATCTAGGGGACTAACGGTCAACAAGCTTTCACCAACAGCATTTGGATCTATGATGTAAACTCGCTTCGATTTTTTATTGCCATTCGCTGGTGGCTCAATGAAATACCAATCCCCAGGTGCCGAAATTGAAAAGTTCAGATCTTTATCGATATGCTTTGTAGTTGAATCAGGTTTTACTTGACGGATCGACTGCAATTCGCCAGTGACACCACCAGCTTCAAACTTGACTGAGTACCGATTTGCATCGGTTGAAATCCAAAAAGTTTGTTGTAATTTTTTAATGTCAAGTTTAAAGCATTCAAACTTACCAGCCCCGACTTCCAATGTTTCTATACCATCCACCTCAACGTCAAGCATAATCGGCCCACTACCAAAGGTTGCATAGATTGGTAGTGTTGCTTTGTAGCCTTCGGCCAAAGGTAATCGCCGGAACAAATGCCATCCCTGTTCGTTGTCGTAATATATTTCATCTAAATCAAAGCTTTTGTCGGACTCTTTTCCATCAATACTTTTTGTGTGGATTTCGATTTTATTGGGTAAATACTTGGCAGTAGTTGTTCCCATTAACGTGTGTCGAAACATGCTGCTAGAGGGTTTAAAGTTTTCTCGGTTGACCACTACACTACTCAAACTTAGATTCGGCGAGTTGAGCATGATGTTACGATTGAGACCCAAGTGCCAAACATCTTGATTGTTGACAATTCCCGATTTTGCAAAAAGGATGAAGTCTCCGATTTCCAAACCGCCTGCTAGTTTGATACGCATTTCCAGATGTTCACCATCGACCCAGGGAACATCAATCAGCTTTAGATCATTCAAATTGGCAGGCAACAACTTGCGTGCTTCGGCCACTAATCTTTTCTGACCTGGCGAATCCTTGAATTGACTCACAAGCTTGCGAAATACTTTTTCTGCCTCTTTCTTTTTACCTTGTTTCACTAAACATTTCCCCAGGCGAAGTTGAGCCTGAGCGACAAACTTCCGATTGGCTTTGGACTGGGATATTATTTGCTCATAGATTTTTATCGCCTTATCTAGATCTCCGACAGTCTCTTCGGTGTAGATTCCTTTTTCCAATAAATTCGAGGGAGTGTCTACTGCTGACACCGAATGACAAAGTAACGCCGTTACGAGTACGACTGAACTGAACAGTTTTTTAAACATGACTTTTCTCCTGCTTCACATAAACAATAGTAATAACCCAATAACAACGATGGAACCCCTTGAAAGCGGCAATGAGAAGATGAACTGGAAAGTACACGATTATCCGATTCCTATTCTCATAAATTCCTTTCCATGGCAAGGTTTTAGCCCATTTCCGAGTTCTGATCACTTGTTATGAAGACTATTATTCGATTTACATGTTACGCCCGTGTTACGCTTATATCCATTCTATATCTTTTACAGAAATAATAGACAAAGACTCCGCTTGAGGACATAAAATACATATCCCCTGTACCTGTACTATGCCCTAGCCCAGCGACCTTCGTCGTGAACACCCTTCCACTAGTAAGTTGCAATCGTGCCGAGATCGCTCAGAAATCCTATGATTAAATTATCATGTTCGCATGGTAGTTCAAATTACAGTCATTATAATTGATCGACAGTCTCGAATGCTTTAAGTTCTTCTTGATGGAAAATTTCCACATCGATACGTGGATTGATGATCACTTTAAATTACCACCGAAAGTCGCTGGACTAGTAAGCGACCCGCAGTGAACAGGAAGAGTAAGCCTGTGAGAAGCATTGCAGTTTATCTCGTTTAGATCACGATGAAGAGCTTTAAAATGATCAGAAACATAAAACTTACTTTGACCATCTGTCTCGTAACGGTTGTCTCTATTATCGCCGAAACTACATTAGCAGAAACTGCTCATGACAATGCGAGGCTCACCGAACTTAACAAATACTGGGCGGAAGTATCACGGGCGGTCAATGAAGGAGACTTTGCAGGATACAAGGCAACTTGTCACGAAGAAGGTGTATTAGTCTCCGGCGTCAGAAAGATGAGTCAACCACTTTCAGAAGCATTGGCACGCTGGGAAAAAGAATTTACAGCGACAAAGTCGGGCAAAGTCGAGACTAGCGTTGAGTTCAGGTTCTCTCAACGGTTGGGCGACACCAAGACTGCCCATGAAACTGGTATCTTCCGATATTCAACAGTAAACTTAGAAGGCATCAGGCAAGACGAATACATTCACTTTGAAGGGCTTCTAGTCAACAAAGACGGCAAGTGGAAGATACTTATGGAATACCAGAAATCAATAGCCACGCTCGAACAGTGGCAGGCCTTGAAATAGATTCGACGAGTGCATTGATCCCTTCCTGGGATTATCAATGAAGAATAGAAAACGTGGTTCATTGATTTCACCCGCACAAGATCTATTCCTGTTTTCTAAGAACTCCACTCCTAAAACCTACTTTTTAGAAGATTTCGGTTGCCAGTAGAGGTGTTTCTCGCAGGTCAACAGAAGAGAGTTGGAATTGCTCGACAAATCAAATGCCTCATCCATCCCTGATTGTTGATCCCAGGACTATCAGCATGTTCTGGTATTTTAACAAAATGCTCGTTTTTGCTGCGAAATAGAGTCGCTGCATCGAGTGAGCCGGATTCTGCACCAATTTATACTAGAGCCTCTCATTTCTGCGGTAAAACAGAACTAGTTCGAGTCCTATATCCTCTAAAAATCAGGTTTCTGAATTTGTGATTGAACAATGGAGAAAGGAGTACAATACGATCCATCCACATCGTTCGTTAGTATATCAACCAACAGTCCAAATTTTAAACAGCCGATATGTGAAACACATAATCATCCCAAAACTATGACCCAAATAATGGTCTCAAGCATGGGGCCTGTCAGAATCGTCTTCCAAACGACGTAGCCAAGCTCTAATCGCATCTTCCGAGATAAAGAAGTGCCGTGCAGTCTCCGCCTGATTCCAACCTCGTATGGCCTGGAATTCCAAAATAGCCATGCGTTCAATGGGAGGATATTGGGTGCAGCGTTGTGAATGGATCCTTTTCATCATGGCACCGAGAATTCTATGTTCTTCACTCAACAAGGCTACTTCACTCAACAAGGCTACTTCACTCTCCAATCGCTGGATATGGGCAGTGGAGTAAAGGCCTTTCTTTTGTAGGAAATCGTGGCCAGCCATCATGCTCAATCGGAGAATACCAATGATATTGAGCAAGGAATGTCGAACCGATTGGGACCAGATCTTCGGCAGTTGTATTGAATCAAATGTCTCTTTAGCGAGTTCGTCGTGTATGGCAATTCAAAATAGATGCATTATAATTGACTGACAGGTTCATCTGTTATAAGTTTTTCTTGATGGACAATTTTCATATCTTTGTGTGGTATGAGAATCACTTAGAATAACCACCGAAGGTCGCTGGGCTAATACAGGGTGGTGAGGAGTAACATTTGTGTTGCTCGGAAGTTGGCTGGGTTAAATAAAAGTTACTTTGTCAAATCTCGTTGAGAGGTATTATGTTTTGAGAACTGCAAAATGCAAACACTCTTCGATAATCCTGCAAGTGATGTTTGCCGTAGCACTTACCTTTTGTGAGCCAGTATGTGCAGATAAAGTTCCAAGGGTCGTCAAAGTTGTCTCACCCAACGGTCGCAACAAGATTTTCTTACGAGAATCGACGATAGCTGACAGAAGCCTTAAATACACGGTCAGACGGGACAACAAAGAGGTTATTGATTGGTCTTTCGTCGGCCCCAGAATTGCAGACGGGTCAACCTTGATAACAGACGTGCGGATCACTGGAACGAAGTTAGGAAGAATTGATCAAACGTCTAAACTGCCGTGGGGAAAAACTAGTAAAGTTCGTGATCACTATTCATTCGCAAATGTTTCTTTGGTCGCTGATTCCGGTTTTCGATGGAGAATCGAGCTGCGTGCGTATAATGACGGAGTCTCTTTTCGGTATCGGCTCCCCAACCCGTCTGAGGACTTTGCTCTAAAGATCTATGAGGAACACACAACGTTTGCCATCACTGGCAACCCGGAGACACTGTTCAATACACTGGACGGTTTCTCCACTTCACACGAGTCACTCTACCAACGAAAACGGCTTCGTGACATTCCCACGAATCGATTGCTGGATATGCCGTTTGTGTTTACGCAGCCAGAAGGCCCTGCCGTTGCCATTACTGAAGCACGCGTTCTTGGTTTCGCTGGCGGGTATCTTGATCGCCCCAGAAACAGCTCAACCACATTGCGACTTCGTCTTTCTCCGCATTCCACTGAGAAAACACTGAGAGTCATTGAAAAAGGAGAGTGCCTCAGTCCTTGGCGAGTCATACAGATGGCTGACTCGGCGGGCAAACTGATCGAGAGCAATTTGCTTCTTTGCCTCAACGATGCTCCCAGTAAAGACTTCTCGTGGTTACGCCCAGAAAAGACGACATTTCACTGGTGGTACGGTGCGTTTGAGGATGACTACAAGCTACCAGAGGATTCGCTGGCCTCTCTTAAAAGGCACCAGAAGTACATTGATTTCTGTGCGAGAAACAACATTGCTTACCATTCTTTTTCCGGCGATGGTCGTGCGTGGTATGTGCAGTCGCCCACAGGATACGGCAGATCGGTTAACGACGCTGACATCCTCACGCCGCGACCGGAGATTCGACTCCCCGAAATACTAAAATATGCGAGTAAAAAAAATGTTGGGATTCGGTTGTGGGTTCACTGGAAACCACTCAGTCAAAATCTTGAGGAAGCATTTGCTCAATATGAATCGTGGGGTGTTAAGGGGTTGATGGTCGATTTTCTCAATCGTGACGATCAGGAGATGATTGAATTCACGGAGCGAATGCTAGAGAGTGCGGCACGTCACAAACTACACATCCAGATTCATGGGGCGTCGAAGTACAGTGGAGAGCAACGGACGTACCCCAATCTGTTTAATCGCGAAGGAGTGCTCAACCTCGAATTCCTAAAGTGGAGTGATCTTTGCTCGCCAGATCACAATGTTAATGTCGCGTATTCCCGAGCATTGGCTGGACCAGTGGACTATCACCAGGGTGGCTTTCGCTCGATATCACGAAAAGAGTTTCAGCCGCGAGATCATGCACCGCAAGTCCTTGGCACACGATGCCATCACCTGGCCCTATACGTCGTATATGAGAACCCGATGCCGATGGTCTCCGATGCCCCCGAGGCCTACGAAGGTCAGCAAGGTTTTGATTTTCTCAAAGAAGTTCCGACAACCTGGGATGAAACTCGCTACCTCACAGGAAGCATCGGCGAGTATATTGTTGTCGGGCGGCGTAAAGGGGATGTGTGGTATTTAGGCGGCATCACAAATTGGAGTGCCCGAGAGATTAGCTTATCCGTAGACGCGATCATGACTGATAAGGCGTATGAGCTGAAGTTGTACGTTGATGGTTCGATGGATGAGTCGAAACCAAATGCAATTTCGGAGCAAAAATGGACTCTTAAGGCCGGCGAAAAACTGCGTGTGAAGCTAGCGCCGGGAGGCGGCTTTGTCGGGGTGTTAAGACCCAAGTAAACCTGGGATATGAATCGGGCAACTTCCTGCCTCTCATGCATACTGATTGGACAAAATGAAACAAAGTGATCTCGGGGTTGCTGTATACGAATCAGGCGATAAGAGATGTAATGTGTTTACATGCAACCAGATGGAGCGTTTGCAGTTCGTCGACGCCCTGACTGCACTACTGGAAAAGAACTGGTCTGCAGCGAGAAAAGAATTATCACACCACATTCTATATAATCACCCGATTCTGAGTTAATTTGCTCAGAAAGGTCGAGAGAATAACAGGCATGGAGACGGATTGAAATGAGTCATCGTTTGACAATTGTTCGAGAGTGGATTGGTACCAGTTGGTCTTGTCTGCTCGTTGTTGGAATCCTCTTTTGCACGCCTGATATTGGCCATGCGGCAGACGAAGGCGCGGACTATCTCAAGCAGATCAAACCGATTCTGCGTGAACGGTGCTATGCGTGTCATGGGACACTCAAGCAAGAGGGAGGACTGCGGCTCGATACCGTGGCACTGGCGATCGAGGGAGGTGATTCGGGTGCAGCGATCAAACCTGGGAATGACGTTGCCCAAAGCGTGCTGCTAGAACGAATTGCAGTAACGAACCTGGACGAGCGGATGCCACCTCAAGAATCAGGGGCTCCATTGACAACCGAACAGATTGAATTGATTCGCCGATGGATCGCTTCAGGGGCGAAGGCTCCGGTGGATGAAAAGCCCGAGGATGATCCTAGTGAGCATTGGTCATTTCAAACAATTGTTCGCCCTGTTGTCCCTAAGACAGACTCAAGTTGGGTCCGCAACCCGATTGATGCTTTTCTACAACAGCAACACAAAATACAGGCCCTCACTCCTCAACCCGAGGCATCGCGGCTCATTCTGCTACGTCGTTTGCATCTCGACCTAGTTGGCATTCCCCCTACGCCTGAAGAGATTATGGCTTGTGAAAGTGACACTTCACCGTTGTGGTATGAACACACGGTAAAGCGTTTGCTGGATGATCCACGCCATGGCGAGCGTTGGGCCCGGCATTGGATGGATATTTGGCGATACAGCGACTGGTGGGGACTGGGGAACCAACTGCGGAACAGCCAGAAGCATATGTGGCATTGGCGTGACTGGATCGTTGAATCGCTAAATGACGATGCTCCCTATGACGAAATGGTACGGTTGATGCTGGCCGCAGACGAAATGCATCCCAACGACCTCAGCAAGTTGCGTGCGACCGGATACCTCGCGCGAAATTACTTTCTGTTCAATCGCCCGCAGTGGATGGAAGAAACAGTCGAGCACGTCAGTAAGGGATTTCTCGGTCTGACGATGAATTGCGCCAAGTGCCATGATCACAAATATGACCCTCTAGAGCAAACCGATTTTTATCGCATGCGGGCGTTCTTTGAACCGTACCATGTGCGTTTGGATGCTGTACAGGGAGAGTCGGATCTGGCTCAGGATAGCATTCCTCGTGTCTATGATCGAATGCTTGATGATCCAACGTATCTTTATATTCGTGGCGACGAAAAGAAACCTGATAAGTCTAAGGTTATTGAGCCAGGAATCCCTGCATTTTTGAGCTTCGCAGAACTCAAGATCGAACCTGTGTCGCTTCCCGATGAAGCCTGGCAACCAGAGCGACGTCCCTGGGTTCTGAAGTCCTACATAGCATCCGCTAAGAAACGCGTGACTGCTGCTGAGTTGGAGTTCAATAAATCGCAAGAAATACTGCTCGCGGCCACCAAGGCTGAAGAAGAGGCAAAGAGCAAGGCAGACAGTGAGCAGGAAAAACCAAAAGAGAACGAGAGCGATGAAAAATTAGTCACGAACGAGTTAAATCCCCTGGACTTAGCCCGTTGGAAGTTGTTTGGCGGCGAGTGGGTTCACGAACCTGGACGTCTGGAACAGAAAAAGGACGGTGCTACACGCTCGGCTTTGCGGCTCATCGGTAAGCCACCCAAGGACTTTGACGCCACTGTGCGATTTACAATCCTTGGCGGCAGTCGTTGGAGAAGCGTTGGACTCTCTTTTGACGTCAGTCAGGAGGACCCGACTCTTCCACCTGCTGCGACTGATAGCGAGCAGAATATCTATGTCAGCGCTGTATCAGGTGGCTCGAAAGTTCAGGCCACATTTCACCGCGGAGGCAAGTGGCAATACCCGGGCGGCAATGCAGTACGCGCCATGCCGATCAAGTTGAATCAGCAATATACGCTACGTGTGCAGGTGCGAGGCTCCCTCATCAACGCCACCCTCGACGGTGAGCCAGTGATTGCGTGGCAGACGACTCTGCCCCGGCGTGAAGGGGCACTTCAAGTGATTACCTTCGATGCATTGACCGTTTTTCACGAGGTAACGGTCTCTCCTCTCGACCCGGCTGCCGCACTCCGCAAG
>NVWB01000230.1 GCA_002733575.1 Blastopirellula sp. | reverse complement strand
GGCATTATCCGTACTCCTAAATTTTCGCGGGGGTCTTCGCAGAATTGCGTTATTCCACAGGTTGTCAAAGTTTTTCCAGTTTTTACAAATCCGAGGGTCTTTGAGTTGAAATGCGGTGACCGTGATTCTGCCACGGCCCAAGCGTCGTTCGGCGATTAGTCCTCCGGTGTTCGCCACAAAGTCAGCGTCTTCGTGTAGTTTGAGGTCAACTCCTCGGACTGGACCATCTTTGACATCCACTTCAAACCGCCGTGAAACAAAGCGGTTGTCTTCCAAGACCCTTTCTTCTTTTACGAAGACCTTGTTCCACTCGTCAAATTTGGCTTGACCCAGTTCAAGATTGCCTGCCGATTCAGCAGGGAGATAATCGGCCAGAAAACTGATCTTCAGTGTGTCTAGCGAAGAAGGTCCGCTAATAATGAGTTGGCCACCCCAATGCAGCCAATCGATCATCGCTTGCTGTTGGACAAGCGTCATCACGTTCGGGTCAATGTCATCCCAAACAATATAGGCAATGCTTGTCCAAGTCAGCGAGTTCTCGGGCAGTGGAACTCTATCGAGCACTTTAGGGTAGACCACGCGGTAATGTGGGGCGATCTCCTCGATATTCATGGCTGCGGCATAAAGTGGCTTGGTTGAATCAAGCGTATTGATGAATTGAAAATCATCGGCGGTCGAAGCCAGTACCACAACATAAAATTGATGCGCGTACAGACGTGTCGTGGGCAACACTTCGGTAATGACATCTCTGCCACCACCCCGAGATCGTAAGCGACACGAGAACCAGCGACTCTTATCCGCATTATTGCCAACACGAGGAACAAAGTAGGTAACATCCGACCAGCGTTCTTGTCCTTTGGGAAGAGCGATCGGGCGATTCGAGGCAAACAGATAGTCGGTTCCAGGGATCTCGACCGCTTGCCCTGACTTATTGGTGGTTTGGGCGAATAGCTCTCCACGAAAAACAAAGTTATTCGCTTTTAACCGTGTACTTCCATTCACCCAATGTCCGGGCTTGATGAAATTGCTAGAAGGTCGGTCATCGTGAGGCAGCACTTTTAACTCGGGCCGATCAAAATCTTCTTTCGGCTTCTTCTTGGCCAGCTTCTTACGGTCCTCTTCAGGATCATCACCTGGAGGTGTACTGTCAAAACAGCCAGAGCATCCAGGCAAACTGACAATTAACAAGAATGAAAACGTAAGAAAGAGTGTGGTACGAAACGATAAACGCAATGGCTCGACAATAGTTGTTGTCGACGATTGAAAAGAATCACGATCTGCCATGCTATCGAAGGCCTCGATTAAATTGTGAATAAGTGAATAAGAAGAAGGACGAGATTGTGGGTTGGTTAGTTTTGTACTACCTCAATGATTTTAAGAGGCAATTGCGCGCAGTGAAAGCCATTTGTAGGAAATATCTGCAATGTTCATCAATCTTCTTTAAATTGATCGTTGGTTTGGGAATGTTCAGTTAAGGCTTGTTGGTATTCAGCAGGCGTATCAATGTCAACCGGCTTTTGCACACCTGCAATGGGAATAAGCCGTTTTGGACACGTCTCAGTTAAATGATTTATCCCTTGATTCGCGGTCAATCGTTGAACTTGGTCGGCATACTTCCAAGGAAATAAGACCGGATGTCCGGTTTGTTGTTCGTATTCTGGCACGAAGATATTATGGGCATCAGTTCGATATTCTTGCAATAATTGGTCAATCGCTGCGGGTGTTAGCCCTGGCATGTCGGCCGGAGCTAGCAACCAAGCATCTTTTCCAGTTGGGCCATAAGTCTGTTTTATATGCACTAAACCGGCAATTACGGAATCTTTCATCTGGGGTGGAGAAGAGATCGGAACGACCACATCGATATCTAAACCGTTTAGATGATCAATCAATTCCAAGTTTTCTGGATCAACCACCACAATAATTCGCGTGACCTGGGAGCTTAACCAGGCATCGATGGTTGTTTGAATGATTGATCTGTCGCCCCAAGCTAAAGAAAGTTTGTCTTGGCCCATACGACGACTTTTGCCGGCTGCCGGAATCACGGCAAAACTTTGCATTTTAAGAGTGCCTCGCCGGTTGATTTGTGGCTTGATTTGCTGTTTGAGCCCCCTGCTCTCTTCCAGGTATGACACCATTTCTATTTCGATGAGAGATCAGCTCCGCAACAATGCTGATTGCAATTTCGCTGACGGTTTTGGAGCCAATATCAATACCTACTGGCGAAAAGACATCTGCCAGGCTCTCTTCTGAGATTCCTTGCTCAATCAGATCTTCATAAATTAGACGAATTTTTCTTTTACTACCAATCATTCCGACATACGCTGCCCCATGATCAATCAAGTGATACAAGGCTTCTTCATCATGATTATGGCCGCGAGTCACAATCAAACAGTACGTCTCTGGCGTGATTTCAATCGCGGGAAGAATCTCATCCATCGAACCACAGATTCTTCGCTGGGCTGTTGGGAATCGCGTTTCGGTCACGTATTGCTCTCGGTCGTCGATGACCCAGGTGTCAAACTCAACATCGTTCGCAAACCGGGCAACCGCTTCTCCAATATGCCCCCCGCCGACGATTATCAAGCGAGATCGAGTCTGACGCGGCAGAAAAGAGATTCCGTCTTGGTGCCAGGGTGCTCTTTGCTGGGAATGAGAACCATGTAGCTCTCGGATCACTTCGGGCAGGTCATCCGAAGTCGGTTTCTGATCAGCTGATTGCTGAGAACTACAGAACCTAGAGCCTAATAACTGGTTGTTGTGGTCGATTAGCCAAGTGGAACCGGTTGTGAGGCTAGTATTTGCAGAACTAGCATCAGCGGCAGAGGGAGTCACAATCGCTTCGGTAATTGTCTGGCCTGCGATGTCGCATTCGATCAGTTGCTGAAAGTAGGAGATATCGTCGTTCGGTAAAATGGGATCAATGAAGATATCCATTCGCCCGCCACAGATCAAACCATCGTCCCAGCCGTAATCGTTATCGAGCAGGAATGTTTCAAATTGTGCGATATTGCTCTCGATAATCGAGAGCGATTTTCGCTTCACTTCGGCTTCAACACAGCCGCCCCCGAGTGTGCCTGTTTGCGAACCATCGGCATACACAAGCATCACGGCTCCAGCTTTTTGCGGAGTCGAGCCACGCGTCTCTACCAGCCGGCAAAACGCCAAAGGCGTGCCTGCGTTGTGGTCTTTGATCAGTTGTTCAATGGTTTCTCGCATTGCAGTTCACCGAATGATTAAGCTGGTGCCAAGACTTGCAGTACGGTATCTACAACAATAGCTTCGACCTTTGCCCGGTACGCATCCATGTGAGGAGCAACCAAATGTGCCTTGAGGTGGTCGATTGATTCCCATTTTTCAACGATGGTCACGATATTTTCACGCAAAGGAATTTGCACCCCAATACCTGTCTCGACATCGACAGTTGGTCCATATTCAATACAACCATCTTCGGCCAATACGGCCGGAATCAAGGCATGAAATTCATCTAGAAACTGCTGTTGGGCACCAGGTTTGATCTCAATTGCGGCAATCACGTGAATCATAGTCGTTCTCGTTCTCCAGAGAAATTTAAGATAGCAGGTGGAATAATTACAAGTTCACACGAAATGAACTCTTCGACATATCTGATCTAATTGTACATTTTGGCCGTTGGTCGCACGATATGGGGCTCAGAATAAATCTGAAGGAGGAAGATCGATTTCGATTCTCTTGTAACTTGCCTCGAATCGTGCCAGAATACTCAGCAAGAATCATGGGGTATTTATTATGCAAAGTTAGTTATCTAACAGGAATCAGATTGAATATTCGCTACAATAACGCGCTTCGATGATTCACGATGAAACCCCAGTTTACCAGTTTGAAAGCACGCAGATGAGCAGTAGTACGGAATTGAACGGTTCGGATAAGTCTTTAGCGATGGACGTAGAGCAATCGGTCAGAGAACGCTATTCGGCCGCTTCGCAACAGTCAGAAGCCGCTTTATGCTGTCCGGTTGATTATGACCAGCAATATCTGAAGTTAATTCCTGCTGAAATCATCGAAAAAGATTATGGCTGCGGCGATCCTTCCAAATTTGTTCAACCAGGAGATACCGTTCTCGACTTGGGCTCAGGCGGAGGAAAAATCTGCTATATCGCATCTCAAGTGGTCGGAGAGCACGGAAATGTCATCGGCGTCGACGTGAATGATGACATGCTTGGCCTAGCACGAAGTTACCAATCAGAAGTTGGACAAAAAATTGGGTACGAGAACGTCTCGTTTCGTAAGGGAAGAATTCAAGACTTGTCTTTGAATTTAGAACTGTTTGAATCCTATTTAGACAGCAATCCTATCACTTCAACATCGGATTGGCTGAAGGCAGAGTCTTACGCAGATGAACTTCGTCAAACTTCGCCCTTGATCGAAAGTGATTCGGTCGATGTGATCGTCTCGAATTGCGTGCTGAATCTCGTAGATGCAAAATCCCGAGAGCAACTTTTTGCGGAGATGTATCGCGTTCTCAAGCGAGGAGGTCGGGCCGTCATCAGCGATATCGTTTCCGATGAAGGTGTGCCTGAGCATTTACGCAATGATCCGCACTTGTGGAGCGGCTGTCTTAGTGGAGCTTTTCAGGAACAAGAGTTTATCAAAGCGTTTACCGATGCCGGTTTCTACGGAATTGAAGTCCTTCAGCGACAAACAGAACCCTGGGCCACGATTGAAGGAATTGAATTTCGCAGTGTGACGCTCCGGGCCTACAAAGGAAAAGATGGTCCATGCGAAGATTACAATCAAGCGGTTATTTACCAAGGACCGTGGAAGAGTGTGACCGATGATGATGGGCATGTGCTTCGCCGGGGTGTCCCGATGGCCGTTTGTCAAAAAACGTATGAAATCTATAACCGGGCTCCCTATTCGGCTCAAATTCTTAGTGTACCCCCCAGCAGGGAAGTCGCGTCTAAAAATGCCAAAGCGTTTGACTGCAAAAGAAATATTGTGAGAGACCCTCGTGAGACCAAGGGGAATAACTACGATCTGACCGTGATTCCAGGCTCTTCCTGCTGTGAACCTGATTGCTGTTGAACTAAAAATCACAAGAAAAATAGGTTAACTCAGCAGATATCTTGCTAATAAATCTGCATCGAGAACCGAACCATTAATTAGAAAATATATCTAAGTAGAGGTTGGTTTTTCTTGAAAATTAATTGTATTTTGTTTTAATTAAAGCAAACGGATGCAATGAATCGTCTCATTAAGATAGAAACGGTTCTTCAATTGAAAACTCATCTATTTTGTAGCATTTTAGAAATACTTGGATTGATTCTTCAATAATAATAACCTAAACTGAATTGCTACACACTATGGGTTATTTGTATCCAGATCAGACTGGGCTAGTCTTATTTTTTCTATCAATAAAATCATGATCATAATTAAACGCATAACTTTAATACTTGTTTGTTTGTTCCTTGTCGCAGGTTGTGACAAGATCCAAAATTTTGCCAACAACATCTCGAAGAAGTTTGGTGGCGGTGAAGAAGTAGAAGATCCCTCTGCAACGATTACTACGAATACTTTACCAGATGAGCGAGTTGGAACTAACCCTTTTCGCTCAGGACTCCCGAATACACAGTCCTCTCCAAATGCAAATGGAGCAGATCCATTTGGTGATAGTGCCACGCCATTAAATACTGCTACTGTTAGTAGCCCAAATGATCTTTCACTTTCGGAGTTGATTCAAAAGGTAGAAAAAAGTGTCGTTCGTATCACTGTCAAATCGAAATCAGGCGAAGAATCGAGTGGCACAGGAATCGTGCTAGATACCCGTGGCAGTATCCTCACAAATTATCTGGTGGTAGAAGGGTCTGTTTCTGCAACCGTCCATTTTTCTGATAAACAGGCTGTGAAAGTACTCGGCTTTCGATTTGCCGCCCCGGGTAAAGATTTAGTCATTTTACAAATTGATTCTAGTGCCCATCCCTTGAGCCCCGTGTCAATTGCCAGCGATGGTCCTAAAAAAGGCGAAGCCTTAGCTGCGTTTGGCGCGCCCAACGGTTTCAGTTCGAAACCGAACGAAGGAATGACCTCGGGGATTCGATCAGGTTCGGCAATCAAACTTGCCCTTAAAAGTATTACCGGAGGTGATATTTACGAAGCCTTAGGTTACTCTGATTCTACCGCATGGATTCAGACAAATGCTTCAATTTCATTGTCGTATCGGGGTGGCCCTTTAGTCAATATGCAAGGAGAACTGGTCGGCGTAAATAGCTGGCAAGTTCCGACAGCCCGGAATTTAAACTTTGCTACGCACGTCATGGAAGTTAATTCCGCTCAATTACGTCTCTCAGGCATGCCGCTCAAACTACTAACCAGTTTACCGAAGAAAAAATCACCGACAGGTATCGCTTCATCAAGCAATACTCCTCCTCCTGCAACATCTTCTCTTGATAGTAAAACAACTTCTAGTATCTCCGCGCCGAGTAATGTGCGGTTATCAGGGGGGACTGCCGCCAACGAAGTCTTTCGCTTTGATGGGCATGACGATGCAATTTTTAAAGTGGAAGTTTCTAAAGATGGAAGGTACCTGGCCACAGGTTCCAATGATGGCAAAATTTATGTGTTTGATTTGAAGCAAAGAAAAGCCGTGACTTTGATTGAAGCACTGAATTCAACGTTTTCCGATCTCTCTTTTTCAGGTAACTCTCGTCGGTTGGTTACTTCTCGGCTCACGACCTCTATCCTAGATCGCGAACCGATTGGCTCTTGGGATTTCGTCAATCAGAAATTAATCCGAGGGACGTATGGCTATTCTTCTGCTAAAACAACCGCAGTCGTAAGTTCAACCAATGGTAATACGATTTCGATTGGCCATGACAATGGTTATGTTTATTCCAAAGTTTTTACATCTGAAATAAGCACCAGTTCGCGTAGTTATTATGCACGTGAACTCTACGGAACCGCCATTACTAGCATAGCGCTTGATCCATCGGAAAACTTCGTAATTGCCTCGGCAACTGACGGGAAAACTGCGGTATTTACAGGGAGCTCTTATGATTTAGACCAAATTACCGGATACATCACACACCAAGGAAGAGTGAATCAGGTGAAGGTCTCGCCTGATGGCAAAGTGCTTGCCACCGTGGGTGATGGCGGGTTTAAAGTGTGGTCTGGTTGGAAGGCAAACAACAACTGGAAAGACTCTTGGGTCTTTAAAAAGGTGGATGACCCTATCACTTGCGTCGCGTTTGCACCTGATAGTCAATTGATGGCAGCCGGAGGAAGTAGCAATAAAATCTACCTGTGGAGTCGCACGTCACGATCATTGGTGCAAACACTAACCATTGGCTCTTCCACAGTGACCAGTGTTGATTTTTTGAAAAGTGGAATGTATCTTGCCGCTGGCTTTTCAGATGGCAGTGTTAGTATTCTTCGCATTGATGGAAGAACTTCGGATTACGATGAATTTAAAGGAGCAGGTTCAGAGCTTCTTACAACTACTTTTAATAGTTCCGGTTTAGAGCCTATACCTACAGACGCTCAAATCGCAGAAGCTCAAGAATTGCTACGCTCTATCTATGGCCAAAAGTTCGCTGCCGCTACAACACGTGAAGCAAAGAATGCTCTGACCTATGAGATGTTGAGTCAAGCCAAAGACCCCGGCAATACTGCATCTGAGCGTTACGCCTTGTTTAAAGTGGCGGCAAGCATCTCCGCTTCCAACGGCAATGTCAATTTAGTTCAACAAGTGGTTCGTGATGCAGGAAAGATCTTTGACGGAACTCAAGGACAGCTTTTAGTCTTGCTTAGTGATTCAATCACAACACTCTCCACCTCAGCGAAAGATCCTAGTAGTCGAAAGCAATTAATGCTGTTAATCATCTCGACTGCCGATTATTGTTTAAAATCGGATAAGCTCAACGAAGCTGAAACTTTTCTGCATCAGGCACAAAGATTAGAAGACCCTGACTTGGGCAGTGAAATTGCAAATAAAATAAGCGAATTGGCAGAAATTAAAGTCTATTGGGATAAGTATCAAGCCGCCAAACTGACCGTTGCAACTTCACCCAATGATCCAGATGCCAATGATGTTATTGGTCGCTACCATTGTTTTGTGAAGGGAGAGTGGTTAGAGGGACTTACCTATCTCAACAAAAGTTCGGACCCTAGCTTAGCAAAGCTCGCCAAACAAGATTTGAACCAACCGACTGAAGCCAGCGAGCAAGTTAAAATTGGCCAGCAGTGGCAAGATTTAGCCGGATATGCAGAACCGCATGAACAAGACTCGTACTTGGCTGCCGCCAGATATTGGTATCTCAAGGCGGAAGATAACCTGACTGCTTTGCAGAAAGTCAAAGTGCAACAAGAATTGAGACGCTTGAAGTATCTTGAAACTAGGAAAGTGCGAGAAGACTGATCACGGCAGCATGTATTATTACTGTCGTTTTTCAGTAATCTCAATTGCTTTGAGTAGACCGCGGGCCTTGTTCAAGGTCTCTTGGTATTCAGTTTCAGGGTCGCTGTCGGCAACCATGCCGGCCCCTGCCTGAACATACGCTTTGCCATCTTGAATCACAATCGTACGCAGCGCAATACAAGTGTCCATGTTGCCGCGATAGTCCACATAGCCAACCGCTCCGGCATACGGCCCACGACGATGCGGTTCGATTTCATCAATGATCTCCATCGCCCTGACCTTCGGTGCGCCAGAGACCGTGCCAGCAGGCAAACAGGCCGCTAGTGCGTCGAACGCATCTTTTCCCTCTTGCAATTGGCCCGTCACATTGGAAGTAATGTGCATCACATGGCTATAGCGTTCGATGACCATCACATCGGAAAGTTCTACGCTCCTATACTTGGCCACTCGCCCTACATCGTTTCTGCCTAAGTCAACCAGCATCACATGTTCGGCCCGTTCTTTAGGGTCTGCTAGTAGTTCGTTGCCCAGCGCAATGTCCTCTTCTTCATTCGCCCCACGCGGTCTTGTGCCAGCCAGTGGGCGAACGGTCACTTCTCCATCAACAACCCGTACCATGATTTCCGGTGAACTTCCAACTAGTGTCGTTTCAGGCGTTCGCAGATAAAACATGAACGGACTAGGGTTCACAATCCGTAGCGTGCGATAGAGTTCAAACGGATCGCTGGTGAATGGTACACTCAGCCGTTGACTAAAAACTACCTGAAAAATATCGCCTGCACGAATATATTCCACACACTTGCGAACGGAGTCTTCAAACTTTTCTTGCGTAAAGTTTGATTCAAATTCTAGCTCTGGTGTGCCAGATACATCAATGTCTTGTGGGGTCAGCCCTTTTTTAGGAGAAGAGAGCCGCTCAACAATCTCATCGATACTTTGTTGGGCAGTCTGATAAGCGGCCTGAATTCCGCTTGCCGATTTATCTTTGACCTGAGCCAAGGCCACTACAATCACCGTTTTGGCCACATTATCGAACACAATCAATTGGTTATAGAAACCAAATGACATATCAGGCAGCTTTCGATCATCTTCCGGGGCATTGGGCAGGTGTTCGGTATACCGAACCACATCGTAGCCGGCGTACCCTATGGCTCCGCCAATAAACGGTGGCAGCCCTTCGATTTGAGCGACCTTGACCGAAGAAGTTCGTTTGCGAAGCTCGTCCAAGGGGTTTTCAGCGGTAAAACTCTCTGTTTTACCCCCCTGCTCTACCGTGACAACATTTCTGGTCGCCGAAAGATACAGCTCAGGATTAAACCCGAGAAAACTGTAACGGCCCACTTTTTCTCCACCTACTACACTCTCAAACAAGCAGGCAGGGCCGCCATCGTCTAGCTGGTGAAAGGCAGAAACAGGCGTCAGTGGGTCACCAATTAGTATGCGATAAACGGGCACATAATCATTTTGGGCCGCGAGTGTAGAAAAAGTGTCGATCTCAGGAAAGTGGGCCATCGGAAACTCTTTAATATCTGTCGAACATGTTCACCGCCGGGGCACACATTACGCCCTATGCGTGAATCTTCTTAGCTTACCAGTCTGTTAATCACGGAACAACGGGAGCCAGGGCCTAACTCTACAGTAATGAAGCACTTAGGAGAGTCTCTGGGAGACAAACTCTGTCCGAACTCACCTTGACACTCCCCCCTGCCCCGATAGAATCCAGAAGTTGACCAGTGCGTTTGGTCAATGGAGAATATTTTGTGTTCAGCGGCAACCTGGCTCATATTGCTACCACTTAAGGTAACAGCAATCACGAGAAGGTTCGGAGAAAAGAAAAATGAAGTGCCTCGAATGTGAAAAGCCAGCAACTTTTCATATCACCGAACTAACAGGGCCTGAACCCCAGGAACTCCATCTCTGCGAATCTTGTGCTCAACAGTACCTGATGCAAAATCCAGAGAGTGGCGTGCCGGCTAAACCTACGCTAGCAGGCATGCTTGCCCAGCAACTCAAAGTGGCGGACACCGCAAAAGAGTTGTCTGAGATTGATGAAAAGACGTGCCCGATCTGCGGTATCACTTTTTATGAGTTCCGCAATCAAGGGCGACTAGGTTGTCCGCATGATTACGAATGTTTTGCTGAAGAGCTTGAACCCTTGATTGTCAATATCCATGGAGAGATTGAGCACAAGGGCAAGCAGCCAATTCACCATAAACAAAGTACACAAACACAGACGCGACTGATTCAACTTCGAAATGAAATGAACGATGCCATTGCGAGAGAGGCTTACGAAGAAGCTTCTGAACTCCGAGATACCATTCAACGGATCGAAGCAGGCGAAGAAGAGTAAGATTTTTAAAGCAACATCAGTGATTCGTTTTCAATAATAGAGATAACAAAGGTTTACCGTGGAATTAAACGATCTTCCATGTCAATCGGGCGAGTGGATGAAGGGCTCTGGCCCTGAGTCAGACATCGTGATTAGCAGCCGCATTCGGTTGGCTCGCAATATCGCGGAATTCCCGTTTATTCGGCGGTGTGGCGAATCTGATCGAACCGCGATTAATAAATCGGTACTTGATCGGCTGAAAGAGATCGAGGCACTCTCGGACCTACAGATCATTCGCGTTGACGAACTCGATGATGTTGATAAACAACTTCTTACCGAACGCCAGCTAATCAGTCGAGAGCATGCCGAAAGTACCGGCACACGCAGCGTGGCCATCGACTCAGGCGAACGCTTGAGCGTGATGATCAACGAAGAGGATCATCTGCGAATTCAAGTCATGAAAAGTGGCTTAGATTTAAATGCCGCTTGGACCCAAATCAACGAAGTCGATGACCAGTTAGAGAGCAAGCTGACGTTTGCCTTTCATGATAAATTAGGTTACTTGACCGCGTGTCCTACTAACGTAGGAACTGGCATGCGCGTGAGTGTGATGCTGCATCTGCCTGCATTGGTTTTAACCCAGCAAATTGAAAAAGTCTTCCGCAGCTTACAAAAAATCAATCTAGCAGTACGTGGTTTATACGGCGAAGGGTCTCAAGCGATGGGAGACTTCTACCAAATAAGTAACCAAATCACGCTGGGTCGTTCGGAAGAAGAACTAATCGACCAAGTTGCCGATGTGGTGCCGATGATCATCGAATATGAACGCCGGGCACGAGATTTCCTGATTGAGCAAGATCAACAAGACTTACACGACAAAATCAGCCGCGCTTATGGGATCTTGTGTACCGCACAAACCATTAGTAGCGAAGAAACCATGCACTTGCTCTCCAGCGTACGCATGGGCGTCAATTTAGGGTTAATCCACGACTTGCGTATCTCTGACGTCAACAAACTGTTTGTCGATACCCAGCCTGCCCATTTGCAAAAACTGCGGGGCGATGAACTCGATACTGCCGGCCGCAACGCTGAGCGGGCCATGTATTTGCGACGATATATTCAGGAGAAAGAACAAAATGGCGGCAGCGAAAATAACTAACGATAATTTCTCCTGAATCGATAGTTTAGCCTTCTGAATAACATCGCTTTTCGTTTAAAAATTCTCTATGATGAATAATTACGAGTAAGATCATTCGTTTAATTGCGAATACTTAGTGTAATTTCTAATTCTTGATCGATTTCCTTTTCTGAGAATATCCGCATGATCCGATTGCATCGTAACATGAGTCGCTTACTGCTGATCGCTTCGATCATTACACTCGGGGTGTTGGTGTTCTTCCCGGAACTCTGCTGGGCACGTGCCGGATCAGGTGGTTCCTATAGTGGTGGTGGCGGGTCAGGCGGTGGAGGATCAGGTGGCGGCGGTGATGGTATTGGTATTCTGATCTATCTGGCGTTTCGATATCCGGCCATTGGCATTCCGCTATTAATTCTATTCATTGCAGTCACCGCTTATGGAAAAATCTACGGTCAAGAAAAATACCAAGAGCGTTACATTCGGACAGCGCACGAAAAACAAGACAATTTTAGTTTGCAGCAAGGCTTGAATGCAATTGAAACGCATGACCCGAATTTTGAGATCGACAAGTTCTGCCAGCGCGTTTCGCAAGCCTTTCTTAAAGTGCAGGAATCTTGGTCCAGCCAACATTTGGGTCCAATTCGACCTTTTGTTTCGGATGGGATTTTTGAACGGTTTTCATTGCAAATCGAAGAACAGCAAGAATTAGGATATCGCAATGTGATGGAGCAGGTACGTGTAACCAACAGCGTTCCGCTCGAAGTCCTCTCGAATCGCAACAAAGAGAATTCGTTTGAAGTAATTTCGGTACAACTTCAAGCGAAAGCGGTTGATTACCGTGTCTCACGAGATACTGGCAAGGAGATCCGAGGGAGTCGGAATTCGGAGACGTTTACTGAAATCTGGACCTTTATCCGCCGCAGCAATGCCAAAACACCCAGTGAATCACGTGGGTTGATTGAAGGCGATTGTCCGAATTGTGGGCAAACCATTTCGCTCTCAACTTCCGACAAATGCGAATCTTGCAGTAGTCTGTTACGCAGTGGAGAGCATGACTGGGTCTTATCGGAAATCACTCAAGCTAGTGCGTATCGCCCGCACAGATTAGAAGGCATGTCGAGTGCCGCAGCGTACTGGATTCAACATGATCCGAGCTTTAACTCGCACCATCTCGAAGATCGGGCCAGTGTCATCTTCTGGCGTAAAGTCATGGCAGACCGAAAACGGGACATCGCACCTTTGAACAA
The DNA here is from genome assembly GCA_002733575.1 of Blastopirellula sp. Classification (GTDB taxonomy): domain Bacteria; phylum Planctomycetota; class Planctomycetia; order Pirellulales; family Pirellulaceae. The sequence goes on along the minus strand of NVWB01000230.1, from coordinate 6,450 downwards.
AATGGCAATGGATCAATTTTGCGACGCGTATGAAAAACAATTAGTGGGAGCCGATTCAGAGCTTAATTCAACTTATGGAGATTGTGGCGTTGGAAGTGTTGAGTTAATCGGCGTCATTCCGAGTAAAAAAATGGATCGAGCACTGGTCAGCATTCGCTGGTCTGGCAAACGCTGGAACACAAAAACTCAACTAAGCGAGCGAAGCTATACGTTTCGGAGCTTGATGGTTTTAGGGCGAAACCAAGGAGTGAAAACTAAAATTGATCAAGCGATCAGTTCGTCTCACTGTTTCGCTTGCGGGGCGCCAGAAGAAAGTCTGGTTTCACATGCGTGTGAATTTTGTGGCGAAGTGCTGAATGATGGATCGCAAGATTGGGTACTTCTCGAATTCCTACCTTTTAGCGGTGAAGTTGCCAGAAGTTTAATCAAGAAAGCCAATGAAGGGATGACCACCGCTGCCACGGTATTCAAGGGCCAATTTGACGAAGATGGAATTTATACGGAACCTATTATGGTGGCCAATCAAACGGCACAACGCATGTCGTCCGAGTCACTCGATGGAGTCACAGTCAACGGCGCTGCACCTTCTGGTATTCGTTTAGTTGACGATGTTTCCTTGCTGGCCTGGGTTGTGGGAGTCGCCGCTGCCGATGGAATTTTAGATGAGAAGGAAAAAGAACTTCTAAAGCAGGTTGCTGCAAATCATGGAGTCTCGCAACAGAAACTACAAGAGTTGCTGCATTCTGCCGGGCGAGGCGAACTCGAAATGCCCCAGGCGGCCAACATGAAAACGGCCAAGCATTGGCTACAAACCATGGTTGATATGGCTCTCATCGATGGCAAACTCGATCACAGCGAAAAGAAACTTCTTACACAAACCGGTCAACGAATGGGAATGACTGCGTACGACATGAAACAATTGGTCCGCAAACGCCGAACAGCCCTGTACCGTGATTCCAAACAAATGCTGAAAAACCATCGAGCAGGAATGGTCTAAATTGCAGGTTTTGGACGTCTTCATTGGGCAAAGATTAGCGTTCCTGGGTGGCCGCGATGTTGTTTTTGGAGAACGCATGCCATTCAGATACGCATATTCAAAACGACGTCGGGGTCGACGCGAGTCGATTAGAGGTTAGAGAATTTTCCATTATTCCCCTATAAGTTAAGTCTCAAACTAGTTTGGGGATTCCAATTGAATTCGATAATTCTTGGCCCCTGTAACCTCCGATGGCCTAGCGGGCACACCGACGACGTTCCGAATACGTTTGTTCCCGAAGCCTGGCCAACTCCAGAATCGTCATCGCTGCCACCCAATAACGATTGATATCATAATCACTTCTTAACTAACGGAATCCTGTTTCTTACATCGTCGACTAGCTCAGCGGGAATAAACTTTTTCAACTGATTGTTGTCTGCCATCGGAGCGATTTGTTTTAGCAAGGAACTAGAAACGTGGCCATATTGTTCGTCGGCCATTAGAAAAACGGTTTCAATTTCTTCATCGAGTTTGCGGTTGGCCATCATCATGGTGAATTCGCCAGCGATATCGGTCAAAGGACGAATGCCACGAATCATCACTCTGGCATTCATTGATCGCACAAAGTCGACTGCTAAGCCTGTGAAGTATTGGGCTTCCACATTGTCAAACTGTTGAGTGACTCGCTCAACCATCTCCACGCGTTCATCGGCAGAGAACAACGACGATTTTTCGTTATTGATGCCGATGCCGACGATCAGTTTATCCACAAAGCGACAACTACGCTCGATCAAGTTCAAATGACCTAGAGTTATCGGATCAAACGAACCTGTGTAAACTGCGATACGTGAGTCAGAGTCAGACATGAATATTACTTTCGAGGAAGAAAAGTCAGCACACCTGGAATCGAGTCTTGATTGACTTTCCTCTTATATCGTACACGTTTTTTTCTTCACGCGTCCACTAGGTGCAGCGAGTTCAACGCAAGGAATTTGATTGATTTACTAGGCCGTGAGTTGCTCGATCAGCCGATCAATGTCTTCCGCGTTATTATAAGCATGGGGGCTGATTCTGAGTTTGCCTGCTCTGACACTCAAGTTCACCCCGTTTCGCATGCACTGCTTGCGAAGCTCGACCGGGTTCTTTCCAGGCATGTCGAACACGACAATCCCAGAACGAGATTCGCCCGTTCTGTCTGAAATAATCTCTGCACCAGCTTGCTGTAAACGCTCGCAAGCCAGATCGGTCACTTCTAAAACACGATCACCTACATCCGATACCTGCGGGCCTGCTCCACACTCGGTTAGCAGTTCTAAGCTGGCTTTTAGGGCCAGCATGCCGACCATATTCTGTGATCCACCTTCAAAGCGAGTGGCCGATTCTCGTAAATCGAGTTCAATCTTATCAAATTGGAAATTGTGTTTCACACTATTCCAACCGACGCCAAACGGGCGGATTTTATCAAGATGCTGCTCATTGATGTAAAATAGACCCGCCCCTTCAGGCCCTAGCATCCACTTATGGCCATCAGCGGCCAGAAAATCGATATCAAGCTGATGCACGTCTAGCGGAAAGACGCCGAGCCCCTGAATGGCGTCGAGAAAGAGCAAAACGCCGTTGTCATGGGCCAACTGCGTGATACGGGGTAAATCGAGCCGGTAACCGGTGCTGTAGCTGACCCAACTCACCGAGAGGATTCTGGTTCGGCTGTCGATAGCGGCCCTAATTTGGTCCAAATCAGGCTTCTGGCCGGTCACTTGAACAATGCGAGCCTCGACTCCTCGGTCTTTTAAGTGCATCCAAGGGTACAGATTGGATGGAAATTCGTTCGAAAGCAGCACCACGTTATCGCCTGGTTGCCAGTCAAATCCCTCGGCAACAATTGAAATTCCGTGGGTTGTGTTATGAACTAGCGCGATTTCTTCACTTTTTGCCCCCAATAACTTTGCACTGGTTTCTCGCAGAGATTCGACCTGTTTTGCCCAATTAGGCCACTGATCATCCCCTTCGAGCATTGCCTGATTTGTCCAAGTTTCGATGTTTTTTACGCTTGGTTCAGGCAAAGGAGCCACTGCGGCATGGTCAAAATAGGCCCATTTTCGGGTAATTGGCATTTTTTGCCGAAAATCATTCCAGACCGATTGTGAGTTCATTTTAACGACTCTAGCTCCAAAGGCTTGCAGTAAAATTAGTTACGACTTAGGATAAATCCCTTAACAGTGCTTGATTATTGCGACAAGAGTGTAAATAATTGCTGCTCTCATCCCGATTTCAATGTCTATCTTTATCTTCCTAAAGAGTCGATTTTCCAAGCCCGTCTTGTAATAAGGTGTGCTGAAAAGGTGACATTGGTTTAGTTTGAGGTATACTAGCTGAACTGAACAACTTAGATAAACAACGCAGAATATCTGTCGTGGCTTGAGAGGAGCCGCCACATGCCTAAAGCCCTCACAATATCGGGAATGGTTATAGCTGTTCTCATTTTATTACTTTTCACATTGGATCTCGCGCTGGGAGTGCCTTTTGGTCGGGCCAGCATGATGATGATGATAATGGATATCGTATTCATGGTCTGCGGGGCCATTCTAGGATATTTATCTTGGAATACCTATCGTGAAATCAAGTAATTCATCTCAAGGTAATTTCAATTTCTTTGCTGCTCAATTAGGCCGCTTTGCGGACTGAGTGCAAGGAGCCTAAATGCTGTTCTTGATTCAACAAGCGGGCCAATTCAGAGAGCTTGTATAGCTGGGCCGCATTCCTGCTTTTCAGGTCTCGGCATTGCTCTAGCAGGGTTTGAATTTGCGGTTCAAGCATCTGCCGATTTCTAATAGCAGACTCACCGCTGATGAGTAAATGTAACGGCTGAAAGTTCTCCGAAGTGCATGAAACTACGGGAATACTAGACTTTGACAGCCCTGGTAGCCATTGATTGCTCACAGGGTACACGGTGCTGGTCGCAATGTCCCAAACGCCTTGGCAAGGCGAGATGGCCGGTTTTCGCAGACGGCCAGTGCGAACCGCAATGACTTCGCTCCCTCGTATTGAACGCCAATTTTCTTCGGATGGAGAGGTCTCTAGTAAAAGGGAGTGAATTTGAATCCCTTGGCGACGAGATGATTCGATCCGACGAACCAGTTCGTTAGAAAAGACCCTATTATTTACGCCTGCACCAGACCAGCAATCATCGGCAAATATGGCAATCTCGTGATTACCATGCTTCTGTATGAGTTCAGCAAGCTGCGAGTGGCCTGGATCATCAAGCCCAAAGGTGGCCACCAATTGGTTCTTGGCTAACCCTTCCAAAATGGTTCTCGTAAAGTCATTCAGCTTTCGCAAAGTGGCCAGATCTCGGTGGTCTTGAGACAGATGAAGATCGATTGTAAGCACTAAAGGAGTAGAATCTAGAATCGAGCTTACCATCGTTATTACCTCAGTTAGACCAGTCGAAAGAGCAATCGCTCTAACGGTTAAATCGGTAGTTCTGATTATCCCAAACCAATAAATGATCAACAGAAACTAGCATTGAAGCCTGCTGAAATAGATTTCCATAAAGACATTCCGGTTAGATAAAATAGGTAGTACAATAAAAATGTAGGAAAAATGGCTTTCCAACTGTACGTGGGAGGTCGTTTTTTCCGAAATGGGCCATATCGGCTTTCTTCGCACAGCGAAGCCAAGATTGGGTCCAGGGCAGACTTTTCTGGACTTTGAAGGGAAATTACGTCATAATGTGGTAGCTTCCCAAAAACACGAGCAAGGAGCTTGTTAGATGCAAAACCAACTAAATCGTCGTCAATTAATGCAAATACTAGGCACAGGCTCTGCTGTTGCTTTATTAGGGCCTACGGCCACTCAACCGCTAAGTGCTGCATCTAGCAATCAAAAGCGCGTTTGGAAAAACGCGATTCGCAAGGGTTTAGATTGGGTTGCCAGAACACAATCGCGTGTCGGACATTGGACCGCCAGTAACTACCCCACCGCCATGACCGCACTGGCAGGCACCGCACTCACCGCTTCTGGTTCGACGACAACCCAGGGCCCTTATGCCAAAAATGTTCGTCGGGCCGTTGATTACCTCATGACCAAAGTTCGCCCGAATGGATTGATTGGCGATCCGCTGACCGATAACCGCTACACCTACGGCCACGGGTTTTCGATGCTGTTTCTGTCTCAGGTTCTAGGGGAAGAAGAAGACATTGAACGCCGTGAAGAACTAATCGAAGTGCTAACAAACGCCGCAAAGTTTAGTATTGCGGCACAAACCAAGTCAGGCGGATGGGGCTATGTTAGCGCCAAAGATGGTAACGACTTCGACGAAGGCTCGACCACAATCACCCAAGTGCAAGGCCTCCGCGGCTGTCGTAACGCTGGTATCATTGTGCCAGACGAAGCAATTGAGAACGCCAAAAAATACATCTATGGCTGCCAAAACACCGATGGCGGGATCTCTTACAGTTCCCGCAATCGCGGCACATCACGGCCTGCCATTACCGCGGCCGCACTCAGTTGCTTGCAAAATGCAGGCGAGTACGAAGGCGATGTCGTGCAAAAAATGCTGAAATACACCAAGCAGCATTTATACCAAATTCAATCGAAAGCCCAATCCTTTAGTCACTGGCACTACACGTATCTTTACTACTCGCAAGTCGTTTATCGCCAAGGTTCAGACGACCGAAAACTCTGGGAAACCTTCCGAGACAAACTCTATAACCGGATCGTCAACGAAGCCAACCGCGATGGATACTGGGACAACTCCAGCATCGGACCTATCTACGTCACTTCCTGTAACCTGATCATGATGCAACTCGACTACGGATTCCTGCCAATCTACCAACGCTAAGTGGCTCTGTTTTTGTAGACCATTTTTCGTAGGTCAGGCTGTGCCTGACGGATCAACCACCTCTTAGATGCAAGAAGTAGTCCACTGGCTACTTTTTCAGAAAAACCCCTCTGTAGAAAAAAGTAGGCCAATGGACTACTTTTGCCGCCGGAAATTGCTCTCTCACTAGGCCACTTGCCCGTTTTCCTTGTCGCTGTAAGTGATGTCTTCAAACGACTTACAACAACTATTTTTTTCCCGAAAAAATCCTTGGTCAAAATGTGTCCATTGGACAAAAAGTAGCCACTGGCCTACTTCTTGATTTCCAATTTTCCAACCGCCCCTAAACACGATCTTACCCCCCACCAGAATCCAATTTCCGGGTAGCCCAGGTTGCTCGCAACCTGGGTCGGCGCAGCCGATAAGAGGTCGCAAGTTGTGCCCTGATTTGTCACAAAACGTATCCATAACCCTGGTCCACTTTACAAAACATCTGTAAGGCACGCCGGGTTTTTTGTAGGGTACGCTCGGCCAGGGTGCCATGCTTTTTGCCGTTAGGCATAAGCATGTTTTTGATTTACCAATATGATAAACTTAACCAATGCAACTTGGCCATCGTAAAACTCGAAAAATGTTTGATAAAGAAGGAGGT
>NVWB01000229.1 GCA_002733575.1 Blastopirellula sp. | reverse complement strand
GTTGTGCTCGAAGTGTCGTCCGGATTCATCACCATCAGACACACGTTTGTTTTTTGTATAGCCTTGGCAAATCGAAGTTCTGAAAGACTGCCGCTTCGACTGAGAAATAACTAGGCACTCTGAAAATATAAAAATGAATAACCGAGCAAAAAGCAAGTTGCTCCAGGCGGCGCGTAAAACCCTCTACAGCCGAAAGCAACACCCCGTGGTAGCTACCACTTTTTTTGTTTTTTCAATGCCGGGAAGACCGGATGGAATTTATCATGAAGTGAAGATAAGGAAAGAATTAAACTTGAAGTAAAATACAACAATCACAACCCGAAGCGTAAGCGAGGAGGAAGTGCAAAAAGATGAACCACCAAGGCACAAAGAAGAAAGAAATTTATGAATTAGCAAACGTAGCTGAAGTCGTTAGACTTCAGAGAATCCTCAATGACGAAAAACCGAATTCTTACGAATCCGGCTACAGGTTTTAATTTGAGATCAAACAACATCGAAGCATGAAAATCATCAACAATTGAGTGCCTTTTGAGTGCCACTGGCTTCGCCAGTGTGTGCTGCGATACGACTAGAGATCATGTAAAATTCGCACAAGTTGAACCATCATGATTCAGTACATAATAGCTGACGAGTGAAGTCGATTTGCAATTCCGCACTGGCGGAGCCAGTGGCACGCAGGAAAGAACCAGGTTTAAGCTTCCGGATACGCACTCGCTTCCACCTGGGTTGCTTTGTTCAATGACTCAGCACGTTTTTGGGTTTGGATGGCTTGGATTATGATTCGGCGAGAGAGGATCGTCAGAAACGTGGCCAGGCTGCTTTGTTGGCGGAAGGATTGAAGGAGTTTGTAATCGTTGGCTGCGAATTGACGGAAGACTTCGATGACCAGTTGCTCTTGTTCTTGCGGCAATGTGGTGAGCGATTGCGTTTGCACGGTGTGGCTGACCACATGGGTCACTAAGCCGACGTAGCGATCAACAAACGACTGCCAGGCGTATTCCTGACGATCAAAGCAAAGCTGTAATAAGTTGTGATCGGTGGTGCTAATTGTCATATTCGACAGGTTCCATGGTTTGATGATTCTGACGTGAGGTTCAGAACCAGGGCCAAATGCAGGTGCTTGTTGAGTTGCAGTCTCAAAAGCAGAGGCTTACATTCTAAAATTTTAGCGAAAATCAAGCAAGATCAAGCTGGTTTGAAAAAACTGGGCCGAAACGATATGGCCAGTCTTGACACCATTTTTTACCCTAGCTACGATGCGAAAAGTTAGTCGATGGCATTCGCAATCGATTCGCGTTCGCATTTTCTCAAGATTCAGTGGCATCTGACCCGATGCTCGATTAAGATTGTCAATGCGATTCACTATTTGCAGCAGCTGGCGTTCCTCCTCGAAACCGATGCGGAAGCTTGCTCTTTATCATTTACAGCTTCTGATAAGAAAGACTTTGAGTCATGACTCATGTAGTTGCCCAACCTTGCTTTGGTTGCAAGTATACCGATTGTGTCGTCGTTTGCCCTGTTGAGTGCTTTTACGAAGCCGACAAAATCCTTTATATCCACCCTGAAGAGTGCATCGACTGCGAAGCGTGTGTTCCTGAGTGCCCTGTGGAAGCGATTTTCCATGAAGACAACGTGCCAGAAGAATGGGAAGGCTTCACCGCATTGAACGCCGAAATGGCACCTCAGTGTGAAGTGATCACCGAGAAAAAAGAGCCACTCAAAGAAGACTAAACCCTCTTCTTTTTATGCAGTCAATCTCAACACGGCCCGTTTGTGGCCATGCGTTGAATGCTGCTAATACGCTATAAACTGCGTAGATGAAATAAGATTCTAAAAAAACCGGTTGCTTTTGGCTGCCGGTTTTTTTCTTTTCTGAACTGCCATGCCAGCACTGCATTCACGGGGATAATTTCTTATTCGCAAAAAGTTGCAGACTCGTATTGATTCAAAAATGGCAACCGGGTTAGTATGAAACTTCACAGAACAAAAGCCGCTGCTTTTCACTCTATTGCTTCTCACTACCTCTGGCCAAAGGAATTTCCATAATGAGTCATTTTACTTGCAAGTGCTGTCAGCAAGAATTTGACAAACAACTTGATCCTTGTTTTATCGTGAGGATCACCGCCTTTTTGGACGTTGAGCCGGCGGTCGATCAACAGGAAATGCAAGATCCAGATCGAGACAATTTGGGCGTTCTCTCGGAAGCCTTAGAGACCCTACATCGCATGGATGACCCGACGTTGTGCGAAGACCGGTTAGACGAAGATTATCGCCTTTGCCGTGACTGTTACGAGAAATATTCGGCCGATCCGATTCCGCGTGAGACTGCCATGGCCATTCGATTTAGTGAGAATTAACCCACTTCTCACCGTCAGATTCTTAGTTTTTCTCGCGTTTTCTCCTTGTTCTCCCGGTTTTCTGCCGGGCATGGGCCGTTGTTCACTTGCGCCCTGGTTGCTAAAATTGTCTATTTCGTACTTAGTTGGCTGCCCTGCCTAGGGCCTGTTTGAATCTGTTGGCCAACAACTTCGCAAGCGATACTGGGAGATTGAATCAGCGTGAACGATAATAACAACTTGAAACTCGCAGTCATCGGCGGAGACGGTACTGGCCCTGAAGTCACGGCAGAAGCCATCAAAGTTCTTAAAGCCATCGCAAAGATCGAAGGTTTTACCTACGAACTGACCGACTTCAAATTCGGCGGAGAGCACTACCTGAAAACGGGCGAAACCTTGCCTGAAGGTGCCGTGGCCGAACTTGAAAAGCACGACGCTATTTTTCTCGGTGCCGTTGGTCATCCCGACGTACCACCAGGCGTGTTGGAAAAAGGTCTATTATTGGAACTCCGTTTTCAAATGGATCAATACGTCAATCTTCGCCCGGTCAAATTGTACCCTGGCGTTGAGACCCCGCTGAAAGATAAAACTCCAGAAGATATCGACTTTGTTGTCGTGCGTGAAAACACCGAAGACATGTACGCCGGCATCGGTGGTTTCCTGAAAAAGGGCACCCCCGACGAAGTCGCCACCCAAACTGCCGTCTACACCCGCAAAGGTTGCGAGCGTGTGATTCGCTGGGCGTTTGATTACACCCAAAAACGAAACAACCCCAAAGGCAAGCGTCTAACCTTGGTTGCTAAAACCAACGTGTTGACTTACGGCCATGATCTTTGGGATCGTACTTTCCAGGAAGTCGCCAAAGACTACCCTGATGTCGAAGCCGATTACAACCATGTTGACGCATGCTGCATGTGGATGGTCAAAAATCCTGAATACTACGATGTCATCGTCACCACCAACATGTTCGGCGATATCATCACCGACCTTGGCGGAATCATCCAAGGTGGCATGGGCGTCGCCGCAGGCGGAAACATCAACCCTGATCCCGGCGGAACCAGCATGTTCGAGCCCATGGGCGGATCGGCTCCAAAGTACACCGGGCAAAACGTGATCAACCCAATCGCTGCCATCAGCGCCATGGCCATGTTGCTACAGCACACCGGCCAACCGGCTGCGGGCGACAAAGTGTTCGCCGCCGTTCAGCAAGTGACTGGCACCAAAATGGAAAGCCAAAGTGCAGGCCGCATGGGTCACAGCACCACCGAAGTCGGCGATCTTGTTGTCGCCGCTCTTCAAGGCTAAGCCCCGCTTACTTTGCTGAAAACATAAAACGTATTTCTGAACACCGAGCCTGTTCCATCTGGATCAGGCTCGTGTTACAAATGGATTGAAGTTTCTCCCTTCGGTTTCATTCAAAGGAATGCGAAATGTCAAAATCGGTTCAACAGCTTTTCAGTCTCTCTGGCAAAACGGCCCTAATCACCGGCGGCAGTAAAGGCATCGGCCGCGCCATCGCTCGCGGCTTTGCCGAGGTCGGCGCTAACATCTTTATCACGGCCCGGCACGAAGACGAACTGAAACTGGCCGCTGCTGAAATCGGCGAAGGGCTCGACGTGCAAGTCGAATACCGGGTCTGCGATATGATCGACCGCAACCCCGTCGATCAACTGACGGCCGATCTGTTGGCCGCTGCCGGAAGAATTGACATTCTGGTCAACAACGCCGGCAGTAACGAACCGCAAAACTTGGTCGATACCACCGACGAAAGTTGGGACCGCATTCTCGAACTCAACTTGACTTCCTGCATGCGATTGGCTCGCGGTCTGGCTCCAGCAATGATTGAAAATAACTGGGGTCGCATCATTCATCTTTCGAGCGTGATGGCGGTTGCCTCAAACGCGGCCCGGGGTGCTTATAGTGGAACGAAAGCCGCACTACTCGGCATGGCCCGCGCCCACGCGTTAGAACTCGGCCCCCACAACATCACAGTCAACAGCATCGCCCCCGGCCCGATTGCTACTGACCTCCCCATGAACTTACTAAGCGACCAACAGAAAAAACAATTCTCAGATCGCACAGCCCTGTTACGCTGGGGACAACCCATCGAAATGGTCGGCCCCGCACTGCTACTAGCCAGCGACGCCGGCGCCTACATCACCGGCACCATGATCCTAGCCGAAGGCGGCATGATGTGCCGCACATTTGAATAAGGGTTTTGGGTTGTAAAAAGCTCCTTGGAATATAGAGTTGGGTGAATGTCTGTATTGTAAAACATAAATGTAAACCAACCCCAAAATCAAAAAAACCTCTTTCCCCGGCTGCCACTGGCCGCAATAGGCGATGGGAAATAAATAAAAGGTGGGTCAAAAATATCCCCCACTCTGGATTTCACTTTCGGACACAGTTATATTAGAACGAAGAATATGGTTATATTTAGGAGCAGCCTTTTAGTTTATAGGAGTTAGTTTCCCATGATATCAGTTTTTAGTCGCCAGATTAGGTTCTGTCTGTTCGCATTTTTGGTTCTTAATGGAGCCGTTTTATCTGCCGCTAGAAGTGAATTACCGGAAATTGCCCCTCCACCAATGGCAGCGGATACACAAGAGATTAATTTACCAGGCTTGGTGAGTGATGTTGATGTAGGAGGGGGAGGGAGATACATCGGCCTCTATTTTAAGACGCTTCGTAAAATAGGAATTCTTGATGTCAATACGTTGAAGATCTCAGGTTACTTGCCAGCAAACGATGATGATACAAAATTTGCCCTTGGCGCGTTTAAAGCTATTGTAGTTGGCGGAGACCGTGGCGTTATTTCTCGGTATGACTTAAAGACGCTTGAGCGAGAACTGACCCAATCAATTGATATTGGAAATAAGATCAACCATGTTTTATTGGGTTCCGCCTCTTCCGGACCAGCCATTATAGGAGGGGGAGGCCGACACTCAGGTACTTCGGGAGGTGCATACACTCTTGATCTCGAAACTTTAAAGAAGGCTCCGATGTCAGGCTTAGGGAGAAACCTACGCCATGAGTTTGAAGAGAGTACGCAATATAGAATATCAGCAAATGGAAATGTATTGAGTAGTTGGTATCGATCCTATTCGCCAACAGGATTGCACACAATCGTTAAATCTGGGGATACCTGGATCACGCATTATGAACACGATTCGGTTGGATATATTCTTCCATCTCCAGATGGTAAAAGGATATTTACTGCAAGGGGGCTGTTTAACAATGAACTGACAAGAGTTGGGGAGCCTTATAATACGACGAATCAATATCAATATTCGATTCCTGCTGTTCACGGACCTTACTACTTAACGATTAAGGATAATTCTCGAGAGAAAGAAGTGGAAGATGCACTCTATCTCAAATTGATGGGAGATAATCGGCCTTTAATTACTATTAAACATCTAGAGAATTTTACTAGTTCTGATGATCGATATTCGAAAAAGGTGCTTACTCCTGAAAAACGTTTATTCTTAATTCCTGATGCCAATTTAATTTTGCATTTGCAAGATAGTGGAGATAAATTAATTGCAGCAAAGCTAGATATTGATCAAGCCTTAAAAGGTTCGAAGTACAACTATCTAATCACGACATCTCGACCTCCACTTGAGGTCAATGTCGGGGATACGCTTAATTATCAAATCAAGGCAAAGTCAAAGTCGGAAATCAGCTTTACCCTTGCTGCTGGAGCTCCAGGGATGACCTTGAGTTCGGCTGGATTATTAAGTTGGAAACCATCAGCCCAGTCTCCTAAAAAAAATGAGATTATTGTTTCACTCGAAAACAAAACTGGAGAGCAAACCTTCCAAACATTTACGTTAAATGTTCAAGGAGGATCTGATCAGGTTCAGGCAATCACGACAACGACTAACTCCTCTTCTCCAAAGTCTGTTACCACGAAACGTAGCGACTTTCCTGGTGAATCAATGGAGATTAGGCTTCCTGGAACTCTTAGTGATGTCGTTGTTGGTGGAAGTGGAAGATACTTATTCTTGCACATTAAAGACCTTAAAAAGATTGCTGTGTTTGATGTAAATCAAACACAGATTGTGAAGTATTTACCTGCCAGTGATAACAACACAATGGTGGTTGCTGGAGCAACTCGAGCCTTAGTTTTCAGTTTGACAGCCGGAGTTGTCACAAGATATCGATTGGATACCCTCACTGCAGATTTAACAATAACCATTCCGTTTTCAAACTCAATCAACTATCTAGGAATGGGATCAGGTTCAGAAGGGCCTGTCCTCCTGCGAACTTCGACAGGCACCTCGGCCTTAGATCGATGCACACTTGAGTTCATGGATATAAATACCATGAAACCCATGAAAGTGGAGTGGCCCAATGGTAGGCAGCCACATATGTCTTTCCGCGATTATAACCCTATTCGCGTTTCTACCAATGGAGAAGCTTATTATGTGTTAAAAATTGGGGTGCTGAAATTAATTGGGAACAAAGTAGAACAGATGTATCCGGAATATCATGATGTAATTCCCTCGGCAGATGCCAAGTATTTTATTGCAGGAAACAAGGTATTAAACTCTGCCTTAAAACCTACGGGGAACTCTAGTGTCGCAGCCCAGATGACGATTCCCTCAGTTACAGGGAACTATTTCTTTAAGCTTGAAGGAGATAAGAGCATAAGGTTTGGAGCACCTCAGGTAAAAAAAATGTTGAACGCAAAAGTCTATATGTTCGGAGACGACCGACCTCTGCTAACGACCCCTATTCCGCTTGAGAGTACTCAGCGCAGCCTTAGTGCATATGGGCGTGTATTAGGTTTTGATAAAAGGTTTTTCTATATGCCCGATGCCTCGCTCATCGTCACAATTCCATTTTCTAACGATACAATCCGGGTAAAGAAATTTGACATCGACCATGCATTAGAAGAGTCAGGGGTCGATTATCTTTTGGTTGCCTCTCAAGCGCCTTCAACTGCCAAGATTGGAGAAGAGTATGATTACACGGTAGAAGTAAAATCTAAAAAAGGAGGAGTGGAATTTTCTCTTGAATCTGCTCCTGAAGGGATGAAGATGTCATCTACAGGAAAAATTAGCTGGAAGGTTCCTGCTGATATCGAGGAATCGACTCAGAATATCATCGTCAGTGTAAAGGACCTGAGCGGCCAAACTGCTTTTCATGCTTTTAAAATTGCGATACCAGAAATTGAAGAACGTTTAATCAAAGCAAAAGAAATTGCAGATAAAGAACGAATTGCGGCGGAGCTAAAAGCAAGACAAGAGGCCCTAAAGCAAAGAGCGTTGGCAATGGAAAACATGAGAAAGGAACAGGAGAAACGGCGGCTTCAAATTGCCAAGGCCACAAATTCCTCCTCGAATTCCAACGTACAAAAAATTAGAATTTGGAAAGACAATACTGAAACCCATGAATTAAAAGCATCATTTATTGAGATCAAAGATAAATCAATTGTTGTTCTGAAGCTGGAATCTGGCGAACTACGTCAAGTGCCAATTTCCCGATTATCCAATCAAGATATTTATGAAGCCGTTCGTTTGGATTTGCTTCGAGTACAGACACCTGTTGTTGAAACAATAGAAATGTCTCCCTTTAAGCCAATAGAGAAGTAGTGGATGGAGCTTTAAATTCATCCACCTCGCGTGGCACTCAGTATTCACCCTGCATTTAGGGTTGGGAGCTTCATCTTGGTTGGTTATTCTGTTTGGGTGCCGGATTTGTTGAGCCACATGGGGTCTACTTTTTTAATGGTGGGTAGATCGGGGCCGGGAGTGTTTTGTTCGTAGAACCGGCAGCTTGACCACCGGTAGTTGCCTGCTTCGGGCGCCACTGGCTTTGCCAATGTGAAGTGTGTTTGGGCATGGCATCAACTACAATTTGAAATCTACCAGAGATTTTTGATGAGAAATAACTGCTGTAAGAGTTGGGTTTTTCTCTCTAATTCCGGAACCTCATCAAATGGCATGAATCCGATTTCTTGTGATGATTTATTTCAAACAGTCAGCTTTTTTTTGCAGTTCACACTGGCGGAGCCAGTGGCACGCGAAAGGTACCCATTGGTTGATGATTTTCATGCTTCGATGTTGTTTGATCTCAAATTAAAACCTGTAGCCGGATTCGGTTTTTCGGTATTGCGGGTTCTCTGAAGTCTAACGACTTCAGCTACGTTTGCATCGGGGTTGTTGTGTTTTCTATCGCACAATTATTCTTCTTTCTTTGTGTCTTCGTGCCTTGGTGGTTCATCTTTTTGTGATCACAAGTGGTGACAATCGAAACCGATCCCTCTTGCGGCTACCCTGTGACTTGCCTGGATTTACCCGAATTGCTAGCAAATAATTGCCTTTAAGCGGCGAATAACAAGTTGTTTATTCTTCACAAGATTTATCTATTCAGAGACGAAAAATAGTTTATCATAAGGGTTGTCCCCTAGGTGCCAACTGCAAGAAGGATTTTGTCTGGTGAACATAGAAACCGATTCCATCGATCAGGTACAATCTGTAATCCAACATTCCCAAACAAGTATGGAAAATTCCACCCACCTCACAGCAGACGCAAGCTCTGACGCGACCGTCTGCCGAGCCCAGCATTATATTCCCGTGCGCAAGGTCGATTTAAATCAGTGGTTACTGGAAGAGTTTCCAGCTTCGGACCAGTCTCAATTCACCAGTTTCTGTGAACTGCTTGACGCGACTTTGCATTTTGAATCGCATCGGCACTTGACCTCGCTCAAAGCGGCCTATCATCCTTTGAACCCCGATGCGTTATTGCTTGGCTCAGATCAATCGAATCCCGAAGCCGAAACAGAAGAGAATTCTGAACAATTGATCAAAGAGTCGATCCAAGCATCGAGTGATTCCCTGTTTCAGCAGTTTGACGATTTGCTGACCCGCTGTAATTACATTCGCCTGGATCGTGAAGAGATTGAAAAAGCCATCGGGGCTTCAAGCCAGTGGGGAGTCAATCTCAAAGTCGACTTTTCGACTTTTGAAAAACTGGAAGTCTATATTCGTGGTGAAAAACAAGACGTAAAAACACGGAAGCATTGGACCAATCTCTATCGTGAAGAGATAATTAGCACCCCGATTTATAAACGCCTGGCGTTGATTTTCCAACTTCACGAAGACTCCGACCTTCCGAATCACGCGGGGCCTGATAATGTCTATATGAAGCTTTTCAAAAACATCCCGAAACAAGATGTGGATATGCTGCTGCCTGGTGCTAGTGTTTGCATGACCTTGCTAGACCAAGGAAAGATTTTTCTACCGACAGTCACTGGGCTAGTGATCGCGATATTTAAAATAATCAAAGGCGCTGTTATTATTTTCACTTTTGCCGGGGTCTATGGTGTTTTAATGTTGGTTGGCGGAACGATTGGGTACGGAGTCAAATCATTTTTTGGGTATCAGCGCACCAAAGAAAAATATCACTTACATCTAACGCGGAATCTTTATTATCAGAACCTTGCCAATGGAGACTCTGTGTTATTCCATTTGCTTGACGAGGCCCAGTCTCAGGAATACCGCGAAGCGCTTTTGGCTTATAGCTTGATGATACAACAACCGGAAGAGACGCGATCGATTGAACAGATTGACGCCTTGGCTGAACTGTTTCTCAAACAGAAAGCAGGGTTAGACGTTGATTTTGAAGTCGACGATGCCCTGCACAAACTAGAACGTCTAGGGCTGGCACAGCAAACTGGCGGCGTGTGGAAAGCCGTGCCGCTGACTCAAGCATTGCACCGTTTAGATCAATCGTGGGATACTATTTTCCAGCACCACAAGGACGACCAGGCTTCGGATTCCACGAGACAAACGCATCTTGCTTAATGTATGGCCGTTCAAGATTATTAATTTTGAAGCTTATTCATCGCGGCGGCCACGAATCGTGGGAACCCTGATTGTCAGTTGCGAGATGTACCAAGATTTCCAGGCAGTTGTCTCGAATCCAAAATCGACTCCATCACTAATGTAAACCAGAGAATCACGGACGCCTCGGTTTTTTATCTTGACAACCCCGTATGGATTTATAGATTTGGCATTAAAACCATCTGTGGTAAGGTGAATCTTACTCGGTCTAGGCCCTTTCACATCAAATCGATGCCCGAACGGTTGCCTGGAAGGAAAATAGATGGGATTTTTTTCCGGATCGTCTAGAGCGTCTTCATTTATATGTCTTGTCACTAAAGCATTTGCCAGTGGAACCACAGAGGATCGATACTTGAGATGGCCCAGTGCATAAGCAGCACGATTCACAATGCCGTTGTCATAATGATCTAAATACCTTGCGTACCTTTGGATGAAATATGGGGTCTGATGACGCAGTACCTGCTTCAAACACAAATTCCGAAGTCGTTCGTTATTCTGGAAGACCGAATTAAAAATTAAAAAGTTAATCGCCGAAGAATTTCCGATATTGCCCAGCACTTTGATATAGGCATCCTGAAGTTCACTGTTATCCTCTTTCCCAAGCAGGTAGATAATTCCCGGCACGGCATCTGGATTTTGAACTTCAATTAATTTAATGTTGGTCTTTTCGACACGCCGATCATCTAACCCCCGTCTCCATTGCATTAGGTCAAACTGCCACTGAAGATACCGCTCGTTAGTACGCGTTCGGATCTCGCGTAGTGCGGCCCGTTCAAGAGACATCCACGATCCCTCGTATTTGACATAGCCCTTGCTTTTCAGGTAGACCTCTCGTGGAATCCATTCGCCATTCCGATAGCTATTACCCAACAGACCATGGGCTTTGCTATGGTTAGGGTCAAGCTGAACTACACGCTTGGCATGCAGCATGGCCAAATCTTTTAACCGATGTTGACTGCACCAGTGCGAGATTTCCCACTGCTTCTTGGCCGTATCTGCGAACGTAGGGCTGATGCGGTGGTATTCATCTAGGGAATGGTTTTGGCGAATGACTCGGTCTACCTGATCTTTTTCTATCGAGAGAATTCCGCCTGAGACCAATTGAATTTGATACACCGTTTGATCAGGGTCAACGGTCAATAGTTTGCCTTCAATTTGTCCTTGATTCAGCAGCACAATTGTGTCAACCGAAGCTGGTTTTACCGCGACTGGTTTGGGCGTCTCAATCGATAGTTTTTCTGCCATCAAGCTGTGCGCACACAGACAGGTTACCAAGCTGATCGTAATCAACCGGAGCCTATCCGCTAGCAATTTCAGCTTAATCTGCACAGCATTAATCCCCCCTATTTGAGCCAGTGTAAGCTTATCGTGTGCAAAGTGCAACCAAAATGTCAGGGTGATCTGGCCCTGGCTCGCGGAATTCGCTATCGTTTGCAACCTAGATTTCCCACTTTGAAAAACTCTCAATCAAACCAAGGCACGACAAGCGTCGACTCAAGGAGCTGTTAAGGTGAAAAAGCCGAGTATGTTGATATTGGCAATCATTGCCGGTGCTGGAACCTGGTTCTTTTTTCAGAACTATCAAATCGAAGGGCTCGATAAGCTGACCATCGTTGCGCGGGATGACAAAGGTCAGGATGATGGTCCTGACAAACCTGATTATACCACGACTCCCCAACCGCCCCAGGTAAAGCGATCTGGTCAGACGATCCGTATTGCTTCATTTAATATCGAGGTTTTTGGTCAATCGAAAGCGGCCAAGCCCCATGTCATGGCCCGCTTGGCACATATTATTCGCCAATTTGATGTCGTTGCCATCCAAGAGATTCGCTCGAAAGAACAAGGCTTGCTGCCTGAGTTCATTGACCTGATCAATCAAGCAGATCGCCATTATGATTTCGTGATTGGGCCTCGCTTAGGAAGAACCAAGAGCACAGAGCAATACGCCTACATCTTTGACACGGCCAGTTTAGAAGTCGACCGCAGCCAGATCTATTCAATTCTTGATCCTGGTGATCATCTTCACCGAGAACCACTGGTCGCCTGGTTTCGTGTTCGAGGGCCTGATCCCAAGCAAGCGTTTACTTTCACTTTGGCCAATGTGCATACCGATCCTGATGAAGTCAAAACAGAAATGAACGTGATGGATGATGTCTTCCGCGCGATTCAAAACGACACCAGAAACGAAGACGATGTAATCTTGCTCGGAGACTTCAACACCGACGAAGATCACATCGGTGAACTCGCTTCGATCCCTGGTATCAGCTGGGCCATCTCCGATTTGTTCACCAACACGCGCGGCTCGGCAAGCTACGACAACCTGTTCATGCAGAAACAAGCGACCGTTGAATTCAATGGTCGCAGCGGCGTGTTTGACTTTATACGTCACTTCAATCTCACGCTAAAAGAGGGAGAAGAGATATCCGACCATTTCCCGGTCTGGGCCGAATTCAGCATCTACGAAGGGGGCGTCCCTCAACCGGTGGCCACGCTGCCGGTTGACCTAAAATAATGTTTTTACACTTAACAAATCTCTCGTAGAGTGGCTGCCTTTTTGGCCAACCGCCCGGATATACGGTTTCGACGGGTGGCACTGGCATCTTGCCAGTGTGAAGCTCGAACCATCTTACTGAGCTTGAGACATTGAAGCACAACAAATCAACTTGTGTTAAAATCATGGAACTCATCAATCAATCGTAGCACACACTGGCAAAATGCCAGTGGCACACCAGAAGACATCTTGGTGAGAATTTTTTTGCACTGCAAAAGAACGAGAGCTACCGGTGGACTTTACCGAGAACTCTCTAGATAATAGATGTTTTCTCCCATAAGGAAACATCCGCATGAGCAAGCCAACCGTGGCCATTCTCGGGGCCAGCAGCAATCGAGAAAAGTTCGGCAACAAATCAGTCCGCGCTCATCTGCAACAAGGGTTCGAAGTCTACCCTATCAATCCAAAGGCCGCTGAAATCGAAGGGCTCACTTGCTACAAAACCCTGGCCGATCTTCCGGTTGATCACCTCGACCGCATCAGCATCTACCTCCCACCCCAGCTCGGCATCAAGCTTCTCAATGAAATCAAAGCCGCGAATGCCGACCAAGTCTTCTTCAACCCCGGCACCGAAAGCGAAGAACTTCTAGAAAAAGCCCGAGCAATTGGCATCGACCCCATCCAAGCATGCAGCATCGTCGATGTCGGCATGAGCCCTGGGATGTTGGATTAGTAGCTGTTTTATGAAAGGGTGGAACTTTTTATGGTTGGTAGTTGACCCATATCGATACGGATTCCGCGTAGTGATGTAGAAAGAAAATTGGGTAACACCGCCGACGATTCCGGCGTAGGCTTGGCTTCAGGTTCAAACGTATTCGGAACGTCGTCGGTGTGGCCGAAGGCCATCAGAGGCTACAGCGAGAATTGTCAATTATTTGTGCGTAATAAATAATCCTCAAGCAAACGAAATTAGTATCACGCCAAGGCTAAAAAGATAATCACATGCTCAAAGTAATAATTGCCAATATCGCTCTACTGCTATTCATTGGTTGCAGTAATCACGGAGGAAGCTTGGGGGCATCGTGGCAAGCCGATGATTACTTTGATGATGCTCAAGTCATTGCGTTATGCCATGCCATTGAAGCTAATGACTTAGAGGAAATTGAACGCCTGATCACTGCGGGGGCCGATGTGAATGCCATTGGCAAAGACAATATGACCCCACTACTCTGGGCTTTTCCTGATAACAAGCTCGAACGATTCACCAAGTTACTTGAAGCAGGGGCTGATCCTAATGTAGTTTTCAAAAGTAAATACGGAACCAAAGATATAGAGCCCAAAGACTCGCTCATTCATTTGGCAATCAAAGCACATGCCGAAGGCTACTTAGAAGCAATCCTGAAAAATGGAGGCGACCCTAATCTAGCAGACGAATCTGGAGACTACCCCTTGCATGTCGTAGTAAAGAGAGGAATTAACAAGCAAGACAATATTAAATTACTACTTAAAGCCGGTGCCGATATCGATGCAACCAGCAAGGGTGGTTTTGGCGATACCCCTGTAATGCGAGCTATAGGATGGTTTGCTCAATATAAACTTGCTGTTTTTTTACTTGAGCAAGGAGCTGATCCCAAAGTTTGCCAGACTCGGCAATTAACTAACGCAATGGAAGTGATGCTTCTTAGCGAAATGGTACGTTCCAAACACTGGCCACCTCAAACTCAGGCGGAATTTAAAGAACTAGAGAAATGGTTTGTCGATCATGGCTATGACATGAAAAAAACCAGGGCTGATTATGATCGCTGGGTCAAATGGTCAAGAGAAAATAAACCAAGGATAGCCAAAGAATCATTAGGCTATAGGGAACGAGCAGCACGACACGCAAAAGAACTTGCTGCGAAAGAGGAGAAAGTGAAGCCCAAAGAACCGGTGAAGCAACCAGTGGTTTTAGAGAAGTAGAAACCATCAACCAAATCAAATCAACCTGGAATTACAAAAACAACCGCATGGCCGGGATTCGATTTCCTGAAGAGATTGCCAAAGCGTTAGAGCAAGAGCAGCTTAAACGGCAGGTGATACTGACAAAAACTAACACAACCAACAGCCCTTTTTTGTGTGGCACTGGCATCTTGCCAGTGTTGCAGCTCGGACCATCTTACTGAGTGAAGCAAAACTGATCAACTTGTGTTAAAATTTTGGAACTCATCAATCAATCGTAGCACACACTGGCAAAATGCCAGTGGCACACCAGAAGACATCTTGGTTGCTTTGAATTTCCACAAGTGTCACGCGTTGTAATAAATAATCCTCAAGCAAACGAAATTAATATCACGCCAAGGCGCAAAGGCGCCAAGAAAGTGTGAAGCAAAACTCTTGGCGGCTTTGCGCCTTGGCGTGAGAATTTCTTTTGAATAAGAGTTTGTTAAAAAGAGAAACCGTTTTATGAAACTCCCAACACTCAAGCCACCCATCAAACGGTTTTTATACTGTTTCGTCTTTGTAGTTATCGTTAATCTCATCGCTTTTGGATTATTGTGGACTCCTCTGCTCGAATACCTCTCCCAGTTTTTTGATGATGGAAAAATGGTTCCCGGCGGTTACCCTACAGGTAACGGTGAAATGGCGATTTTTTATGTCTTCTTGGTGTGCCTGGGACTTTCAACACCTCACGAATACATGGCCGGGCACATGGGGTTTTCGCCGTTGGTTATCTTTGCAGAAACAATGATTATCTGGGGGCCAATCGAATTCCTACGTGTCATAATAACATCCATCAAAAATTCGTTAAGAAGCGACAAGAGGGAGCTGCCTGATAAGATAGAATCTGACAATCCTTATCAATCGCCAAACAGCAATCAGGCAAACAACCGTCACCGGATTGCCCCTTACTTGATCGCGATGAGTCTTGTCGCAACTTGTGGTGTGTTTGCGACTGTTTATTTCGTAACAGCCATTGGCCTCTATTTTTTCGTGTTCGGCGACACTTCTTCGGCATTTAGCTTTTATGCAATCCTAATCTCAATTCCATCAAGCCTCGTTGCTGCTTGGCTTCTCTCCCGTGCTTCGAAAACGAAACTATTGCCAATTGCAGTTACGCTTGTTATCGCAACGCCCTGCCTTGTTTGGTTCGCAACAGCCATTGTCCTCCATCTTTTCGTGTTTGGGGACACTTCTCCACCATTTAGCATTTATGCAATCCTAATCGCTATTCCATCAAGCCTAGTTGCTGCTGCTTGGCTGCTCTCCTGTGCTGGGCGAACGAAACGATTGCCGATTACAATTACGCTTGCCGTCACAATGCCCTGCCTTGTTTGGTTCGTGATCAACCTCATCAGGTATGGTTTATGACTTAAGGCGGAGAGTCGCTTTCGTATTTATTAAAAATGTTCCATAACTGTCGCAAACCCACCTGAACCCTAACCGCCTGTTTACCGTACAACAGACTCAATCACACTCAGTAACACAATTCACTCGGAGGGAACCGAATGCGATTTCTGGTTATGATTTCTGTACTGTTTGCTAGCATGATGTTGTCTCATACAACACGCGGCGCCGAGAAAGAAGACATTGAGAAAGTTCGATTGTATTTAACCTCTAAATATGACGGACTTGAAAAACGCCCTGCCCCAGAAAAATGGAATAGAATTCATGGTCCATTTCTGGGAGAAACAGAAGCAATAACACAAGTCAAAATACCCGAGCTTGAAAAATTTCTTCCACAGACGAAATTCTTTGTTACGCGAATCACTACGGGGCAAACCTGTTTTCTCTATGCACCCATTGTTGTGAGTGTTACGCCTCAAAACATGGATCACGATATTCGCAGTAGTTATTCGCCCATGTACACTACACCCAACGGCAAGTTTCTTGAACTGTTCACTCAGTTGCCGACAAAGAGCTCAAAGGAGAAAATTCAACTGGTAACCGGAATTGGGAAACTCTATGCTGAACTGATGTCCCAGGGCGAGGCCAAGACTGCGGCCTCAATAAATGAAACTGCAAAGATTGAACTCCGATCAAATGACAAGCATTGGAGAACGATTAAAATCCAGTTCAATAAGAAAGGGATTTCTAAAAGCGTGCTACTTGAGAGACGTTTCAGAATAAAAAATGATGAGACCAATAAGCCAAAAGCAGTCAGAACTGGCAAGTTCATTGACTATTACCAGGATGAGCCCAACCCATATAAGTCGACTGTACCAGAGCAATCCCAGCGTAAATCCCCAAAGATCGATTAACCTAATAGAAAAGTTTTAACAGTCCATTGTTACGGAGAAATTCGATGCGATTACTGATAGCAGTTGTTGTAGTTCTGATGCTAGTAGGTCCAGTGCGAATGACTCATAGCGGTGAACCTAAAGAAGCAGAGACCAAAGAAGTTCAGAAGGATTTAGCAAAAGTGAGGCTTTATTTGTCGCACAAGTTCGACGATTTTGAAATTAATCAAGATGGTACTCGTAGCCTCTATGGACTAGCCTACAACAAAGACACACCTATCGAACTGATCAAAGTCCCTGAGCTAGAAGAGTTCTTTCCTCAGACACAATTCTTTATTACAGAAATTGATAATTTGATTTTTTGTTATCGTAAGGTTGAAGTCATTGTTTGTATCACTACGAGAAAGTCAGGAGACGATATTCGGTATTGTTTCTCTCCGGTTTTTACGAATCCCTCTCAAAAGTTTCTGAATGTTTTTAAAAACATACAGACGGAAACCATCGATCAAAGAAAACAACTGGCTACAGGCTTGGGAAATCTACTGGCAAAGATCACCTTCAAGAGTGAACTTCGTCCGCTCGATATAGAAAATGAAGCTGCCGTCTCATTACGGCATCATGATCGACATTGGAGAGTGATTCACTTTAAATTCGATAAAGATGGCAAGTCACATGCTCCAAGTATTGACTAGTTCTAAATGAAGACGGAGAGTGAAAAGTACATCTAATAGAGACGGTTTTGACAGATCATTGTTACGGAGAAACTCGATGCGATTAATGATAGCAATTGTTGTAGTTCTGATGCTAGTAGTTCCAGTGCGAATGACTCATAGTGGAGAACCTAAAGAAACAGAGACCAAAAAAGTTCAGAATGATCTAGCAAAGGTACGACTTTATTTGTCGCACAAGTTCGACGATTTTGAAATTAATCAAAAAGGGGAGCGTATAAGCTACGGTTTTGCCTACAACAAAGACACACCTATCGAACTGATTAAAGTCCCTGAGCTTAAACCGTTTCTTCCCAAGACACGGTTCTTTCTCACAGAATTTAATTATTATGACCATTATGCTCACCATGTCAAAATCATTGTTTGCATTACTTCAAGTAAGTCAGGAGATGATTTTCGCTACTGCTTTTCTCCGAGCCATGCTGAACCAAATCTAAAATTCTTATCTCTGTTTTATGAACTATCGACAAAATCTCCAGATCAGAGAAAGAAACTAGCGACCGGGTTGGGAGCTTTACTAGCAAAAGTTAATTCAGAATACGAGATTCATTCTAGCATTTCAGAATTCGAGATCGTCACAGAAATAAAGTTCAATAATAAACCTTGGAGAGAACTTCACGTTTCTTTCGATAGAAAAGGAAAATCTCATCGCCCTTATCTTACTAAACCTAAAGACAATGGGAACTAAACTTCATTCACCATCAAATTAATATCACGCCAAGGCTCAAAGCCGCCAAGAAAGTGTGAAGCAAAACCCTTGGCGCCTTGGCGTGAGAATATCTTTTGAAGGACTTTATGGTGAACAAAAATGCACTTGAAAAATGCTTCCAAGTGCAAGGCAAACATTGATTAGCGGTGAAAGTGGTGGAGTTCACCGAGAAGTGTCAGTAATACGAGCAAATAATTGCCTCTTAGCACCAATCAACAAGTGATTCATTCTCGGTTCGTTGAAACTGTAGCGAATTTAACGATAACCCTTCTGCCAGTGTGCTGCCTATCCCCTAGGGCATGAATGGCCGAAGAAATAGATAGGAATGTTCCTGTAGGTGATGCTTAAGTGTTATCGAGATTGTGGAGAATGGTGTGAAAATGAAGCGATCTCTTTTGGCACTCATTGTTGGAATCGTTTTATTCAGTCCCTCGATCTCATTGGGGCAATTCTTTGAATTTTGTGATGACTTCACTAAATGCAGGTCTTGCCAGCGTGATCCGTTTGAAGAGCGAATAGAAACCGAGCGGCATGATTTTACTCAATCGGCGGTGACGGTTGGTCGTGGGGTCTTCCAAATTGAAAGTGGATTATCGTACTTCTATAAAGACAACGCATCAGAAACCGAATCTTCCTACACGGCACCAGAGACGATGTTGAGGTGGGGCGTTAGTGAAGATATTGAGGTTCGCATTCGTTGGGATTACGCTTGGTCAATTATTGAAGATGAACCCAACAGAATTGGTTCAGAAGACCTTCGCTATGCACTCAAATTGCAAATGACCAGGCAACCAGAGTATGGCTGGCTGCCGACCAGCGCGTTAGAGATTCGTGGAACCGCACCCACCGGAGGCGACACATTTTCTACAGATAAAGCAGAGTTTGGCTTAGACTACATTTACCAGTGGCAATTAACCGAGTGCATGACATTCGCTGGTTCAACCGGCTATGGCTCAAACGGGTTCGGTGATTTCGGATTGGTCGGAGAACATCCTGGCGTGGATAACTTCAACGCGTGGAGCCAGTCTGCCGTTTTGGGTTTTGAGCTGACTGAAGCCAATGTCTTATATACCGAATGGTATGGAGTCTTCTCCGATGGGCTGGCAGAAGAGTATTCTGTTTCTATCTTGAACATCGGAATTGACCATTATATTACCGATAATCTCGTCATCGATCTTCGCCTCGGAATGGGCCTTACGGATGAGTCCGACGATTTCTTCACTGGTTTCGGTGGCGGTTATCGATTCTAAGTAATTGCCGGGTGGATGGCTTCTAAAAAGTCTCGTAG
>NVWB01000228.1 GCA_002733575.1 Blastopirellula sp. | reverse complement strand
AAAGGCGCCAAGGCGCAAAGGCGCAAAGAAGGAAAGAAGGAAAGAAGGAAAGAAGGAAAGAAGAGATTCTTTGCCACGAAATGCACGAAAACCACGAACGATTTTGCTTCACACTTTTTTCGTGGGTTTGGTGTCTTTCGTGGTAGAAGATTTGAAGGAAAAAAAGTTACTAGGTTTAGAAACCACGAACGCTGAATGGGTATTTGGTTTAAATCACGAAAACTTGACTCTGCGAGGGCGTGATACTAAACTCGATAACACTCAATGCTTGAAAATGTTCCAGCCTGAATCCAAATGGAAAATCCCAGATGAATCTGACTCGTCGTAAGTTCTTCCTTCACGCAGGTTGCGGGCTCTCCGCAGCTTACGGAACTGGGCTCCTGGCCAGACGCACGGCCCATGCCGCAACGGCTCCCCACGTACACGACACGGCTGCCCTCGTCGCTGCCCAGATAGCCCCTGAGCCCTTCCGCTCGAACTGGAAAGCCTGTCGAGCAGGCTCTTGGCCTGACTACATGCGCGATCAACCGGTCGGTCATGAAAACCAACGAATGGCCGGAATGCTCTATACGCACGAAGCGATTCGCTACTTGCGCGATGGCCAAATCAACAAGGCCCTGCTGCTCGCCTCGGCCCGAACCCACTACGTTGGCGACAGCCAGTGCATCGCCCACGCGGACGTCTGGCTCCAACGGAAGCAAGACGACATTCTCGAACCAGGCAAGCCGGGTCGCGGCCCTTGGTCATTCCTGCCCGCCGGTGTGCAAGACTATTGGTTGCCGCTTGGCGAGCGAACGCCCCAAGGCTATTATCCTATCGAGATCACGCCGCCTCCCGTCTTTCGCCAAGCCTGGGATAAACTTGTCGACCGCGATCTCGTAGGCAGTATGCACGCCTTCTTCGATCAAACCCATCCGCTTACACCGTACCCCGATGGCTACCCGACTGACGGGATTCCTGACACAACCAACTGGTCGACCTATGATCGCGAGTTCTACGGTCGCTGGAAAGTCGAAAGCATCGCACTGAGCGTTCTTGACCGCCAAAGTGTACTCTCCAAGAGTCGGCCAATTCGCTTTGTCGACGCCGAGGCCTTTCAGAAGGCACTCGAAGCCGAGATGCAGAACATGGTTGCCTCGATCTCCACTTACTATCGCTATTTGACCGTGGCGAAGGATACCCAACTGGTCGGCGATATCGAACAACTGTTCCCCTCAAGTGACCGTCTGGCACTTCTGGCCCGTGGCAAACCGAAGATTTATCTTTCGCCCGATGCACCCTGGCCACTCAAGCGTGCTTGCCGTCTGTTGGCGATGGAAATGGTCCGCGCCGAGTACCGCACGCGAGGCCAGATGGGCGGACAATACGGCGAGCGGATCACCGAAGAGACCAAAGCGATCTTCAGCACCGTTGCCATGCCCGACAAAGTGGCTGACCGCCGCGTTGTCATCGCGTGGCAGCAAGGCGACGCGGCCATCGAGAAGC
Organism: Blastopirellula sp.; assembly: GCA_002733575.1. GTDB lineage: Bacteria > Planctomycetota > Planctomycetia > Pirellulales > Pirellulaceae. The sequence continues at coordinate 18,515 of NVWB01000228.1, read as the reverse complement.
ACGCTGCCCAAACGATTACCGACACCAGCATCGTGTGTGAAAACAGCAAGACGACCGGCGGTCAAATAGTTTTGCATGGCCAAGACATGCAAGCGGCCATCCACTTGGTCGACTACTTGCTGGATCTCACCTACGCTCCGCTCCATGGTCGCGTGCCGGTCGAAGTGCTCCTTACGGTACTGAAACGCGAATGGGAGGGAATGCGATTGATGGAAAGGTTGGCCACCATGACCGATACCCAAGTGGCAGAAAGCTCTTATCGCCCCAACAACCCGCACGAGCACGACGGACCGGCCTGGGCTGACAAGGTCCATAAAATGGTGCGTCCCTTTACCTTTGGCCGCAGCAACATCTCCGGCCCGCTACCCATCTACTGCAACCTGTTGCTCAAAGATTTGCCCTTGCCCAATGGGGAAAAAGTCAATCTTGGCTAGGGCGTTGCTGTGAGGAGAGGTGGTTTGCGGTTCAAAAAAAATTCTCACGCTAAGCCTCGAAAGCGCGAAGAAGGAATGGGTGTGAACGAATTCTGTTGAGTGCATTTCGATTGAATCAGTTTCTTACGGGCGTTACAATCGGTTGGAGGATTATTTGTTGTAGACCATTCATCATACAAAACTTTAAAAAAGTATCGAGACTCGCATGAGATTCTATGAGGATCAAGTCCTAACCAGATACATTTGGGACCACTATTCCTACCTAATGACCGAGCAAGAACGCGAACGGCAAAGTATTTACTTCTGGATTCAAAGTGCCTATACCACTGACCACCTTAGAATGAAAGCGTTCATGCTTGAAAGAGCTAACAAGATGGCTGAGCAACAAGGATTTGAAGATATGGCTGTCACGCTAGACCAGTTGGAATGCCTCGATGAGTTCATCAAAAAACATCATCAATTTCGCAATACGACTTGCGATAGAATAGTTCATGATTTCGTTGATAAAATCTTTATCAACCGTTGCCCTGCTTGTGATGAAATTGTCCTTACGCCCAAAGCCCAACAATGCTTATGGTGCGGACATGATTGGCATTGATGAATCACATTAACGATGGGTTGCAGCAGTCGCCACAAGAAAACAAAAAAACACCGATCAAAAGATCGGTGTTTTTTCGTTTTGTCTAACCAGCCAAATTAACCCTAGCTGATCTTATAATCTTCTTCTGGTGTCGCGTCGCTGTTGATGTCGAACCATTCTTCTTTGAATTCGATGAAACCGCCGAGGCCGGCGTTGGCTCGTTGGGATGCTAGGCGAGCGGTTAGTGCGATCACGGCGTCGCCCATTGCGACTTCGGGATGGCATTTCGGGATGTTTTCTGGGTCAGGGTTGCGGATGCAATAGGCCCAGTGTTCGATTTCTTCGGTGTAACCACGGCTGACAGGGCCAGTTGCGGCTGCTTGGGCGACGGCCGCTTCGCCACCGCTAGAATCCTGGGTGTCCATGGTTGGGCCGTTGTCGTCTTTTTTGATCGACAGCTTGGTGTTGTTGGCGGTTCCGCTCTTGTAGAGCAAGACCTCTTTTTCTTTATCGAGGACCAACGTACCTTTGGTGCCCATCACGACTTCGCCGTAACCGCCGAACCCGTTTCCGTTGATCGAAGAATAGGTGACAACCACGCGTTTGTTGTTGTCGTCTTCGTAGGAAGGAACGCCTGCGCTTCCAGACTTCCAATCTTTGTCGGGTCTGAAGTATTTCTTGGCGTTGCTTTCAAACGAACCCACATCGTTTCGGGCATCGTAATAACCGACATCGAAAGTGTTCTCGTAGCCAGAACCTGGGAACTCGAACATGCAGTAGACATGATCGTCAGCGTCCCGGTCTTTCTGGAAGATATGTTGCCCGGCAACACAATGGACGTTCAGCGGATGGGCCTTCTTGCCATCTTTGCGAAGTGAACTGATGAAGATGGAAGCGGCATCTAGTTGATGACTTCCGAGTTCGGCCATTAGCCCGCCCCCGGTTCTGTCCCAAAGTCTCCAGCGGCAAAGTTCTGCCAGGCTTTCGTAACCGTAAGGCGTTGGGTCCAAATGACGATCTTCATTCCAAGCCGTGAATTGAGCGGCCAGTGTTTTGTATTGAGCAGATTTCACTGGGTCATAATCAGGGCTGGCTGCTTTTTTAATGAAATCCTTCATCGAGTGTTCGATGTAATCAAACTTTTTGCCATCGGCAAATACTTCGCCACCAGGAAGTGGTTGTTGCCAACTGTCAGAGCCAGGCAAGTTACCACGATGCCATTGGGCGCGGATGTGATGGACTTCACCTAGTAGGCCCCATTGCAGCAAGTTGACTGCGTTATCGTACAGCACGCTGTAATGGCGTTGATGGCCGGTTGCAAGAAGCAAACCTTGCTTATTTGCCATGCGGCCCATGTCCTTACATTCCTCAATGGTATGGGCCATCAGCTTTTCGGTCAGTACATGTTTGCCCGCTTTGAGGGCCGCCATGGCGACTTCATGATGCTGGAACAACGGCAAGGCACAGATGACCGCTTCGATATTAGGGTCATCTAGCATGTCCTGATAATGTTCGGTGTAGACTTTGACATGCTTGCGTGCTTCTTCTTCGGTATCCCAGCCGTAGACGTTCATTAAGCCCCGGCGTGCGGCTAATGCGGCAGTGCTTGCATGATCGCCATGGAAGGCACGATGGATGTTGAAGGGCCGAATATCGGCGATTGCGACGACTTGGACGTAATCAGGATTGATCGCACTAATTAGCACGTTACCTTCATCGCCGGTTCCGATCACGCCAACGCGAACGGGGTTTGCGACCTTGGAATAGCCAAAGTACATGGCTCCGAGACCGGCACCAGAAACCGCACCGGCACCTATGACCCCTTTGAGGAAATCGCGACGAGAAACTCCAAGAGCTTCGTTGTAATTCTGTTGGCCTACGAGTTTTTCTTCAGGCGTGAGATTCATTACTTTTTCCCAGTCTTGTTTGCGTCTGTATTGTTAGCGGATGGTTTGCAACGTTTGCAGCATTTGCAACATAGTCCATAAATTATATAATCGAGGCCTGCGTATTTCCCGGCACCAACGGCGGCCAAAAACAGCAATGCGATGACTTCGACTGATTGGTTGTAAACAGGGTCGGCTCCATAAGCACCCGGCCATTGCGAGGCCATAACTTGAAGTAAGAACCCAGCGGCTGTGAGAGAGGCTAGACGTGTAGCAAATCCTAGCAATAAACAGATTCCTGCACCCAATACCACGTAGGTCACAATCACATCAATTCGTGATGTATTCGGGTTAGATACAGTGAACCTGGATGGAGGGTTCTCGGTTGACCGCAATCCGTTTAAATCTTCAATAAAATGGGCTTCTGTCTTAGACAGTTGAGCAGTCCAGCCGTTGAGTTTGCCGAAGAGTTCTTTGTCTTTGGCGAAGATAAGATCGGCTTGTGAAGCTAATTCTAAGTTTGCTTTATTCTCTCGCTTGTTATTCCAGCGTTCGACTTCATCGAAGTATTCATCCATCTCTTCCTGGTTTTCGGCGAAGAAGATTTCTAATCTTGCGCTATACGCCGCTAACAGGGTCTCTGCTTTCTTGATGCCGTTTTCGTCAAGTCGTAAGGTGGCACCTGCCTGTTGATTGTACAGGGCCCAGCGGGCTTTTACGTTGTCGATATTAAGTCGTTCTTTACCATCGATGTCGTTGATTAAAGCACGGAAGTTCTCGGCATAGGGCCCTTTGGCATTACGCAAAAATCCAGCGGACGAAAAATTGCCGCTGATGATTTTCTTCGAGCCTTCTTTATAGAAGTGAAAACCGATCACCAATCGCAGCGCAATAATCATGACGACAGACAGCACACCGATCTTGTATTTCGAAGTACTCAGGGGTCGTTCTCCTCAAAGAAGCAAATTGCCTTCACATTTGAAAGGCGAAGGCAATCAAGCAGGTAACGGACAAAGGTGTGTAACAGTGTTGTATCCGCAAGCCTAACTAGGCGGGATGATAAACTTTAAGCTATCCATTATTGCCAGAAATTGCCCAATCGCCAAGAACGCTTCGGCAATTCTTGGCAACTGGGCAAAAAAATGGGCTAAACCAGATGGGGTTCGATCACCTTCATACGCTTCCAACTCCCTTGTAAAAAGCGAAATAGGTAGGTGATTCCGAGCGTAAAAATCCAGGCTGTGATCAGCCACCAGCACTCAAATAGCCCGAAATCGAGCCAATTTAGGCCAATCCAGCCTGCGGTCAATTGAACAATGGAAATAGCGCAACTTATTATCATGATAAAGGTTACGTCTCCGGCACCCTTCAACGCATTCACAAAAACGAGGTTCAACGCATCGAATATGCAGTAGGCCGCAACAAATCTCAATAGCACTACGGTTGTGTTGCGCAGGCTTTCGAACTCTGCTGGGTCCATCCCTGATTTATGGGCCATCAGAAAAATATCGGGAATCACTAAGTAAAGCACGCCCATCAGCCCTGTGTAGACCAAGGCAATCGCACAGCCTGACCACGTTGCGGTGGCCGCCTTAGGGGTGTTGCCTGAGCCTATTTCTCTTCCTACTAGCGTACTGATGGCGATTCCTAGCCCAATCAGCGGCACAAATGCAAAGCTGTTGATACTAAATGCCAGGCTGGTTACTGCCATGGCTTCCGTTCCCAGGTTGCCCATCATCAGCAAGAAAATGGTGAATGCGGCGACTTCCAGAAACAGTTGCATTCCACTCGGGGTTCCGTAACGGACCAACCGCCGCATCATGGCCCAGTCCCAGCGATTCCCATCGGTGATTCCATAGTGATGCCTGTTATGGGGCATCAAGATAATGGCTCCATAAGCAATTACCTTAAACCATTGGCTGGCTACCGTGGCCCAAGCGGCTCCCTCGATTCCCATTTCAGGAAATCCCAAGTAGCCGAAGATCAACACCAGATCCAACCCTAGATTCACCAAACAGGAACTACTGTCGACGATCATCACAATTTTGGTTTTACCGCGACCAGTGAAAAACGAGGACATAGCGGCTGCCAAGACTGAACCACCAGCTCCATAGGCCAACACGGTGAAGTAAAGCGTTTCGAGCCCTACCAAGCTGGGATCGCTGGTCGACATAAACATCCAGTTTGCAAGTGGAATACTCAGCAAAAACAGAGGGATGAATAACACGCAGAGTTTGACACCCTGCACTAAGACCAAGCCAATCTTCTTCGGTTGATCGGCGCCATGGTACTGGGCCACAAACGTATTGATGTACGAAGCGACCCCGATAGGGAAACAGATCATCGTGAAATGGAGCATGCCTGCTGGTAGTGCGGCCGCCATCGTTTCGGTCGAGTACCACAGCAGAAGCATCCGATCAACAAAGATGGTCAACGACCAGGATGCGGTGGAGATAATCAACGGCAACGCCATGAACAACACTTCGCGCACGCCACACTCGCGCCTCCACCAAGAGGCGACCTGCTCAGTTTCAGGCTCTGAAGCTGCGGGATTGTTCATTAACATGGTATCCGGGTCCAATAAAATCAGTTCACCGCAGTATGACACAAAATAGCTGGGGCACCCAGTGTTCATACGCTTGAGAATTTTTTTCCAATCTCAACCCGAAGCGTAAGCGAGGATGAAGTTTAATAGTGCTTCCTCCTCGCTCACGCTTCGCGCTTGAGATTATAAATAGATACCGGTCTAGCCTCCGATCTCGATCAATAGACGGGAATCATGCACCAAAGGTTCACAAAGTATCTGATTAATCAGTTCTTCTCAAACTCTTAACCCTCTCTTTCCCCTCATAGTGCGAATCGCCCGTTTTCCATAAAATAGGATTGAAACCACCTGCATCAACCGACTCTTTTGTGAAAAATTATGAACATCGTACTTTGCTATCAAAGCCAGCCTCATCATATCGAGCAGATTCAAAGCATTGCTCCTGATGCTACAGTTATCAATGCCGGGCAAGAAGGAATTGCCGAGGCCATTCTGGAAGCCGATATTTACTTTGGGCACGCGAAAGTTCCGGTGCCTTGGCAGCAAGTGGTTGATCAAGGGCGATTGAAATGGATTCAATCTTCAGCCGCTGGCATGGACCATTGTTTGGTTCCGCCGGTAATTGCCTCTGATATTCCGGTCACGAGTGCCTCTGGCTTGTTTGCCAATCAAGTGGCCGAACAAACCATGGCCATGCTGTTAGGCGGTATTCGCTCGTTGCCTGTGTTCTTTAGAGCACAGCAAAAAAAGGAATACATCCGTCGTCCAACGCTCGACCTGCATCACAAAACGGTGGGCATTGTTGGCTTGGGTGGCAACGGCCGGCGATTGGCACAAATCCTGGCTCCATTTCAAGTGAAAATCATTGCCACCGATTTATTTCCTTACGATTGCCCAGCCGAAGTCGATCAACTGTGGGCGGCCGATGAATTGCCGAAGCTGCTCAATGAATCGGATATTGTCATCCTTTGTTTGCCGCTCAATAGTTCGACGAAGCACATCATGAATGCGGCTATGTTCGAGCAGATGAAGCCCGGTTCTATCTTTATCAATGTGGCACGTGGGCAAGTTGTAAAAGAAACCGATCTGGTGGATGCACTCGAATCGAAGCGAATTGCACTGGCCGGAATCGATGTGGCCGAAGTGGAACCGCTACCAGTGAAAAGCCCTTTATGGGAGATGGAGAATGTAATCATTACTCCACATGTAGGAGCCCAAGGGGAAACACGCAACGATGATGCTACCAATTTGTTTTGCCAAAACTTAAAATCTTTTCTCGATGAAAAACCCTTAGTGAATTTAGTTGATAAGGAACTCGGATTTCCGATTAGGAGGCCGTAGAGCGTTTTAAAAGTCTCTATTCTGCTGTAAAACCTTCTGTCCCGGAGGGACAGTATCGTGTAGCCAGGGGATTTATCCCCTGGAGCCGAAGTTCTCAACTCCCCAAAGCCCCAGCGGGGCGATATCACAAACGTCGAGTAATGATTTGTAGCTGTTAAAAGGGCTCATCGAAACAATATCGCCCCTGACCGGGGCTTAGATTATTTCGGTCTTTTATCTCCAGGGGATAAATCCCCTGGCTACACGATGACATCCCTTTCGGGACTGAAAAAGATGCCATTTATACCAGCAATAAATACTACCCCTTCGTGAATATTCGGCACTCGGTATTTTAAAATACTTTAATATGCCCTAAGCACTGCCTTACTTTGCAATCCTCGGGTACAATGCGGCAAGTGAACCTTGGGAGTAGCATTTATCTCTTGTTCTGTAGATTCCTTTGTCGCTAAATTTCCTTCCTAATATCAACTAGACTTATAGCTGACTCAACCTTTATCATTCAGTCTATTTTGTGACATGACCAGCGATCCTTCCAACCCATTTGATCCGATGTCACCTGAGAGTGATAAGGTTCCCTTAATGCCTACGACGACTCAGCAAAATCTCAACTTAACGCGTACTTATAACGAGCAGCCTGAGCAAAAGTGCCCTGACGATTTATTGCAACGCTACGATCACTTGATCGCTTCAAAACGATCTAGCTGGACCGAGCATTATCGATTGCAGAGAATTCTTGGCTCTGGTGGGCAAGGTGTTGTCTTTTTAAGTGAAAGACGTGGTGCCGATAGCTTTACGATTCCACTGGCACTCAAAGTCTTTTCGCCGGAGCGGTTTGATAGCTTAGAGAGTTATAATGAATCGATGAAACGGGTGGCCCATGTTGCTTCCCAGGTTGCTCAAATTCAACAGCACAATTTGCTTGAGATCCATAATTTTCTCGATAAAGATCAAATCCGTGTGATGGTCATGGAATGGGTTGATGGCTACGATCTTCAGCAACTAGCTACTCCCGGCATGGTCGAAAGAATTCGAGACCAAGTGAATCAAAATCGCTGGGATTATATCAATCGAGTGATTGTAACCAAAGGTCCGGCTCAACCTCGGTTCAAAGCCGGCGTGGCGGTGGCCATTGTGCGTGACTGCCTGGCTGCACTCGGTGCACTCAATCGTGCTGGGATTGTGCATGGCGACATCAAGCCATCCAACATTATGTTGACCAAAACTGGTGCCGCTAAGCTCATTGATATTGGTTCTGCGTTTGAAATTATTTCGCCACCCGATGAGCGATCTTGTACGCCAGCGTATGCTGCACCTGAGGTACTTGAGGGAAAACAATCGACAATTCAAAGTGATTTGGCCAGTTTGGGTTATGTGTTGATTGAAATGTTGGCAGGCCGTTCTCTGTTTGGCGGCATCGGAAATTATCAAGAGTTGCTCGAATCAAAACGATTTTTAGCACAGCGACTTTCTTCGTTGATGCCGGAAGAAGTTGCCTGTAATGAGTTGTTGATGAACTTCTGCCGTCGCTTGGTAGCACCTGACCCTGCCCGGCGTTTTCAAAGTGCAGAAAATGCCGATCTTGACTCAGATGGAGCATCGCCGTTTCAACGTCAATTGATCAAAGGCGATCTGGCGAGCGAGTACGACAATGAAATCCGCTTGTGGATTGAAGAGCTACAAAGTTTAGACTCTAGTGCCGAGTAACATTTCATAACTGAATTCGTGAGCCAGTTGCGACACTCTCTTTTGCACCTTCTAAGATAGACAACGCACGATTCATATCGGCTAAACACGTACGATTGCGGACCAGGCTGGTCACGCTGCGATGAAACATCGATAACAGTTGCTCACCGACAGGCCGTTCATGCTCTAGTGACTCCATGTGCCGACCTGCTTGATCAAACCAGATGAGCGAAGAGGGCAGGTCAATAAATGCCACTCCCTTTTCGCAGCAAACTTGCAATGCGGCTGGTGTGCGAAACGAAGCAGCTTCCGGCCAGTGAGATTTCAAATAATTACCACAACTAATTTGTGCGGTGATAGAATTCCGTTGTTCGTCCGCACTTTCAAAGTCAAGGTTGATCATCTGGTAGTCTAATTCCGCTGGGACATCTCGATTGAAATATTCAACACTCAATACGGAAGATGGATTGCCACCGATCACATAACTGCACCAATCTGCCAGTTCGGCAACCACTTGGCGGATTGAAGCTGGAGTACGAGTTGGTTTACTTGAACCATTGACAGGGCCCTTCATACGCTCGTGGCAAAATACCATTTGCGGTTGACCTAGATGGGTTGCGATTAACTCTTTTAACCGTGTCGTAGCAGGTGCGTATCGCCTGGGGAACTCGGCCATGAAAGAGATGCCCGACTTATCGACCAAGTTTTGGAGGTCTTGATCGTTTCGAGAAGAAAGTTCAAGCACTGATCCACAATAGAAGGCCTTGCCGTGGTCACAAGCTGCGATTAATGGGGCTGCACCAAACCATTGTGGAGACAAGCCTAAAATGGCATCGACATTGCTCTCGGCAATCCAGTGACGAAACCCTTGGACAGGGTTGGCTTGTAATTGGCGAGCAGCCGCCTCGGCATGCAACGTAACTTCGTCACAAACGAATTCAACCTGAAATCGGTCTGATAATGCGAGCAGTGCAGGACGATGACGAGTTTCCCACTCGTTTCCTAAACCAACTAAGCCCACTTTTAACTGCATCCAAGTTGCTCCAAAAAAAAACAGGGTATTGCGCTAAAAGAGAAAATTGCTTGAAATGAGCAATCGGTACTTCTCTATTTTAACATTTTGTCGGCTATCAACCTAGTTCTCTTCAAGATAGCGAAAATTACTACGATAGCAACGATTTTTTCTGAGAGCAGAGTTCAATTGCCCCTTATTATCTCAACGGAAGGGGCGTTAATTTCTAGCTGTATTGACTGGGTAAACTGGATGAAATGCGGGATGCTTGCACATTGGTGTAATCTCTGTAAACTGAATTCATCGCTATCTATGATAGTGAATCGTCAAATGGAGCGTATCAAGATTTAATTCAGTTCAACGCAGGGATGTGATCGTGAAGGATCACCCTCTCCAAGGCTTTCTTAAAGCCTTAGAGCTGAATGTAGAATTCCCGCCTCTTCATCTTGATTTCCACTTTCCACATAACCCCATCGCAGTGAAGTACCCACTGTGCAAACACCTGTCAAACTTTGCTGATTAAGAAGGGTCTTCTGATCAGGCAGTTTAGGCTCAATTCAACACACAAGGATTTTGAAAATGCTCGGAGTCACTCTCGCCGTTTTGTTACACACTGCCACACTTGCTCCTGGTGCCTATGATTACGCCCCGGCGTTTAAAGCTGCCGAACAAGGCAAGCCCATGTTGGTTTTGATTGGTGCAGACTGGTGCCCTGGCTGTGTTTCGATGAAACGATCAACCATGCCCGCTTTGGCTCGTGCTGGTAAACTCAAAGGCGTAGCGTATGCCGAAATTGATACCGATGCCCAACCTGAATTGGCCAACAAGTTAATGTCTGGCGGTTCAATTCCACAATTGGTCCTCTATCGAAAAACAAAAAAAGGCTGGTTCCGTACGCGATTGATCGGTGCCCAAAGTCAAGGCACCGTCGAAGCCTTGATCAAGCGTGCCTTAGAAGATCAAAAAGAAGAGCCCACTACGAAGCCTGTTTCTTTACCGGCTGAGTAATTATCTATCTGAAACATTTTCAGTTCAATTAGCATCCAAAGCAAGGTGACTCGCTTTGGATGCTTTTTTTATGTTACAACGGAATCCCCGCTGCTTGTGACCATGAGTTGATCATAGGTCAGGCTTTGCCTGACATGAATTGCAAAACCATTATTTCTTCAGGCACAGCCTGACCTACACAATTACGAACTCACTGTGAAAATCTCGGTAATCATTCCGGCTCTCAACGAACAGCAGCAGATTGGTGCCTGTGTTCAATCGGCGGTGGATGCGAGTGCCGATCAAGTGATTGTGGTCGATGGAGGAAGTAACGATGAAACAATCGAACTTGCCCAAGCAGCCGGAGCAGAGATTTACAGTTCGACAGCAGGCAGAGCGGCTCAGCAAAACTTAGGGGCAGCGCAGGCTGATGGCGATATTCTTCTCTTCCTGCATGCCGATTGTCGCTTATCAAAAAAATCAATCGAGCAGATTCTCCAAGCCGCCAGCGGAAGACGTTTTATTTGTGGTGGAATGCGACAACGCATTGAAGCGCAAGGGCTCAGTTATCGATTACTGGAAATCGGAAACGCGCTGAGAATCGGCTGGCTAGGGCTGCCCTATGGAGATCAAGCCATCTTTGTCAGTCGATTGCTATTTGAGCAACAGGGCACATTTCCCGTAGGTTTTATGGAAGACTACCGCTTAATGCAATCGATGCGGAAAAGATGTTGGCCGGTGCTGCTGCCTGGGCCGGTGTATGTCAATGCAAGACGTTGGCAACAGCAAGGGGTCGTACGTCAGACGCTGCTCAACTGGAGAATTTTACTCCAGTACAAATTAGGCACATCAAAACAACGGCTTGAAAAACTGTATCGCCGGCATGATCAAGATTAATTGTCAGACTAGGTTCAGCAGCATCGTTGTTCAAGATTATAGTTTGAGGAAGCTCATGCTGACGCTTACAAGTCGTTCTTCCAGCATCACAGCTTCAGGATCATCGTGCTCGAAGGTGGCACTTAAGAAATCAAGGCCCTTCGCAAATGCCATTTGATAGCCTTCACCAACAATGACCGATGGAACAGTAATGCCTTGAAACCCCCAGGGTGTTTTCGACAGTCTTGATTTAATTCCACCGACAATAATATTGGTAATCTCACCGGCACCATCGACCACTTGCGAAGTCAGTTTGCCGTAAGACTCTTGCAATAATCCTTCAACCGAACTAATGGCAACTCGTTCGGCCATGTTGACTGTGATAAACCCAGATACTTTTCCGTGGACACCAATGATCCCTGTGACCAGTCCTTTTTCTTGTAACGGAACCGCAGCGACTCCCACACATTTGGTTTTGATACCACACATGTCAAAAGCATTGGTAACCGATTCAATCACTGCATCAGTCAGTGCGTCTTCAACACCAATGAAACTTGTTGTTCCGCTCATCTCTGCTGTGGCCATGGTGGGTGTTCTTTCGATTGATAAATGGGTCTCGGGAGAGATGCCAAGTTTCCTCAACTTGGTTTTTTTGCATACGCCCTACTTGGTGGGACTCGTAACTATGGGTTAGTAATAAGTGAGAATACAATCATAAAGCTAGAGATTGTCGTAAACACATCGAACTCAACAGCAGGCGAATAGGATAACCCTGCAAATCGATACAAGCGACTTGGAATCAAAGTGTTTCGCGCAAAACAGAGAACACCAGCACAATCACTTGCGAATGTAGGTTTTCACCGGAATTTCGTATCGACGAATTTTTCGATCCAAGGTCGAGCGTTCAATACCTAAGATCGCGGCCGCTTTACTCTTGTTCCAACTCGTGGCCTCTAAAGTGGCCGAGATGTGCAGGCGTTCCATTTCTGCCAACGACAGAGGTTCGTACTGTTGTGAAATGTGGGCCGATATTTCAGCCGTGTCACCCGAGGTGGCCAGATTCGACAGTGCTAAATCTTCGATTCCGATGCGTTCCGACTGCGTCAAAAGCACTGCACGTTCAATCACATTCTTCAGTTCTCGCACATTCCCTGGCCAGCGATACGTTTTCATGTGATCCAAGGCAGACTGTGTAAACCCAAGTAGTTTTCGACCGGTCTCGGAATTGAACTTTTGTAGAAAATGGCTGGCCAGTTCCACAATATCTTCCGGTCGCTTGCGCAACGGAGGCACGGTGATTTCGACCACACGCAGACGAAAGTAGAGGTCTCGGCGAAAGCGTTCTTGTTCTACTTCTCGCTCTAAACTACGATTCGTCGCGGCAATCACGCGGACATCTACCTGGACTGGTTCGTTGCCGCCCACTCGTTCAAAAGGATGTCCTTCAAGAACGCGTAAAAACTTGGCCTGAATGGCTGCACTCAATTCACCAATTTCATCGAGCATTAACGTCCCTTCATGGGCCGCTTCAAACTTTCCTATTTTGCGTTCTGTAGCACCTGTAAATGCACCCCGTTCGTGCCCGAATAATTCACTTTCAAGCAGTGATTCAGAAAGTGCAGCACAATTGATACAGATAAACGGCGCATTTTTTCTAGGACTAGAAAAGTGAACCGCTCTGGCGACAAGTTCTTTCCCAACTCCGCTTTCGCCTGCGATTAAGATGGTTGCCCTGCTCGGTGCAGCTCTTGCGATTTGCTCGTGGACGGCATAGATCAAAGGGCTACTACCGATAATTTGGCTTTCAGCCCCTAATCGCTTCCGAAGTTCAACGATTTCTACTTGAGACTGAGAGAGCGTTTCCGTCAACTCTTGTTGCCGGCCTAAATTCTTTAACGCCAGTGCCACGTTATCTGCCACGGCCAAGGTAAATTCGAGGTCATCAGGGCCTGGGATTCGATTGGAATCGCTCGAATAGAGATGAATAATTCCCACCGTCTTTCCATTCTGACGAATCGGAGCACAGACCACGCTGGTTGCATGGATATCGCCTTTGCTGTCGCGGCTGCCAAACCGGCTGTCGTCCATGACGTTTCTAGCCAGAACCGCTTCGCCTTCGCGGAGCACCGTGTTGGCCAAAAATCGTGAGATACGGTGATAGGTAGGCAATTTGTCAGTTCGAGAGGCGATCAGTTCCAAATCTTTTTCAGTTGCGACTCCGCGGAATGCTCTCGGCAGCAGCAGCACGGCGCCGGCATCGACCATCGTGCTTTCAAATAGCCCTTCGAGCGATAAATTGGCCACGGCAGTGACATCGACTTGATTTGCCAGTTCAAAGGCAATTTGACAAAGTCGAGTTGCCGCATGCCCTACTTTGGGAATACCAGAAGGATCTATGGTTTCATCAATTTCCGGTTTAAGAAATTTGGTCTGACCTCGACGATGCGTAATCGTGGTGGGTTCGGCAATGTCCAACACATGCTCACTACTTCCCTCGGTTGCTAGTTCGTCTAAGTCTCCACTCGATTTAAAGATGTGTTCACTGCTGGTGGTTCCATCTGGAAAAGCGGCCGCCAGATCGTGAACAAAGGCCAACTGCATACTGGCGATTTTCGCTACATCCCCTGCTTTCAGCGTATAATCTCCTCGAATGGGATCTTCATTCACTAAGGAGCCATTGCGTGAATCTAGATCACGGATGACCCAGTCTCCTTGAGACATAAAGATCTCAGCATGATATCGACTACAGCGGTCATCTTTAATCACGATCTGATTGGTTGGCGCACGACCGATCGTCACAGTATGTCCCTGGACAAGCCGAAAGACATCTGTCCACTTCGATCCTTCACGAATTATCAAATATGCGACCATTCAACTCACTAACGATGATTTTGGTACAAGAACCGCTATTCCAATCGGGATTAAATATAACATAAACCGCTTCTGTTAAACACCTTACGACGTTATTTTAGGTGTTTCGGCATCAGCAAGATTAATTCTAACTGCCATAATAGTAGGGTGAATCGGCGAAATTCTCAATGCGATTCCTGGCTGCTGAAGAGCCAGAACTCCTGAAAATCATAGAATTCAGGTAACTTAGTGTCTCAATTCTTGCATATATTGTTATCTGGAACTATGGTTAGTTGGTAGACTCGTTTGTCTGCATAACAATTTACACCTTTATTGTTGTCGAAGATCGTCTGTTTTGGTCAACAATCACTTAGCGTTTTGCTTAAATAATCGCTTTTCATCCAACTTTGGTAACAATCAATAAGTATTGTTCCTCGGGAGTTTCACAATGAGTCATAGTGTGAGCAACTATCTTACACGACTATCTGTTGTCGTTTGTGGAGTCGCACTTTTATGTGCATCTCAGTCGGCTTTTGCCGGAGTAGTATCTACCATTCGTTCAGGATCTGTCGGGGGAATTTCAATCAATGCTTCAGGCGTTGTGGCAAACCCAAGTATTCAAGATCAGAAAAACCTGAGTGCCTCTTTGCTCAAAGCAATGAAGCAGGTGCCTGGTGGTCTGAATGCCCCAACATCGATGCGTAAAGTTTCTCTCAAAGGTCTTGAAGCTGCAATCCAGCATGCCATGGACAACAATCAAGGCGTTCTGCCTGATGAGGTCAAATACTTGGCCGGTCTTCAGCGTATCGAATACGTTTTTGTTTATCCAGAACAAAACGATATCGTGCTGGCCGGACCAGGCGAAGGTTGGACTGTTGACAAAAAAGGCAATGTTGTTGGTATCACCACCGGACGTCCTGTGCTTCAGCTAGAAGACCTTGTCGTTGCACTTCGTACGGTTGACAACGCACGTAGCGGACAAGGAATCACCTGTTCGATTGATCCTACCGCCGAAGGCCGTCAACGATTAAAAGCTTATCTGAACACGGTCAAACAATTTCACCCAAGCGTGAAATACAATGTTGAGCAAGCAATGGGTCAGCAAAAGATCTCATTGACTGGCGTTCCAGAAGATAGCCATTTTGCTCGCGTCTTGATTGCTGCCGATTATCGCATGAAACGTATTGCGATGAACCTCGACAAAAGCCCTGTTCGTAAAATTCCAAGTTATATCAACATGCTTCCTTCGGCTCGTGCCGTAACGAACATGTCTCCACGCTGGTGGTTGGCATGTAACTACGAACCACTGGCTCGTAGTGCAGATGGCATGGCTTGGCAAATTCGTGGTCAAGGTGTCAAAGCCATGACTGAAGACGAGCTCATCACTGAAGATGGTCAAGTTCAACAAACGGGTAAAACCAGTGGCATCGCTCAAAAATGGGCCGACAAAATGACCGACAACTATGATGAACTCTCAGGCAAAGACAAAGTCTTTGGTGACCTGCGAAACATCATGGACATGTGTGTGGTTGCTGCCTTGATCAAAAAAGAAGGATTGGACAGAAAAGCAGGTCTAGAACTTCCCCTGATCGAAGGCCAAACAAGCGCATTGAAATTTGAAGGATATCCGGCACCAAAAAGCGTGGGCACACAATGCAGCATGGTGAAAAAAGGAAAAGAATGGATTATCACCGCTTCAGGTGGTGTCGATATCAATTCCTGGGAAATTGCAGGCAACTCGACTGAACTTGTCTCAATGCAACCCTTGCGTAAAGAAAACAACGCACCAGAGGGAAGCACTTGGTGGTGGAACTAAGTTCCTCACTTCTTCCATAAGCAGTAATTAAAAAGGGCCTTCCTATCTGGGAGGGCCCTTTTTTTATGTGCTTCTATGTGGACATAGGTGATCAAGAGATCGTAGGTCAGGTTGTGCCTGACATGAATTGTAAAACCAATATTGCTTCAATCTCAGGCACAGCCTGACCTACACAAGATCAAGCATCTCTCGCTAAATTCACCCAGCGAATTGCTTGTAATCGCTTCGCAACTTCTGGGAACTGAGGGTCCACCATTCCGGCATCGGCCCAACTTTGGTAGTCGTGAGAAGAGCTGCAATCACAAGACTTCATCAACACGAACTCTTCGGCTTCCCAAAAATCGGCCAATAACGCTGCGATGCTATCGGAGGTCAATGTCCAATCGAGTTGAAGTTCATTGCCGTACTGGTCAATGAAATGCTGATGCCAATATTCATAGATATCGCACACAAAGATACCGCTTTGGCAGTGTTTCTCTGCTACCGATTTTAGAACTCTCTGATACTTCTCGATTTCTGAAATTAATTCGCACTTACTGCCTAAGCCACTGGCGATTAAGCGAGCAGAGGAACCCATCGATCGCATCGCCAGATCGTGTGAAATCGGTGTCGGCAGCGAACGCTGTTGATCAAGCTGGCGGACTGCATCGGTAAACATTCCCCCACCAGCAATCACCAAACAGGGCAGAGGAGCCTGTTGTTCAATCCATTGCACCAACCTGGTTGCCAGATCAGGCAACTGAAATAAACTGCCACCCAGTTTGATTACACGTAGTTTTGCCACGGTGGATTATCCTTGCATTGATTCAAGATACTCAGTTGCAAGCACGGCCAACGCATAAGCTGGTCCGCTCCGTGAGGCATCGGAGTTTGCCAAGGCGGCAAGATCATTGGTCGCTATGTCCAATAAATTAAAATCTGCGAGAACCGAATCAATCACATAACGCCCATGCCCAGAGACGAGGATGTTCTCTGGTTGTAGTGAATGCTCTTCTAACACTTTACCCAATCCATTCGCAATTCGCTTGGTTTGATGTGTGGCAAACTGCTGGGCAAGTTGTTTGATTTGCTTGCTGCCTAATTGATCACGATCTGCACATACCATGCGGGCAATTCTGGCCTCGGAAAACTCTTGGGTTAGCGGTCGTCCATCGGCAGTGCCGAGGTTATCTGCATCTTCATCGATTCGACCTAGAACCAGATAGATATCTTCGGTGGTCGCAAAAAACTCGGCGGCCACCGCACAAGGTTTTCCGGCTAGTTCCACCGTATCGGTCAGCGAGCAAAGTGGGGTTCGTCCGACGCCAGTGTAGATTAACTCGCCAGCCAGTAGACGTTCGGTGTCGGTGCTGCCCAAGTGAATCGGTTGGCCTGCTCGATAAGGCACAATGTCGGTCGATGTCGATCCGATGTCGATCATCAGGCCATCTTTATCTTGAACGAATCTGGCCGCATACATGGCTAACGCATGCCAGTTCGATGCGGCAGCTTCCAAGGGGCGGCTGGCAGCTTCGCTGACCGAAACGAATTCGCCTGAGGTCAGATAGATCGAAGTTTGCGCTGGATCAAAAACACATTCAACGGCATCCAGTATAAATTGAACGCCTTCGACTTTCGAGGAAAAACAATCGGCCAGTTCCCCGGTCATGGTCACGGCCAGATGATCGCATTTGGGCATTAAGCCCTTCAGTCGCAGTAATTCTTCGGCCAGTTGTTCATGTTTCTGCCACAGCGGAAAGTAACTGGCGTACGCCCAGCCCTGTGCGTTGGCCAGTTTGATGTTGGCCCCGCCGATATCAATCGCAACAACAGACATGTTCGTCCTTGATCTAAATTGGGTGTGATTGAGTTTAGCAGTCGTGGTCTACAGAAATCTCTAACGGCTTTTCCGTAAACTGTAGTTCTACACGTTTGCCTTGCACTAAATCAACCATTGCCGCCGCGATATTTTGCTGGCACAGTTGCCGCAGCCCCAGGTAAGAAGTGGTCAAACGAGAATTGACTTCGACCGCCACGTCATCTTTTCCGGTCTCATCATGGCCTAGAATCAAATCGATTCCTACATAGCCATCAAACCGCGGTAATGGGGCCAACGCTTCTTTGGCAAGCTTGAGTGCCCGTTGTATACGCGGCTCGTCTAGCGGCCATTTTGAACCACGATACGCATAGTTTTGCTCGGCAGAGACTAACTGCTGACTGGGCGGAAAGAAATGAACCTGATCACTACCCGAAGTACCTAAGGCTGAAATGCTGACAGCCGTTCCGGAAATTTGTGGTTGAACAATGAGATCATCGCTCAAATCACCAATGTCTGAAGTTTCGTAGGTTGAGATGTCCTCTGATCCAGCACCAAATCGCGGCTTAACAACCATTGTTCCACCAAGGCTCGACTTCCAATGGTCTTCCGATGAAAGGAGTGTAGGAATCGTTCTCACACCGGCCTGTTGCCAAAGTTTGGCAAGCTTCCACTTGTCGGAGCAAAGTTCCACAAACTCCAAGCCAGGG